>NZ_JBMGUV010000037.1:0-48445 GCF_049058285.1 Lysinibacillus sp. UGB7
AACGTAGCGACAGGAGCAGTCATATTTGTGACGAAAGCGTGAGTGAAACGTAGCGACAGGAGCAGTCATATATGCGACGAAAGCGTGAGTGAAACGTAGCGACAGGAGCAGTCATATATGCGACGAAAGCGTGAGTGAAACGTAGCGATAGGAGCAGTCATATTTGTGACGAAAGCGTGAGTGAAACGTAGCGACAGGAGCAGTCATATATGCGACGAAAGAATGAGTGAAACGTAGCGACAGGAGCAGGAAAAACAAGAGCATGAGACCCAGCAGGGAGCGTTAGCGACCGATGCGGCTCATGCCTTGCCCGCGGAAAGCGAAGCGGATTTTTACCATATAGGAAAGCGGATTGTATTGTTTGAAGGACTTTTTAGACAGCCCCTTCATCTATTCATTTTTTGTTAGTTCATCTTCAGTAACCCATTTGTGATTTTTAATAACATCTCCATTTGTCGTAGATACATAATCAATCATATAAATAGTGGTTTGTAGTGCCTCATCAATACGCACCATCGCATTTTCCATTCCTTCCATATGTGAAGCAGCCGTTTTTACTTCTGTTCCAGGTGTTAAAGGTGCGCTATCTGGATTTAATAATTCCTCATGAATGACCCATTTATGATTCTCCACACGTTTGCCACCTGTAGTTGGTTCATACGAGATAATGTAAGCAGTTGTATCATAAGCTCCAACAACAGTTGCTTCAGCACCTTTCATACCTTCCATATGGCCATCTGCAATAATAGCAGTACTACCAACAGGATATATTGGGTTTTCTGCGTTTTTCAGAGTTGCTGGTATTTCACCTGAACTGGAATGATTCATCGAAGAATGGTCCATTTCACTTTGTTGTTCAGCCTTGCTTTCTTTTTTTGTATCGGCTGTATTTTCTGAGCACGCGGATAATACCAGAACGGCAACTACCGTCAGTAAGCCTACACGCCATTTTTTTTGTAGTTTCAAAGCCAATTCCTCCTTCTTCATTTGCCGTAAATGTAGCAAATAAATGTGCAGAAATTATGGATGAAGACTGCATATCATATCTATTTTATAAATAGTAAAGTTCCACTCTAGAGTGGAGTTTCAGATTGACGACAAAAGGTATTCGGAATGATCACATTCCGAATACCTTTTGAAGCTTTATCAGAAATAGTAGTTACAAATAGCCACTATTAACGACAGTATTACGCTACGTTTAACCAACTTCTGCCACTTTAGAACTTTGCTATGACCATAAACTAGCTTCTTCAAATCCATAGCAGTAAAAGTAAGTACCGCCTGCATGGACAATTTTTTAATCCTTCGAAAGGTTGTCCAACGCATACCATACTTTTCTTCGCATCCGCACATACGCGTTCAATCGTCTCTTTACATCGTGCATAGATTTGTTACTTGTCACTTTGTTGAAATAAATGATGGACTGAAGCCATGCCCGCGAAAAGCGTCCGCCGTAGCGAAAATCAACGGGTTCTTATAGAAACTTCTATTTTTTAAAAAATAAGACTTACTGTAAAAACTCAACTTTGAGTATGTCTATAGTCTGAAACTCCACTCTCTAAAGTTATTGAGTGGAGTTTTTATCAAAATAGGTTTCGTATTATTTCACCGCAATAATTTTCAGCACTTTTTCCACACGATATGCGAAAATACCAGCGAATACGGCTAAGATAATATCCTTTGGCAATGGTGGCATCATCCAAAGCCATGCCATTTTATAGGTGAATCCTTCAGGTGCACTAGCCCATAGTTTATAAGCAAAATACATCCAGTTTGTACCAAGTAAATAATTAATGGTCATTGCACTTAGTGCGGCTATGACATAGCTTTTTTTCGTAGCACTTTTTTCTATTATAAGCCCTGCGATAAAGGCTGCTAAAATAAAAGTTACGATAAAGCCGAATGTCGGGCTTAAAATTTGTCCAAAACCCCCTCCGAAACGAGCAAATACAGGTGCCCCTGCTAAACCGATACACATATAGACGGTACAGGCGAGCGCTCCTTTTCTACTACCAAGAATAAGTCCTGCTAAAATAGCAAAAAACGTCTGTAATGTGATAGGCACGCTTCCAACTACCATGAAAGGTGCAAAGGAAGTAATATTTGCACCAATCATCATCAATGTAGAAAATAAGCCAATGTAGGCCAGGTCGACTGTTCTTAATTTATGATGTCCATGTTCAGCTACTGTTGTCATAATATCTCCTCTTTTTAGTAAAGTTGTTAGTGATATTTTAAGAAAATAAAAACTTTGTGTCAACTTTATAAATAAATTAAGTTAACGTAAAATTCCCTGTTTAGCGAGGAGATACATGGTTTAGATATGGTAAAAAGATAAAATATGTATAGACTACTATAATTATGTATGTTAGAATCGTCATAATTTTAATATTTCAGATACTATTGGTGTGATGCCTTTTAAAGCGTCACTTAAAAGGGAAATCGGTGTAAATCCGGTGCTGTCCCGCAACTGTAACGAGGAATTCTATGATATATAAGCCACTGTTTTTTAAATGGGAAGGCTGTCATAGCAATGATGAATCGAAGCCAGGAGACCTGCCAATTAGTTGTTACCTGTAATGCCCACGAGGATGCAAGCAATTACGGACAATTGAAGGATACATTTCTTACTTTTGTTTATTCGAGGGTATTTCTATGCAAATTTTTTGCGTAGAATACCTTTTTTTATTGCTTCACATCTATCATTTTTGACTAGGAGTTAATAAACAGATGAAGAAACAGTACCTGTTCCCAAAGAATAAATTTATCTTACTTTCTATCCTGCTTCTCCTATTGCTATTCATTTCAATTACTTTCGCCATCATGATTGGTTCCGTTTCTATAACACCGTTGTATGTTTGGAAAGTTATCCTTTCAAAAATTCCACTTGTCCAAAATTGGATAGAGCAAGATTGGAGTCGCTCACAAGAAATTATTATTTGGCAAATTCGTGTGCCACGTGTTTTACTTGCCGCAATCGTTGGGGGAGGATTAGCTATTGCTGGTGCTGCCATCCAAGCACTCGTTCGTAATTCAATTGCGGATCCGTATATTTTAGGGGTTTCATCTGGTGCAACAGTTGGGGCTACGGCGGTCATAATTTTAGGCGCCTTTTCATTTTTAGGCATATACGCACTTTCTATCGCTGCGTTTTTAGGCTCTTTACTAGCGATTGTATTAGTGTTTTTCTTATCACGTGTAGGTGGGCGAATTTCTATCTTTCGCTTGTTACTAGCAGGAATGGCCGTATCATTTATTTTATCAGCCACTTCGAATTTTATATTAATGATGTCGAAGCAAGAGGGTGGCATGAAAGCAGTAATGTACTGGATGCTAGGGAGTCTAGCAGGTGCTAAATGGAATAATCTACTCATCCCAACAATTATTTTTGTCGTTGTCTTTGCCTTGCTTTGGCTCCATTATCGGAATTTGAATTTGCTTCTACTTGGAGAAGAGGCAGCAGTAACATTAGGTGTTAATCTACAACAATTCCGAATACAACTTGTTGTTCTTGTATCTCTACTTACAGGCGTACTTGTTGCTGTAAGTGGCTCGATTGGGTTTGTTGGCTTGATTATTCCACATATTGTCCGGTTAATTATAGGTTCAAATTATAAATATGTTATCCCCATTAGTGCTTTATTAGGAGCGATTTTCTTAGTTTGGGCAGATGCGCTTGCACGAATACTAATTGCGCCAGAGGAAATGCCAATTGGTATTATTACTGCATTTTGTGGAGGGCCATTTTTCATTTGGTTACTGCGTCGTAACAATTATTCTTTCGGTGAAGGAGACTAAAACATATGACATTAGAAGCGAAACAAGTATCATTCTCCATTCATGATCAGCGTATTTTACATGAGGTGAGCATTCAAATAAAAGAAAAGCAATTTGTCGGCTTAATTGGTCCCAATGGCAGTGGAAAATCAACACTTTTAAAAAATATGTATCGTCTATTAAAGCCAGAAAGTGGAACGGTTTTACTGAACGAGAAAGACATTTTGAAGCAAACGAGTAAAACTATTGCAAAAAATCTAGCTGTTGTTAGTCAGGAAACTCCTGTATTATTCGATTTTCAAGTACGAGATCTGGTTAGCATGGGAAGAACTCCTCATAAAAAATTGTTTGAACTTGACCATGAAGATGACTTTCAAATTGTCAAAGAAGCATTATCGCAAACGGGTATTGCCCATTTAGAAACCCGTAGCTTTAGCTCTCTTTCAGGAGGAGAAAAGAAACGAGTGATGGTTGCTCGTGCTCTCGCTCAACAAGCACAGGTGATTATTCTAGATGAACCAACGAATCATTTAGATATTCAGCACCAATTACAACTGATGGATTTAATTCAAACACTACATTTGACTGTAGTGGCAGCGCTACACGATTTGAATATCGCTGCTATGTATTGCGATACTATTTATGTGTTACAGCAGGGAAGAATCGTACACTATGGAACGCCAGCAGAAGTGCTCACACCAACTTTACTAAGAGAGGTATTTGGTGTATATGCAGATATTCAAGTACACCCGTTGACAGGAAAACCGTACTTAACATATGTGTCTGAACAATTCACAAAAAAAGCTTTGAAAGAAAGTTCAATTATATAAATGTGAAATTATATTGGCATGTACATAGGAACACACAATAGAAAGCTGGATGTATTAAGTCAAAAGATGAAAAATGGACATTTCCCAGTTTATTTGAGAAACGTCCATTTTTACTTATTATTTTAAATGAGGCGCGGTTATTTGTAGATAATACTTCATCAGCTTCAAAAATTTTGCCACAAATATTAGTGACACCGAAGTTTGTTCAACGTGCCCTTTAGAATCAAATAAGCACACGCCACCAGCTTCTTTAGCAACCGCATCCTTGGTCCGTTTATACGGCGGTTTTGACTGACAATATGTTGAACTAAAGCTAAAGCCTGACTCAATTGATATATGAAAAATCAAAGTCATTATTTGCTTTATGCCACCGCTTTTAAACCAGCTACACCAATGATAATGGCAATGATGCTAATGATTCGGGTGAAGTTTTTAGATTCTCCGAAGAAAATAATATTAACGACTACTGCACCAACCGTACCAATGCCAATCCACACAACATAGGCAATACTTAACTGTAAATAGTTAAAGGATGCATATAAAAGGGCGAATGACAGACCGAAGCCGCCAATATATAATAATAAATTACGTACAGTTTTTTTCTGACTATAAAAACGTAAACCAATTACACCGATAATTTCTGCAATAGATGCTAGTAGTACGAGTAACCAACCCATTATACATTTGCCCCTTTCTCTGTATCTTTATCTTTTGGAGAGTTATCTGCCAGCTTAAGCCCTATAACACCAAGAACTAAAATAAACATAAAGATGCCTTTAATAGAGCTAAATTCACCGTCAAAAATAAAAATATCCATCAGGGCCGTACCAATTGTTCCTGCACCAGCAAAAACCGCATAAACAGTTCCAGTAGGTAGGTTTTCACAAGCCTTCGATAGAAAATGAAAATCAACGGCAATCAGGACTACAATAATAACCCAATGCCACCAAGCGCTTGCTACATTAAAGCCAAATATCCAAAACAATTCAAATAAACTCGTTAAACCAACATAAATCCAATCTTTTTGCATAGATAAAATCCTTTCTATTAACAATTTATATGACTGACAATCAGTCAATTTAATATAAAAGAGAACGTCACTAGTTGTGACGTAGACCGAGTGCATGATGTAAAAAATCTAGAAGCTCTAGCTTTTGAAGTCTAATTGTTTCGTCCTCACTATCATCATACAAATAAATCTGTTCGGCTGCAGATTCTACTAAACCAATAATAAGTTTCGTGGAGCGTGTTGTATTTAGAGAATCGCGTATAATTCCCTGTTTTTGTGCAACCGATAAGAAATCGTTCATCCATTCATAGTAGGGTGCATAGATATTTTCCCATTCTTTCATATGCTCCGTTTGTGTGATACCAGCATAAATAAGAGCAAAAACATCTCGATATTCTTCGGTTAAAGAAAAGACAATATCAATCACTTGTTCAAGTTGCTGTTCAAATGATTCCTGCCCATGGACACCTTGTTCAATTGCTGTAATAATTTTTTCGACCATGACTTTAGCAATCGCAGGCATGACAGACAATCGTGATGGAAAGTAAAGATAAAATGTGCCTTGTGCAATCCCAGCAGCTTTTACGATATCGGATACTTTCGCTTTTTCTATCCCTTTTTCTCGAAATACTTCAATAGCAGCTTGAATAATTTTTTCTTCTTTTGACATCTGAAATCCCTCGCTTTTGGAATGCTTATTTAGTATGTTACAGAATAGATGACATGAAGTCAAAGAAAATGACTGATAATCAGTCATTTATTTTTTGTATATATAGGAGCTTTTCCGGGAACTTTACTTTTGAAAGGAGAAGTGATGAAAAATGGAAGACGTTAAGATTGCTCAATTAGATAAGCAACAGCTCGATAAAATAAATGAGCTAGAAAAGAAAATAGGTGTTACATTAGTGGCGTATGATTGTGCGACAATGTCCTCGCAAGGTTCGGGTGCTTATCAGACCAATAATAGCACTCATAATAATCATCCATCATAAGTGAAAAATGCCTTGCAGCTATGTAAGGTTTTTTCATTTTTTATTAGAAAGTAATGGATTGAAGGAGAGATTTTCATTGTTTAAAGAGTACTATGCAGATTTACATATTCATATTGGTCGTACGGTAAGTGGGCGTGTTGTGAAAATTACGGGTAGTAAGACTTTAACATTAGCCCGAATTTTAGAGACAGCTAGTGCTAGAAAAGGGCTAGATATAATTGGAATCATTGATTGTCATTCACCCGAAGTAATAGAGGAAATGACCAAAATGATTGAACAGGGTGAGCTGGAAGAATTAGCTGAAGGGGGGCTTCGCTTTCAAGAAACAACACTTATCCCAGGCTCGGAAATTGAAATATTCGATAGTAGCTGTCAAGGTCCTATTCATGTGCTGGCCTATTTTCCAACGCTTACGGTAATGAAGGAGTTTTCGGATTGGATGCTGAAACATATGAAAAATATCCATTTGAGTTCGCAACGTATTTATTGTGACGGTCGAACACTACAAGAAAAAGTGTGTGATATAGGGGGACTTTTTATTCCTGCGCATGTATTTACACCTTTTAAAAGCTTGTTTGGTAAAGGCGTACATCGCAGTTTAACGGAAGTATTTGATCCACAGTTAATTGATGCAATCGAACTTGGCTTAAGCTCAGATACAAATATGGTGAGTGCCATAAGGGAACTTCAACAATATCCTTTCGTGACAAATTCCGATGCGCATTCATTAGGGAAAATAGCACGTGAATATCAAAAGCTACGATTAAAGCAGGCTAACTTTACAGAATTGAAAAACGCGCTTCATGAATGGGAAGGTCGAGCGATTGTAGCCAATTACGGATTGAATCCCTTGCTTGGTAAATACCATCAAACGGTGTGTACAAAATGTGGGGAACAGTTAAAAGCTGAGGCAACGAGCTGTACAGTTTGCGGGAGTATGCAAATTATAAAAGGTGTTGCAACACGTATTAAGGAACTATCAGAGCCGATTGTAAATGTGCGCGAGAGACCACCTTATATACATCAAATACCTCTTGAATTTATTCCAGGTTTAGGACCGAAAATGATGGAACGGTTAATCGAGGCTTTTGGAACAGAGATGGCTATCTTGCATCGTGTGACAATAGAACAGCTTGAACAAATCGTGCCACATAAAATTGCTACAATGATTGATTTTGCCCGAATAGGCCAATTAAGTATTGCAGTTGGTGGCGGTGGTATTTATGGAAAGGTTCAGGTCGAGAAGAGAAACAAATAGCTCGGCACATAATTGAAAATAAAAATGCGTTGAAAAATCTTGCAATTATTTAACCTATTTTTATCCTTTATCTAGTAAACTAGTTACTATTAGATTGTTAGGAGGAGTAGGAACATGCAATTTTCAAAGAAGTTCCGTTTTTTAGCTGCTAGTGTACTAGCATTACAATTAACAATTCCAGTAGTTGCGAGTGCACAGGAAACGAGCGATACAATAGCACCGAGCTGGATTGAACAGGCAGATTACGTTGCCCTAGGAGATTCCTTGGCACATGGTATGAATGAAGTCGGTGCCATCGGGTTAGGGTATACAGATTTTGTAGCGCAAGTGTTGCAACAAGAGGGGTTTATCACTTCTTATAATAAGGGATTTGCTTATTCAGGCTATACAACAAAAAACGTCTTGGCGGATTTACAAGGTGATGTAGAAAAACCAGTGACCGGCTTTGGCTACGCGAGCGAGCAGGCAAAACTTCGAGCATCAATTCAAGAAGCTGAACTAATAACCCTAACAGCTGGTGCTAATGATTTATTGCCAATTTTACAAGATTCACTTGCAACAGGCGTGAACGCAGCACAAATATTAAAAGCATCCCAAGAAGCAATGCAGAATATTGCAGCTATTTTAGAAGAGATTTATCGCCTCAATCCACAAGCGCAAGTTTATGTCATGGGTTACTATAATTCTTTCCCCTACTTGAATGAGGATTTACAGACACAATTTAAAATGTTACTAGCAGTCATGAATACTTCAATTAAAACAACTGTACAGAAAGTGGGGGCAGTTTTCGTTCCTACTTTTGAAGTTGTAGCAAAAGATGTAGCGAACTATTTACCAAACCCAGAAAATATTCATTTAAGTGAAGCGGGTTATTTAGCAGTAGCAAACGAAGCATTTCTACCAATCATTAAAGCAAATAAAATGTGGGATGCATCTAGTGCAATACAAGTAAACGTTAAAAATAGTACAGCTGTACAGGTGACTTGGCAGGAAGCAACTGATAATGTAGGGGTGACAAATTACAATATCTATGTGAATGGAAAACTGTCTTCTACACAAAGTGCTGATAAAACAGCTATTACGCTTGAAAATTTAGCAGAGAATACTGCTTTGACTGTTGCTGTAAAAGCAGTTGATGCGGCAGGTAATGAAAGTATACAAAGTCCAGCCGTAACAGTTACAACGGATGGTACATTAAACTTTACAGATACAGAAAATCATTGGGCAAAAGATTTTATTCAAAAAGCAGCGCAGGCGGGTATTATGAAGGGCTATTCTGATGGTACGTTTAAACCAGAGCACAATGTAACACGCGTACAGGCTGCGGCAATGCTTGTTCGAAGCCTAGGCTTAACAACATCAGAAAAAGCACCTTTTACAGATATTTCGAGCTATGATGCTGAGACTCAAACAGAAATTGCAGCGGCGTATACACATGGCTTGATAAAGGGGAACAAGGGCAAGTTTAACCCGGGTCAACCTGTTACTCGTGCACAATTAGCGTTAATGATTAACCGTGCCTATGAACAAAAGTTACAGCAAACTTATGTTGCAAAGGGGGAATTACCTTTTACAGATATCGCCCCATATAATGATGAAACAAAACGTGCAATAGCTATGCTCTATAATGTTGGTATTGTTACAGGAAGTGATGGTAAGTTTTCACCAAGTACAGCAACCAAACGCAGTCATGCAGCTAAAATATTCGTAAATTTTAGTGAGCTGTTAAAATAGAAATTTAAATGCAAATGAAAAAGCGGTTCAATAAATCTATTTTACAGATTTATTGAACCGCTATTAATTGATGTAACTATGATAGTTTGGCGATAATACCTTCTTCATCGTCTAACACAAGCTCGATCCCCGTTGAGAATGGATCGCCATGTAGCACATCTTTAATCCATACACGTAATGCACCAATCATTGCAGCCGTATTTAAGATTTCTGTTTGCCCGGCGCTATCAACTTCGGCACCAAAGCCTGTTTCATCATCATACATAAGCTCAACCATTATTTCATCTGGTTGCATTTTTTTGTGATATGCTTGTGATAAGCAGATGGCATTAATGATATCTTGCTCATTAATTATTTGTGCCATTGAGTAGCTTCCTGTTCTTTTCGTTTTTTATCTTTGAATATATTGAAGATTTTTATAACTAGCATCACGATAACTGCGATCGCTGCAAAGTTAATTAATAAACCTAGAATATTACCAAGTATACCCATGCCGCCAAATAGACTACCAAATAGCAAGCCAGCTAAACCACCTAGCATTAAACCCTTCATGAGACCACCGGAGAAGAAGCCGCCCTTTTTAGCAGTTGTTGAATCTTTTTTATTAGTAGAAGTCGTATTTTTATTTGTTGTTGCATTATTTTTGTCTTTTGATGTATCCTGAGATTTTTGAATATTTGAGCTGTTGTTATTGTTTGAGAAGCCCTTTTTACCTGATTTGTACGATTTTGCTTCTGCAGTTGGTGTGTCTGAAACTAAAAGTGTCGCACCAACAGACGCAAACATGAGTGTCGCTGCAAAAATAGCAGCAAGAATTTTTTTCATTACTTACATTCCTCCAACATAATCTTTTATTTTGTCATAAACTAGTATTACTAATAATTTTACATGAATTAACGCGAAAAATAAAATAATCGCTTCAATTAATTTAGGAATAATGCAATATATGAACAAGTCGTGTCATGATAAAAGAAGGATAATACGATAACACTACTGAATGGGGTGAACATAATGATTCAATCATTACTAGTATTTATAGCACTGTTTTTAACATTGTATTTGACTGACAAAAGGCGATTTCTCAATGCAGTTGTACTTGGCTTATTAGGGCTTTATTTGTTAAGAGAAATAATCATATACTACCCTTTATTGATTCCCAATGAGCAAGGAATAGTGTCTGAGATGGGGATAATAATTCTACTGGGAAGTTTTCCTAGTATAATGTTTATATTGTCGATTGCCATGTTTTTTAATAGTAAAGTTTTACTTGAAAAGGAAGGACGTAAATTTCGTAATTTATTATTAGCTATTTTTGGTTTAAGCTTTTTTCTTATGATGATTTGGTATGTATTTATCATTTTTACGAATATCGAAAATGCTATTTGGCATATCCTTTTCTTTTATGCATTTTTAATTTTTGGCTATACCATGTTTTTATATACGAGCGTGCTGGCCTACGCAACCGTTTACCATTTCACACCTATATCCTATGAACCTGACTATATTATTGCACTGGGCTCAGGGCTAATTGGCGATAAAGTGCCACCTCTTTTAGCTAGTCGCTTAGATGAAGCGGTGAAGCAATATAAAAAATACGGTGAACGACCTGATATTATCGTCTCAGGTGGGCAAGGTAATGACGAAAAAGTATCCGAGGCATTTGCTATGAAAAAATATATAGTTGATGTGCACCAATTACCAGCTCAAAAAGTACTAATGGAAGATAAATCGACGAATACTGAACAGAACATGGCCTTCTCAAAAGCAATAATGGATGCACATGCACAGGGGCGAAAATATCGTTCTTTGTTTGTCACAAATAATTTTCATGTATTCCGAGCAAGTATTTATGCAAAAAGGGCGAAGCTTGATGCAGAAGGTGTTGGTTCAAAAACAGCTTTTTATTATATACCTAATGCTTTTACTCGCGAATTTATTGGTTTATTAGAAATGTATAAATGGGTTCACGTGACGGTCTTTTTATTCATTACATTATTTGTAGGATTAATACTGAGAGCATATGTGTAACCATTCTTGAACTGCCTTCCATATAATGATGATAAGGCAGTTTTTTTACATAGCGCGCAAGGGAGGGAATTCAATGTATGGACAATTTTTAGCAAAGCAAAATAAGGAACGAATTGGATCCTTACAACAGCTAACACATACACATAATACATGGTTTGCACAAAATATCGCATTACTGACTTTTGAGGAAGTGCAACTAACGACCTTGCAAAAAATGCTCCATCAAGTTGTTCAGGGGCTTTTAAGGAAAAATCAGCAACGGCATCTACAAATTGTACACCCAGAGCAAACACAAACGATAAAGGAAAATGTTTTAACTCTTTTAGCTGAATATGATGATTTATTACGGGAAGCAATCCCTCTCCCAATTTATATTTTAATTTGGCAAATTACTTCACTAGAGAAATTAGCCTATACAAATGAAGTTGTTGACGATGTACTGGATGTAGTGGAATGGTATTTTATCCATCAAGATGAAGAAGTTAAAGTAGTTGAAGAAGAATTAGATTATGAAGAAATAATTGACTTATATAAAGAAGCGATTGAAGAAAAAGATGCCGAAGCGCAATTTGAGCTTGGAGAATATTATAGTGCAGATGATAGCGAATCCTTTCAGCCCGAAAAATCGATAAAGTGGTTTGAATTGGCAGCGTTGCAGGGCAATGCTGAGGCCCAATATGCACTTGGAAACTATTATTTTGAGGGTATCGGTGTGACAGAGAGTTATGATCGTGCGTTCAAATTATATGAGGCGGCAGCAATGCAAGGGCATGCAGATGCAGCGAATAACTTAGCTGATATGTATTTTAATGGTGAGAGTGTACCAGAAAATATGGTGCTTGCGAAGCGATGGTTTGACTTTGCCGCAACACAAGGTGTAGCAGAGTCTATGTTTACATTAGGTATTATATACGAGCAAGGTTTAGGTGTGACAATTGATGAAGAACAAGCATTTCTTGCCTATAAGAAATCATCCGAATCAGGTTATGTAGAGGCACAATATAGACTGGGTGGAATTTATTTAGAGGGTCAGTTAGGGCAAACACGAGATGTGAATCGTGGTTTGTATTGGTATGAAAAGGCTGCGGGACAATATCATGTTGATGCCTTTTATGACTTAGGTTTTATTTGGAGTAAAGGCTTAACAGGTATTCGTAATATTGAAAAAGGTATTCATTGGTTTAAACAAGCGGCATTACAAGGAGATCCAGAAGCAAAATTGCAGCTTGGACATATCTATAACAAAGGAGAGGGCATGCCGAGAAATATGAAAGAAGCTAAAAAATGGTATGGTCTTGCTGCGGAAGCAGGTATCGAAGAAGCCACTTTATTGCTTGAAGAATTAGAGGAATTGTAAATTTTATGTAAAAAAATTATGAGTATTTAGAATCGTTTTTAATATTGGATATTTTTAAGTATAAATGACTATTGTTTAATCTTTTTATAGGATAGTACACATAGGGTGTGGTTATCATTTTATATGTTAGGTAAAGTGATCGCCAATAATTATGTCAAAGGTAATGAGAGAAATAGATAAAGCCATAAAGCGTGGAAAAACAGAGTTTAATGATTAAGGCTGCTCCAAAAACCTGGAGTAGCTTTTTTGATGTTTGTTGATAATTTTGGTAAATATATTATATAGGTGTTTCTATATCACAATAATAATTGGTAAAAAATAGATAATAAAAAATTGACAATCAGGGATAAACTGTATAATGTATATGAAGTATTTGAATTTAACAATTAGTGATTTTTTGATTATTTTTGTGAAATTATATTATGTTATTTTATTGTAATATTATCTAAGGAAACGGAATCTTTTAGAGTTTTTTTAAATATATATTGATAAACGGACGGATAAAGTACGAGGCTCAGCTTTTTAAAAGTAATCGTTAATGAAAGAGGGAAAATGTGTGATTTTTCAAAAACAGAAAAAGGCAACGGCATTAGATTTGCAACAGTACACAGTTAAGATGGATGTTTCTAACCGCCTGCCGATGGTAAAGCAGATTGAAATGCTTAATTTAACGAAGCAGGATTTACAATATTTAAAAGCTTTCAAACCATTTGTTGAGGACAATATTAATCACATTGTTGACCGATTTTATGACATGATTGTCACTGAGCGTAGTTTAGTAGACATCATTAATAGACATAGTTCTGTGGAAAAGCTGAAAGTCACACTCCGTCGTCATATTATTGAAATGTTTAATGGAAGTATAGATGAAGAATTTTATAAAAGACGAATTAATATTGCAAAAGTACATGTACATATTGGACTTAGAACACAATGGTATATTTGTGCGTTCCAAGATTTATCTATATCATTTACAGACTTAGTAGAAAAACATGTAGAGCATCCGATGGACCAATTTAACACGATTCGTGCTATTTCTAAGATTTCAAATTTTGAACAACAACTTGTATTAGAATCATTTGAAAACACCGTCATGCAACTCAAGGAAAATGTAGAGCGTGGAAAAGAAGAGGTGGAGAAAAAAATCGTTGAATCTTCAGAGGGACTCGCTACAATCTCTCAAGAGACAAATGCCTCCTTCTGTCTTTTAAATAGGCAATCAGGTGAAATGAAGCAATTAGCAAAAAAATCACTTCAAGTGTCTACTTTAGCGGAAAGCCAAGCGCTAGAAGGTCGAGAACGATTGCAAAATCAATCCACGAACATGAATAATATTATTCACTCACTCGATGACATTACCGATAACGTTGAGCAATTGTCAGATATGTCAAAGGAAATGGAATTAATAATGAGTGTTGTAACGAATATTGCGAATCAGACAAATCTACTAGCATTAAATGCTGCGATTGAAGCCGCCCGTGCTGGAGATGCCGGCAAAGGCTTTAGTGTGGTGGCAGATGAAGTTCGGAAATTATCAGATCAAACGAAAGAATCGGTCACAGCTGTTGCAAAGTTATTGCAAAAGACGAATGAACGTACAGATAAACTTGTTCATTCACTTAGTAATATTCAGGAAGAAGTAGCGTCTGGTGAGGAAAATATGGTACAGACGGAAGGTCAATTCAATAAAATATTGGATGCTATGACACAAGCCAAGTGTCAAAATGACCGTATGGAAAAGGAAGTACAGGCTGTTGCAGAGGTTTTAAGTGAGCTTGGTATTTCTTTTAACGAAGTAACCCATTCAGCTGACAAATTAGCGAACTTTGCACAAAATTTAACTTAAACTAGAAACCTACTGTGCTTGTCACAGGAAATGGAGCTATCCAACACGTTGGATAGCTCCATTTTTGCTAAATTTGTAAAGGGTTTAACGTAATTCTCATGAAAAAGAGTTTATACTGAAGGGAGGGAAATAAAGAAAATAATAGGGGCGGTAAAGATGAAAACAGTAGTTGTATTAGGTGGCGGAATTACAGGATTATGTACGATGCATTATTTACAACGCCAGGTGAAGGAAAAAGGCTTGGATGTAAAACTAGTACTCATTGAAAAAAATGCCTACTTAGGTGGCAAGCTACATTCTGCATATGAACAGGGCTTCATAATGGAAACAGGTGCAGATTCCATTGTGGCTCGTCATAAAGGGGTCATGGAACTAGTGCAAGAGCTTGGGTTTGAAGAAGATCTTGTCTACAACGAAACAGGCATATCGTATATCTACACAAATAATGAGTTATATGCAATCCCAGCAGATTCAACATTTGGTATTCCAATGAGTTTAGCATCTCTTGAAGCCAGTACACTTGTATCACAAGCAGGAAAGCAAGAGGCATTAAAAGATTTAACAATGCCAAATGTAGGATTTACTAAGGAAAGCTCTATTGGTGAGTTTTTAACATATTATTTAGGCGAAGAGCTCGTACAAAATCAAATAGCACCAGTACTAGCTGGGGTATATTCGGGTGACTTAAATCAGCTATCAATTGGCTCAACGCTACCATATTTAATCGATTATAAAAATGACTATGGTAGTGTCATCAAAGGTTTTGATGCGAACCGCGAGCAATTTGTGAAAGCTGCAAATAAAAAATTTATTTCATTTAAAAAGGGTTTATCGTCGCTTATTGACCGACTTGAAGAAACGTTAACGGATGTAGAAATTGTCAAAGGAATAGCGACAACGCACATAAAGAAACATGACGAACACTATGTAATTACTTTGGCCAATGGTGTAACAATTGAAGCAAATCATGTCGTATTAGCAGTACCTAACGAGGCTGTACAATATTTATTGCAGGACACATCATTAAATAGTTATTTTGAACGATTTAATACGGCATCTGCAATTACAATTTATTTAGGCTTTGATGTGCCAGATGCAGTCCTCCCGGTGGATGGAACGGGCTTTATTGCGTCACATAATTCGAATTTACAATGCAATGCGGCAACGTGGACGAGCCAAAAATGGAAGCATACATCAGCGGATAGTAAATTACTTGTCCGACTGTTTTATAAGAGCATTAACCCTGCGTATGAGGAATTACGTGCAATGACAGATGAGGAATTGACTGTTATCGCTCTAGAGGACGTTAGAAAAAGTTTAGGCATTGAGGAAAAACCAACTGTTGTAAATGTTGCGAAATGGATTGATCAAATGCCAAAATATGATTTAGCTCATCAGGAAGCATTAAAGGGATTAACAACAGAACTTGCAGAAAGATACCCTAATTTATCAATTGCAGGTTGTTCCTATTTCGGCGTAGGGGTCGGTGCTTGTATTCAAAATGGTAAAAAAATTGGTGAAGAGCTTGCTGAAAAATTATCGTAATTTTTAAGAAAAACTCAAAAAACATTTATTTCGTGTGAAAAATCCTTTGTTATGTGAAATAGTCTTGACTCTACCGATTGTATCCGATATGATTCTTTTAATTATTTAAAAAATTCATACTATATTCTTATCAAGAGAAGCTGAGGGACTGGCCCTGCGACGCTTCAGCAACCAACTTCGTGTCAGGTGCTAAATCCAGAAGACCTTTTTGGTCCGAAGATGAGAAGGAAAAAACAATTACGATTCTGTTAAAGCCTTCTTTTTTTGTAAAAGAAGGCTTTTTATATTTTGACAACAAGGGAAGCGAGGTTACGTTTTATGGGATTACTTGAAAAGCTAAAAACACATGTCTTAACAGCAGATGGTGCAATAGGAACAGTATTATATGGTTATGGTTTAGAGTACTGTCACGAGGAAATGAATGTACAACGACCCGAATTAATAGAAAAGATACATCGTGAATATATTGCAGCTGGCGCTGATATTATCCAAACCAATACATATGGTGCCAATGCGATTAAATTAGCTCGCTACGGGTTAGAAACTCGTGTGCAGCAGTTCAATGAAGCGGCCATTACGATTGCGAAGCGTGCAGCAGCGGATGGCGGACAATTTGTACTTGGCACAATCGGAGGAATCCGTGGTATTCGCAAAAGTGATGCAACATTAGAAGAAATTCTAGTGACTGTTGAAGAACAGGCAACCGTGTTACTTGCAGGCAATCCAGATGGCCTTTTACTAGAAACATATTATGATTTTGAAGAGTTAACAGCAACATTATCTATGTTACGGACTAAAACAAATTTACCGATTATTGCACAGGTATCTATGCATGAGCCAGGGGTATTGCAAAATGGAATGACATTAAATCATGCCTTACACGAGTTAGAGACACTTGGTGCGGATGTAGTTGGTGTTAACTGTCGATTAGGCCCCCATCATACAATTCAAGCGTTTGAAGGGGTAGAACTTCCTGACAAGGCATTTATGTCAGCCTATCCGAATGCTTCCCTGTTAGATTTGGAGGATGGGCGTGTCGTGTATGAATCGGAAGCAGATTATTTTGGTCGTGCGGCAGTTGCTCTACGAGATCAAGGTGTACGTTTAATCGGGGGATGTTGTGGGACGACACCAAAGCATATTGAGGCTGTTAAAAAATATTTAGAAGAGCTTGCACCTGTAAAACAAAAGTATGCAAAGCCAGAAAAGATTGAGATCGTTCGCGAGGCAGAGCCAGCAACGTACGAACCGTTACATGAAAAGGTCAAACGTGAGCGTTCTATCATTGTGGAACTAGATACACCAAGGCATTTAGAAATTGACGGTTTTATGTATGGAGCCAAAAAGTTATATGACGCAGGTGCAGATGTGGTGATGATGGCAGATAATTCTTTAGCATCCCCGCGTATTAGCAATGTTGCGATGGGCGCTTTGCTTAAAGGAACACAGGGTATACGACCACTGACACATATTACGTGCCGTGACCGTAACTTAATTGGTTTACAATCACATTTGATGGGCTTAAATGCACTAGGGATTCATGATATTTTAGCAGTTACTGGGGATCCCACAAAGGTGGGGGACTTCCCAGGTGCGACAAGCGTTTATGATGTATCATCAATGGAACTAATTCAACTCATTAAGCAGCTAAATGAAGGGGTATCATTCTCAGGAAAGCCTCTTCGTAAAAAGGCAAACTTCTCGGTAGCGGCTGCATTTAATCCGAATGTACGGGTATTGGACCGTGCCGTGGCACGATTAGAGAAGAAGATTGAACATGGTGCGGATTACTTCATATCACAGCCTGTGTATACGAAGGAAAAAATCATAGAAATTTACGAGGCAACAAAGCATTTAGACACACCGATTTATATTGGAATTATGCCCGTTACGAGCTATAAGAGTGCAGAGTTTTTACATCATGAAGTACCGGGCATTAAATTATCGGATGATGCATTAGCGCGAATGAAGGTTTGTGGGGAAGATAAGGAACGTGCCACACTGGAAGGAATTGCGATTGCAAAAGAATTAGTAGAAGTAGCTTCGGAATATTTCAATGGTATTTACTTAATCACACCGTTCTTACGCTATGACATGACACTAGAGTTGATGAAATATATTGAGCAATTGGATGAACAGAAAAAAGGGGTACGTATAGATGGCTAAGCACTTAATTGAAGAGCGACTAGAGAAAAGAATATTAATTCTTGATGGCGCAATGGGTACAATGCTACAAAATGAAAACTTATCTGCAGAAGATTTTGGCGGTGAGGAGCTTGATGGTTGTAACGAAAATCTTGTGCTAACAAGACCGGATATACTTGATAAGGTTCACCGAAAATATTTAGAAGCAGGTGCAGATATTATTTGTACAAATACGTTTGGGGGCACACCACTCGTATTAAATGAATATAATCTTGGCGCAAAGGCCGAAGAAATTAATAAGCGTGCTGTGGAAATTGCTCGTAAAGTTGTGAATCAGTTTTCGACACAAGCATGGCCTCGTTTTGTGGCCGGAGCGATGGGACCGACAACCAAAACATTATCCGTAACCGGTGGTATTGCATTTGATGAGCTTGAGGAAAACTTCTATGTGCAGGCGAAGGCATTAATAGAAGCAGGTGCAGATGTTCTTTTACTAGAAACAAGTCAGGATATGTTGAACGTCAAGGCGGGGACACTGGGAGTATCACGCGCCTTTGAAACTACGGGAAAAGAAATTCCAGTGATGATTTCAGGTACGATTGAACCAATGGGTACAACACTTGCAGGACAAACAATTGATGCATTTTATATTTCAATTGAGCATATTAAGCCGTTATCAGTTGGCTTGAACTGTGCAACAGGTCCGGAGTTCATGACAGACCATATTCGTTCACTGGCAGAGCTTTCTACAGGCTATATTAGCTGTTATCCGAATGCAGGGTTACCGGATGAAGAAGGTTGTTATCATGAATCACCAGAATCACTGTCACAAAAATTAAAAGGCTTTGCTGAAAAAGGTTGGCTAAATATTGTGGGCGGTTGCTGTGGAACGACACCAGCGCATATTGCAGCAATCCGCGAGGCGATAAAAGATGAAAAACCTCGTCAATTACCTGAAGCGACACATGGACATGTTGTATCTGGGATTGATCCACTAGTCTATGACGATTCAATGCGACCATTATTTATTGGGGAGCGTACAAATGTTATTGGTTCCCGTAAGTTTAAAAACTTAATTATAGATGGCAAGTTTGAGGAAGCGGCAGAAATTGCACGTGCGCAAGTGAAAAATGGAGCGCATGTTATTGATATTTGTTTAGCTAATCCAGACCGTGATGAATTAGCAGATATGCGTGGTTTCATGCAAGAGGTAGTAAAAAAGGTTAAAGTGCCACTCGTAATTGACTCTACAGATGAAAACGTGATTGAGGAAGCATTGAAATTCTCTCAAGGTAAGGCCATCATTAACTCCATTAACCTTGAGGATGGCGAGGAACGTTTTGATGCGGTTATGCCTCTTGTGAAAAAATATGGTGGCTCACTAGTTGTCGGTACAATTGACGAACAAGGTATGGCGGTAGATCGTCAGCGCAAGTTAGAAATTGCCGAACGTTCGTATCAATTATTAACGGAAAAATGGGGCCTAGCACCAGAAGACATTATTTTTGATCCGTTAATGTTCCCCGTTGGTACAGGAGATGAGCAATATATTGGCTCAGCACTTGAAACAATTGAGGGAATTCGACTTATCAAAGAAAAAATGCCAAGAGCATTGACAGTGCTCGGCGTTAGTAATATTTCATTCGGTTTACCACCAGTAGGTCGTGAGGTTTTGAATGCCGTCTATCTATATCACTGTACACTTGCTGGCTTAGATTACGCGATTGTCAATACGGAGAAGTTAGAGCGTTATGCATCAATTCCTGAAGAGGAAATTAAGCTTGCCAATGATTTATTATTCAATACGAATGATGAAACACTTGCAGTATTCACCGATTTTTATCGTGATAAGAAGAAAGAAAAAACGGAAGCGGATATTCCAAAAACAGTGGAAGGTCGCTTAGCTTACTATATTTTAGAGGGTACAAAAGAAGGTTTAATTGAAGATTTAGACGCTGCTCGTGTAATCTATGATGCACCACTTGATATTATTAATGGTCCATTAATGGCAGGGATGGCTGAGGTAGGTCGCTTATTTAACGATAATCAGCTCATCGTGGCGGAAGTTCTACAATCGGCAGGTGTTATGAAGGCAGCAGTAGCGCATCTTGAGCAATTCATGGAAAAAGATGAAGAAAGCGCAGGCAAAGGTAAAATGGTGCTTGCTACTGTAAAAGGCGATGTGCATGATATCGGTAAAAACTTAGTTGATATCATTTTAAGTAACAATGGCTTTAAGGTAGTGGATCTTGGCATCAAAGTTACACCAGCGCAGTTAATAGAAGCCGTTCGCAAGGAGAAACCTGATTTCATCGGACTTTCTGGCCTACTTGTAAAATCTGCGCAACAAATGGTTATTACCGCACAGGACTTTAAGGAAGCAGGTATTGATGTCCCGATTTTAGTAGGTGGCGCAGCGTTGTCTCGTCGCTTTACAGAAACGAAAATTGCTAACGAGTATGATGGTCCTGTTATTTATTCTAAAGATGCGATGCAAGGTTTAGAGCAAGCAAATCTATTAATGGGTACGGAGACTCGAGAGAACTTCTTAACTGAAATTGCAGACTCACGTCAAAAACGATTAGAAGCCGATGAAAAACGTGCGGCTCGCCCTGTGAAAGAAGTAACGGTTAAGCCAGCGCGTACAGTCAAGGATGCACAGGTTTACTTACCGGCAGATGTTCGTCGCCATGTGAAAAAAGAGTATTCAGTGTCTCATTTATATCCTTACGTAAATATGCGCACATTACTTGGGCATCATTTAGGCTTAAAAGGGCAAGTGCAACAATTACTAGACGCCGGGGACTCACGTGCTACAGAACTAAAAGATTTAGTGGATGGCTATCTACAAAGCGATTTACTAAAACCATCCGGCATGTATCAGTTTTTCCCAGCGCAAGCACATGGTGATGATGTAGTGGTTTATGATCCAGCAGATAGTAAAACAGAAATTGAGCGTTTTACATTCCCTCGTCAACAGATTGAGCCTTTTATGTGCCTAGCGGATTTCTTAAAAACAGTAGAAAGTGGCGAAATGGATTACATTGCACTTATGGTTGTAACAGCTGGACAAGGCGTAATGGCAACAGCACGACAGTTAAAAGAACAAGGGAAATTTCTAGAAAGTCATGCGCTGCAATCAACGGCTCTTGAATTAGCTGAAGGTTTTGCTGAGCGCATGCATCAAGAAATCCGTGATCAATGGGGCTTCCCGGATGCTACAGACTTCACGATGCGCGACCGTTTTGCGGCGAAATATCAAGGACAGCGTTTCTCATTTGGCTACCCAGCGTGTCCAAACTTAGAAGACCAAGAAAAATTATTCGGCTTATTGAAGCCAGAGGATATTGGTGTTCAGCTAACAGAGGGCTTTATGATGGAACCGGAAGCTTCTGTGTCAGCAATGGTCTTTGCCCATCCAGATGCACGATATTTCAATGTGTAATTTTATGTCAGTTGGTTTGACTCTGTGTAGTAGGCATTAAAGGTCACCTCGGCGGATGTCATGGATATTGACTTTGTACTATTCAAAATCCCCTGACATCAATTACGCCAAGTGATAACGGATTATGTATAACATGTAAAATACCTGCTGTTTACAGAGGATGTATTTTCTTAAAGTAAGGATGTGGATATAAATGATTCGAATAATGGAAGTAAAAGATTTACCCGAAGTTTTAGACATCTACAATGACATCATTTTAACGAGCACAGCTGTCTACCGTTATGAGACGCAAACATTAAATGAAAAGAAACAGTGGTTTGACGAGCAACAACAATCTGGTAATCCATTGCTAGTCTTTGAGGAAAACGGAGAAGTGGCAGGTTTTGCTACTTATAGTCAGTTTCGCCCATACCCTGGTTACAAGCATACGATGGAGCATTCAGTGTATGTACATAAGGAACATTATCAGAAAGGTATTGCGACTAAACTGATGCGTGAATTAATACGTATTGCAGAGGAGCAAGGGGTCAAAACACTTGTGGCGGGTATTGATGCTGAAAACTTAGGAAGTATGAAAGCGCATGAAAAGTTAGGTTTTGAATATGCGGGAACGATAAAAAATGCAGGCTATAAATTTGAAGAATGGCTGGATTTAGTATTTTATCAACTACATTTAAGCGGACCGAAAATATAAAAAGGCTATGACATTCACATCTGTATTTCGGAAGCGACGTTCATCATTTTTAGTGAAAGTAGAGAAATGAAGTACTCCTGTATGAAAGCCAAATCTTAAAAACCAATGATAGGGCCATACTCGTTTCAATTACTTTAATAGTTTGACGCATTGAACGGATACGTGGACGCCCTATGGTAAATATAGGTTTCTACTAAAGGATAGATAAACAAAAAATCAATCGCTAACATTTCTAGTTATTCACGCTCATTGATTTGATTTTTCGTCATCATGTTTATCATCACTTCAAGTATGTTTAGCAGGTTAGAGCAGAATTATCAATAGGCGATACAAGTTGATTGGAGTGGAAGGCGCGACACTCCTGCAGGAACAGCACGTGCGGAAAATCCATTTTTGCGGCGATCCGCCGCAAAAATTAGTTGGTGCCGTGCCTGCGGAAAGGGAGCGCCTGGAACGGAAACCAACGTTTTCTTACTATTTATTCTAAAAAGAAAAAAGCCTGTAGACACTCATATTTTTTTGGAGTTGGTCTACAGTCAGAAAGGATATGACATTTGTCATATCCTTTTTATGATGTTTGCGTCTGTTGCTCATTATACTCTTGTTTTATGATGAGGTCATAAGCAAAAGGAAACGAGGGAAAACGAAATGGCTACAGATAAAGAAAAAACAAAAAAGCTGCGCCAAGATGTAGCACCATTTGCAAAATCGGATACTGGAAAAAGTATTTTTCAAATGGTGAATACAATTGTACCGTTAATTGTTCTATGGGTTGCTGGATATATGTTAGTTAATGTTTCACCATGGTTAACTGCAGGTTTAAGTGTAATTTCAGCTGGGTTTGTCGTACGAGCATTTATTATTTTCCATGACTGTACACACGGTTCATTTTTCAAAAGTAAAAAAGCAAATGACTGGGTTGGTTTATTTACTGGGGTAATCACTTCATTTCCGTATGAAAAATGGAAGCGTGAGCATACAATTCACCACGCAACAAGTTCGAACTTAGATAAGCGTGGAATCGGTGATATTGATATGATGACAGTGGAAGAGTATATAGAAGCTTCTAAAGGGCAACGTTTATGGTATCGTTTTTATCGTAATCCACTTGTAATGTTCGGCTTAGGTCCGTTATATATGGTGTTAGTGTTAAATCGTTTTAATCGTAAGGATGCAAAATCAAAGGAACGTGCCAATACACATATTACGAATGTTATTATTGTAGGTATATGTGCAGCATTAATTTACTTCTTAGGGTGGCAAGCATTCTTGTTAGTGCAGGGTGTAACATTATTCGTTGCAGGCTCACTTGGCATTTGGCTATTTTACATCCAGCATACGTATGAGGATTCTTACTTTGAACATGACACAGAGTGGGATTATGTAAAAGCAGCTGTTGAAGGCAGTTCATACTATAAATTACCAAAGGTATTGCAATGGGCAACGGGTAACATCGGTTTCCACCATGTCCACCATTTAGCACCTCGTGTACCTAACTATAATCTTGAAAAAGCGCATAATGAAACACCACCGTTACAAACAGCAACAACAATTACATTACGTACAAGTTTTGAATCGTTACGTTATAAATTATATGACGAAGAGCAAGGGAAATTTGTATCATTTAAAGATGTTAATGAAATTATTAAACGAAAAGCGAAAGGCAGTATAGCTGCTTAGTGGAAATTGATCAGCCATCTCTTCTGGGGATGGCTGTTTTACATAAGGTGATTTTTTGTATGGAAACGATGAGGTGAAGCGACAGCAACGAAAGGTTTGACCGTGCGAAAGCGAAGCGACAGCAACGAGAGATGGGCGCATATGCGCTTTTCTTGTTATAATAAAGGGAAAAAGTAGGAAAGATCGTGAGGTTATGATGAAAAAGTGGCATAGTATAATTCCGAATAGTCCCATACTGAGTATTTATTTATGGATTATTTTTTGTTTTCTACCGTTTTTCTTTATTTTTAAAAAATCTTCTTATATTGAAATATCGATAGGAATTACCTTTTTAATGCTGTATTTTATTTTTTATCGTTTTTCCGTAAATTCGAAAAATGGGCTTGTTTATATGTGGATTAGCTTCGAAATGGTCATTAATATCATTTTGACAATATTGTATGGCTATGTGTATTTGTCCATATTTACTGCGTTTTTCATTGGAAATATTCGTAGACCTGTAGGCTTTTATATTATGTACGGGCTGCATATAGGCTTTACTGTTATTTCTACTGGGGTTGGATTCTTCGTGGAATTACACTTATTTTTATCTCAACTTCCGTTTGTAGTGCTAACGATTTTAGCGGTAGTGCTTTTACCTCTTACCATTTATTCGAAAAATAAGCGTGAGAATTTAGAAGGGCAATTGGAAACGGCCAATGAAAGAATTGCGGAATTGATTATTTTTGAGGAACGTCAACGCATTGCGCGTGATCTACACGATACATTGGGTCAAAAATTATCAATGATTGGATTGAAAAGTGACCTAGCCACAAGACTTATTGAGCGAGATCCGCAACAGGCGTTAGTAGAGATTAGAGATATTCGTCAAACTGCCAGTATTGCGCTTAAAGAGGTTCGTGAATTAGTTTCAGATATGCGTACAGCGAAATTTGAGGATGAGATTATGCGTATTTCTCAAATCCTAAAAGCGGCCGAAATGGAGTTTGTTTTTGATGGAGATAAGGATTCGCTACAGGTTCCACCGCTTGTGGAAAATGTTTTATCCATGTGTTTAAAAGAGGCGGTAACGAATGTCGTTAAGCATAGTGGTGCGAGTAAATGTGAAATTGCCTTCCATCAAAATTTTAAGGAAGTATATCTAGTTGTTCGTGATAATGGACAGGGTATTTCGAAGAAGCAGGTATTGAAGAATGGTAATGGGTTAAAGGGGATGCGAGAGCGTTTAGAATTTATTAATGGCACCTTTAAAATAGAGAATGGTGAGGGTACAACATTAACTGTGTCTATTCCGGTGACCATCACACATCAAAAGGTCAAAGACAACCTGCAGAACATATAGAGGAAAAGAGGATTGTGACATGATTCGAATTGTAATTGCTGAAGATCAAGGTATGCTGTTAGGGGCACTTCGTTCGTTACTCAGTATGGAGGATGATATGGAGGTCGTTGGGTTAGCAAAAAATGGTGAGGAAGCATTGGCACTTGTAGAGCAGTATCAACCAGATATTTGTATTATGGATATCGAAATGCCAGTGAAAACTGGACTTGATGCTGCTGAAGAATTGCATGGTTCGGATTGTAAAGTCATTATTTTAACAACGTTTGCAAGACCGGGCTATTTTGAACGGGCAAGAAAAGCGGGTGTTCGTGGTTATTTACTAAAGGATAGTCCGATAGAGGAATTGGTAAGTGCTATTCGTACAATTATGGACGGCAAACGTATTTATGCCCCAGAGCTTGTTGATTTTGTTTATGAAGATGATAGTGAAAATCCTTTAACTGAGCGTGAAAGTCAGGTACTGACATTGGTTGCTGAAGGGAAGACAACAAAGGAAATTGCCGCAGAATTGTTTTTATCGGCGGGCACTGTACGTAACTATATTTCAACTATCTTAGAAAAGTTACATGTTGGGAATCGGATTGAAGCTATTGCGCGCTTTAAGGAAAAAGGCTGGAATAAATAAGACTTCTGAATGTACTTTTGACTGACGAATAGGTATGCTAAAAAATGGAGATTTGATCTATAAACTATTCAAAAGGGAGTAAGAGCTATGCAAACTATATCTGGAAAAAATGCGTTAATTACTGGTGCGGGTCGTGGCATTGGACGTGCGACAGCAATCGCCTTTGCGCAAGAGGGCATAAACGTCGGTCTTGTAGGTCGTACAGTGGAAAATTTGCAACATGTTGCCGAAGAATTAAAGGCATATGATGTGAAAGTAGCCATTGCGGCAGCTAATGTAGCCGATTTAGAGTCGATAGAAAAAGCGGTTGAAAGTATTCGGACGGAATTAGGTCCTATTGATATTTTAGTAAATAACGCAGGTATTTCAAAATTCGGCAAGTTTTTAGAACTTTCACCGGAAGACTGGACAAATATCGTAGATGTAAATGTAAAAGGTGTGTATTACACGACACGTGCAGTATTACCTGAAATGATCGAACGTGAGTCAGGCGATATTATTAATATTTCATCTACTGCAGGGCAAAAAGGTGCACCGATTACAAGTGCATATAGTGCATCGAAAGCAGCTGTTATCGGTATGAGTGAATCATTAATGTTAGAGGTTCGTAAGCATAATATCCGCGTTGTGACGTTAACACCAAGTACAGTGGCGACAGATATGGCTGTCGAGTTACAACTAACTGACGGCAATCCTGAAAAAGTTATGCAGGCGGAAGACCTTGCCGACTTAATGGTGGCACAATTGAAGTTACATCCACGTGTGGTATTAAAACATGCTGGTCTATGGTCAACAAATCCTTAACAATGTGGCGGGAAGCAAATTCTCGCCGCATTTTCTATTTTGTAAGGTGTTTATTGAAAAAATGAAAAAATCGTCCATAAAATGCACGTGGTACATTATGATGAAATGTATAATTGTATGATAAAAAAGACCTTATCGCCATGAAGAGGCGATAAGGTTCAATCATTACTTATTGCGCTTTGTTAAGCGTCCAAGAACGAATGCACCTGCTGCAACAGCAAGGACTGTATTCGTTTTTTTCGTAAATACTTGCTTCGTTACAAGGTTAATGTTTTGTGGGCGCTCCGCTAAACGACGCATAAAGTAACCGTACCAATCTTCGCCAAATGGTACGTATACGCAGAAGTTATAGCCTTCTTTTGCCAGCTCTTTTTGCATGTCCGTGCGGAAGCCGTAAAGCATTTGGAATTCGAATTTATCAAGCGGTATATTATTGTCAGCAACAAAGCGTTTTACATGTGCGATGACGTTATGGTCATGTGTTGCAATTGATGTGAATTTACCATGAAGTAAATGATATTCAATCAGCTCGATAAAGTTTAAATCGATATCTAATTTATCCTGGAAAGCAACTTCCACAGGTTCTTTATATGCTCCTTTTACAATGCGTAAACGATAGTTTTTGAATTTCTCTATATCGTCTTTTGCACGATAAAAGTATGATTGAATAACTGTACCGACGTTATTAAACGTTTTAGAAAGTTCTTCTACCATATCAAAGGACGTTTGGAGACGACCGTAATCTTCCATATCAAAGTTAACAAAAATATTATAGGCAGCGGCTTTTTCAACGATTTCATATAAATTGTCATAGCAAAAATCAACGTCAATATCTAAGCCCAACTGAGAAGGTTTAAGTGAAATATGGGCGTTGACACCGTTTTCATGAATCGCTTCAATAACAGCAAGGATTTGTTCTTTGGCTGCAGATGCTTCTTCTTCACTAGCAACAAATTCCCCTAAATTATCAACTGTACAAGAGATATTATGGGCATTTAGTTCTTTGATGCTTGCAATCGTTTCTTCTATATTTGTACCAGCTACTACATTTTGGGCTCCTAATTTTAAGCCGTATTTTTTAGCAGTACTATTTAATAGTTGGTTCTCAGATAATTGAATGAAAAAATCGCGTAATAACATGGTCATTCTCCTCACAGCATTTTTCTTTTTAGTATAACATATTTGGAAAAAATGTAATGGATTCGATGTTACAATTATTTGTTTTCTATTATTTGCATACGTTCATTAAATAATACAGGATAGCTTAAAAAGCCTATCATTATGCTGGATAATGTTGCAGTTGTTAGAAGTGCGAAAATGATCAATAGTTGAAATTGTACGGCTTGGATAGGGTCTGCACCACCGATGATTTGTCCGCTCATCATGCCTGGTAATTGTACAAGTCCAATTGTTTTTTGACTTTCAATTGTTGGAATCATACTGGCCTTAATAGCACTGATTAATTGCCGATGGATCGCCTGTTTTGGGGTACCTCCAAGTGATAAAATGAGCTCAATCTCATTTTGATGACCTGTAATTTCTGCTGTGAAACGATTTAAAAATAGTATTGATAATACCATAGAATTTCCAATTAACATTCCGCTAATAGGAATGATATATTGTGCTGTTGCAGGTATAATGCCAAAACCAATTAATACGCCTTGTGTCACAATTTCGACTACAACAAGGGTAATGGCAATCTTCCATGTAATCCCTCTTATTCCTTCCCCTTTTTTACGAGTATTTAGGGTTGCGACAATAATCATCAATGCAACCATCAACAAAATAAAAATAATGCTTCCTGTATCAAAGACAAGTTTTAAAATGTAGCCAACTGCCAATAACTGAATAATGGAGCGTATAGTCGCAATAATTGTATCCTTTTCAAGGCCAAGCTTTAACGCTTTTGATAATAACAATGGAATTAACACAAAAATCAATGTAAGGGAGAGTGCGGTATATGTCATGCGTTTACCCCCTGTACAAATTCTGCAACACGAGGATTAGTTGGTGCATTCAGTAGTGAGCTTTGGCCAGTTTCAATAAGCTCTCCATCCATCATAACCCATGTATAATGACCAATCGTTAGTGCCTGATGTAAATTGTGTGTAATCCAAATCATCGTGACATTGTATTTTTTGTTTAATGTCACAATGAGTGCCTCGATGTCCTGTACTGATTGACGATCGAGAGCAGAGGTAATTTCATCTAATAATAGGATAGACGATTGGTTGATGAGGGTACGCGCGATTGATACCTTTTGGCGTTGTCCACCGGATAATTCAGTTGTTGAACGTTGTAAAAAGCTTTCATCTAGTCCGACGTCCTGTAGATACTGGATTGCTTCTTGTTGAGTAAGTGTTTTTCCTTGTAGTGAACGGGGAAGGGCTAAATTATCAAAAACCGAACCGGCAATCATTGGCGCGGCTTGAAGAGCAATACCTACCTGTCTTCGTAAAGTAGTGGGCTCATAGGTAGAAATTGGCTGATCATCAATCAAAATTTGCCCGTCTGTTGGTGTTAGTAGCCCATTGCACATTTTCAGTAACGTTGTTTTACCTGCACCAGATGGACCAACAAGTGTCGTAATTTTGCCCTTTGGTATGGACCCAGTAATGGTTTTTAAAATAGCCTTGTTATTCATTGAAAAGCTGATCTGTTGAAAGTGAATTGCAGGCTCGTATAACATTTTCATATAGTAGAAACTCCTTTATACTAGTAGGTAATATTAATGTAGCATAGAAAGGAATGGATGCTACAGCTATTTTCCATTTTCATAGTAGAGTACTAGTAATACGTTATGTAAGGAGAACAGGAAAAATGGATATTTTATATGTGGATACGATAACTTATGCCCAGGGAACTATGTACATTGTTGCATCAGAAGAAGGTCTTGTTTATATTGGAACGCCCAATGCGCCATTTGATGAAGTAGAAGTGTGGGCAAAAAAGCCATTTAAAGGCTATAGCTTTGAAGCGAATAAAGAAAAATTAGAGCTATACGTTAAACAATTAACAGCTTATTTGAACGGGCAACTTACTGAATTTGATCTACCGGTTCATGTGAAGGGAACAGCTTTTCAGCTCGCTGTCTGGGATGCATTAAAAGCGCTTCCTTATGGTACAACAACATCGTACTCAGCGATCGCACAAGGAATTGGCAACCCAAAAGCGGTAAGGGCGGTTGGGAGTGCAATCGGCGCCAACCCAATATTGGCTATCATTCCGTGTCATCGTGTCATCGGGAAAAATGGTAAACTAACAGGTTTTCGTAGTGGTTTAGCAATGAAAGAATTTTTACTTCAATTAGAGAGAGCGTAAAAGAAGGAGTCGTCTCAAATGTTCTGTGAGACAGCTCCTTTTTGCCAGAAAGTTTTCTTTATACATGTTCCTCTTGTACATTTGTTGGAGATTTTCCGAAATGTGTTAGTCGTTGAGCAAATGTTTCCCCTTGTACAGCGGAACTTTTAAAGATATCTTGGTATTCATAAGCGGCCGTACCGTGTTCCATAACATCTAGACCAGCAACCTCTTCCTCCGCTGTTACACGTAATGGGATAAATGCTTTAATAATGAATAAACCAGCTGATACAGATACGCCAACCCAAGCGATTGTTGCGATGACACCAATTGCTTGAATACCAAGTAAAGCAAACCCTCCACCGTAGAATAAACCTTGACCACCAACATCGAATAATCCAACAGCGAGAGTACCCCAAATGCCACAAACACCATGAACGGCTATCGCTCCTACAGGATCATCAATTTTTAGCTTCCACTCAATGAAGCGGACACCTTCCACTAATAATGGCGCTGCAACCATACCAATTATCAGTGAACCGATAATGCTGACGTTCGCTGCACCAGCCGTAATACCTACAAGACCTGCTAACGCACCGTTTAGTGTTAAGGAGCCATCAATGTGACCGTAGCGAAATTTAGTATAGAAGGCAGTAGCGACAACACCAGCAGCAGCAGCGAAAAATGTGTTACTAATCACACTAGGTACAAGTTCGGGGTCGGCCGTTAAAGTAGATGCCCCATTAAAGCCGAACCATCCAAACCATAGTAAGAACACACCTAATGCGCCTAGTGGAATACTATGACCTGTTATAACGTTGACGCGCCCGTTTTCATATTTTCCTAGACGAGGGCCAATGATTGCTGCCGCCACAAATGCTGCTACTGCACCTGTTAAATGAACAACAGTTGAACCGGCGAAATCTACGAAACCTAGATCCGTTAACCAGCCTTGACCGCTCCAAACCCAGTGACCTACCACAGGATAAACCAATAACGTCATTAAAACGATAACTCCTATATATGCAAAAATATTCGTGCGTTCTGCTACAGCACCAGATAGGATGGTTGCACCAGTTGCTGCGAACATTGCTTGGAAGATAAAGAACGAAAGATCATCTACGCCATTTAAAGCAAAGCCATTTGTTCCGATGATACCGCCGGCTGTATCGCCAAACATAATCGCGTATCCACATAAGAAATAAACGATACCGCCAAGTGAGATGGTAAGAAAGTTTTTCATAATAATATTGACTGCGTTTTTCGATCGCGTAAATCCTGCCTCAACCATGGCAAATCCTGCATGCATAAAAAATACTAAAATTGTTCCGAGCATAACCCATACTAAATTTACAGATAACATCACTTCATCCATTTACATCGCCCCCTTAATCTACTGCAATTGATCCGACTTCTTTAGTGCGGATACGAATTGCCTGTTCTACTGGATAAATAAAGATTTTACCGTCTCCAACTTTGCCAGTCGCTGCATCACGTAATAGAACTTCCACAATGGCATCGACCTTTACATCATCGACAATCATTTCCAACTTTAGTTTTGGTAAAAATTCAATTTCATAAGTGTTCCCACGAAATAATCCCGTCCGGCCTAATTGGCGTCCACAGCCAGCAATTTCTGAAATACTTAGACCTGCAATTCCTTCTTTTGCAAGACCGTCCCTAACAGTGCCGAAAACTTCGGGACGGATAATTGCCTCTATTTTTTTCATCAAAACCAGCTCCTTGCGTTAATTTAATTTACATGTTAAAACGGAGAGGTATTCAACGCAATTGTTTTTTTGAAACATATGTGAGGTTATGTAACATTATATATTTTGTGTGTCGTAGTAAATTGTAAAAAAGCTAATTATTTAAGGAATGTAAGCGGTGCTAAAATTTGTGTCTAAAATATGTACGATTCGAAATTTTCTGATTATTTATGTGAGGAAATCTAACATCATTTCTCTGGAATGTTAAACGCAAGAATTTGGGTATATAGTGTATACTAGGACTAATTATGATAGCGGAAGAAGGGTTTTCTTATGAGATCAAACTATGTTGACGATAGCTTAGCGTTGCACACAGACTTATATCAAATCAATATGGCGGAGTCCTATTGGGCTGATGGCATACATAATAGAAAAGCAATTTTTGAATTATATTTTAGAAAATTACCGTTTGGTAATGGCTATGCCGTGTTTGCAGGGTTAGAGCGAATGCTCGAGTATTTGCGAGATTTTCGCTTCAGTGATTCAGATATTGCGTATTTACGTGAAGTGGTTGGCTATAAAGAGGACTTTATTGATTATTTAAAGAATGTTCGATTTACAGGGGATATGTATTCAATGGTGGAAGGTGAACTTGTTTTCGCAAATGAACCAATTGTACGCATTGAAGCACCATTAGTGGAGGCGCAACTGATTGAAACGGCGCTACTAAACATTGTGAACTATCAAACCCTTATAGCAACAAAGGCCAGTCGTATTAAGCAAATTGTAAAAAATGAAACGGCCATGGAATTTGGAACACGTCGAGCGCAAGAAATGGATGCAGCTATTTGGGGAACACGTGCGGCCTTCATCGGTGGTTTTGCATCTACTAGTAACGTTCGTGCAGGTAAATTATTTAACATTCCTGTATCGGGCACACATGCGCATGCGCTTGTGCAGGCGTATAAAAATGATTACGATGCCTTTCATGCTTATGCTAAACGTCACCGTGATTGTGTATTCTTAGTGGATACTTACAACACATTGAAATCAGGTGTGCCATCAGCGATTAAAGTAGCGAAGGAACTTGGTGATAAAATTAATTTTGTTGGTATTCGCTTAGATAGCGGTGATATTGCTTTCTTGTCTAAGGAGGCACGCCGTATGCTGGATGAAGCTGGCTTCCATGATGTGAAAATCGTGGTTTCCAATGATCTCGACGAATACACGATTTTGAACTTAAAGGCGCAAGACGCACGTGTGGATGTATGGGGAATAGGTACAAAGCTTATAACGGCTTACGATCAACCTGCATTAGGGGCTGTTTATAAAATGGTTGCTATTGAAAATGATGATGGTCGGTTAGAAGATACGATTAAAATTTCTGCAAATGCTGAAAAAGTATCGACACCAGGCCTCAAAAATTTATATCGCATTATCGATCGGAAAAATGGCAAGGCAGAGGGAGACTATATTACGATGCATGATGAGGACCCTCAATCCCAAGAACGCATTAAAATGTTCCACCCGGTGCATACATTTGTATCGAAGTTTGTGACGAACTTTGAAGCGAAAAATTTACATCAACTTGTTATTAAAAATGGGGAAGTTCGCTATCAAAATCCTACTTTAGAAGAAATGCGTACTTATGCTGCGGAGAACTTGGAGTTGCTATGGGATGAATATAAACGTTCCATGAATCCAGAGGAGTATCCGGTCGATTTAAGCCAAAAATGTTGGGATAATAAGATGCGTAATATTGAAGAAGTTCGGGATATGGTCAATAGAATTGTGAAAGAGTAAGGAGTGGAAAGCGATATGACTTTACAGCAACAAATCATTCAGGAATTACGTGTATTACCGTCAATTGATGCACAAGAAGAAATTCGAAAATCCGTTGATTTTTTGAAAGCATACGCCCGTAAATATAGCTTTATAAAAGGTTTTGTACTTGGTATATCAGGTGGACAAGACTCTACTTTGACAGGAAAACTAACACAACTCGCGGTTGATGAATTAAATGCAGAGGCAGGAGAAGTGAAATATTCGTTTTGGGCAGTTCGTTTACCGTATGGCGTACAAGCAGATGAACAGGACTGTCAGGATGCCATTGATTATATAAAACCTTCGAAAACCTATACAGTAAACATCAAAGAATCGGTTGATGCCAGTGTCCGTGCATTAGCAACTGCTGATGTGGAGCTAAGTGATTTTGCAAAAGGGAATGAAAAAGCACGTGAACGAATGAAGGTACAGTTTTCTATTGCTGCGATGAAAAGCGCTGTCGTTTTAGGAACAGATCATGCGGCAGAGGCAATCACTGGTTTTTATACAAAATTCGGTGATGGTGGAGCAGATTTAATGCCGATTTATCGTCTTAACAAACGTCAAGGTAAGCATTTATTGGCGGCGTTAGATTGCCCACAGCATCTGTATTTAAAAGTACCAACAGCAGATTTAGAGGAAAATCGTCCATCATTACCAGACGAAGTGGCCTTAGGTCTGACTTATGATCAAATTGATGATTATTTAGAGGGAAAGGAAATTCCTAAAGAGGCACGTGAAAAGCTAGAAGGGCATTATTTACGATCACAACATAAACGCCATATGCCAATCACAATTTTTGATGATTTTTGGCAATAAAATAAGTTCATGGGAAAAGAGCTGACCAAAAGTGTGATTATACACTATGCGGAACAGTTCTTTTCTACTTTTTTTTATGTAATTGGTTCTGTTTGCTTGATTTCGAGCATATAATGTCGATATAAATACCTATAAAGCTGATAAAAAGAAAAGGGGGGTAATTATTTTGAGGACTTCTAGAGTAAGTGCAACGACAAACAGTACTTTTCGTAATGAACAGCAGTATTTGCATGCAGGTGACATTAGCCATAATTTCGGACAGAATCCGAAACAAAAATTTAGACAGAGCATGAGTAAAAATAAGGAAAATAAACAGCCGCTTATTAATAAACAAATGAAGCAACACGGTCTAAATAAAATAGAAGTTGCTTACGTTGACAGCGGTAGCGATCTGCAAATCCGTAATGAGCTATCTGAAACCGCTATAAAATTAAGTCGAATAAGCAAGCAAAAGAAGCGTCTCACTAGTTACCTCTCTTCTATATAACCGTCCGTGAAATTGACCCTCTCTACCATTTATGGTGGTGGGGGTTTTTGTGTTTTCAAAAAAGCAGAGTGACCACTCGAGTGAGGCTTCGTATCGCTCAGGAAACGCACGCGAACGCTCGGGTAAGTCCGTGTATCGCTCAGGAAACGCACGCGAACGCTCAGGTAAGTCCGTGTATCGCTCAGGTCCCGCGCAGAAACGCTCGGGTGAGCCTGTGTATCGCTCGGCTCCCCCCACGTCCCCCAACGTAAAATCGGTTTAGCTAAAACCCATAATCGAATACTCGAACAAATGTCCATTCACTAAATAACCCAACAAAACCTTGATTTCGAGACGTTCAATAATTATTCAAGAAGATTTTTCCAATTCTTCACAGGGATTTTCATCTTATTTCACAACTTATCTGTAATGTATTATTTGCAACAGAAAAAAGATTTGGGGGAAGCAGTTGTGAAAAAATTATGGATACCTGTACTAGCGATTTTACTATTACTAGGAGCATGTGGTACAGAAAAAACGCAAGTAAAGGAAGATGAAACTAAGCAAGAGGTAGGGGGAAATAAATCAGAAATGCAGGATAATTCTGTGCAAGTTGCTTCGTTGGCTGATCCGCGGTTACAAGAACCGAAAGAAGATACTGTTTGTGAGATGTGTAATATGAAAGTATATATGAAGGATCATGATATGGGCGTTTTTTCTACACAAGCGATTAAAGAGGATGGGACGATTGCTTTTTATGATGACATCGGTTGCTTATTAAATGCAGAGGTAGCAAATGAAGAAACAAATGAAAAGTTTGTTCGTGATTACATTACGAAGGACTGGGCAAAGGTTGAGGATGTCACAATCGTCAAAACGGAGCTGAAATCACCGATGAACTGGGGGTATATTTATTTCACTGATAAAGCACATGCAGATAAATATATCACTGAACATCCTAAAGCGTATGTAGAAAAATTACAAAAAATAAAAGATGATGCACTAGAGCGCCGCAAAAAGAAAATGCAAGAAAAAGAAGCAAATGGTGAAGTGGAGCCAATGCAAATGGAAGAGAAGAATCATGAAGAAGGTCATGATCATAATCACTAATACTGGAAGGCTAGGGGATTCCTCTAGTCTTTTCAGGCTGAACTGGGAGGTAGTGGTATAGTGAAGAAAATAAGCAGTGTCTTATTGTTTTTTCTAGTTATGAGCCAGACGGTCTATGCAGATTTTGATGTGCAAGAAGCCATTGATGCAGCAAAACCTGGAGCAATAATTTCCATCCCTACTGGACATTACAAAGGTAACTTTGTTTTAACAAAAAAAATAACACTGCGTGGTGAACAAGGGACTGAACTTGTCGCACTTGGGAACGAGCCGGTGCTTCGTATTGACGGTTCCACTAAGGTGACGATAGAGAATATGACGTTATCGGGAACAAAACAAGCAATTGTGGCAAGTGATGTAGACGGTCTAGAGCTGCGGCATCTAAAAATGAAGGATATTCATGCGGGTGTGCATATTCAACGCTCGAAAAATGTGCGTATCCAACACATTGAAGTGACTGGTAAACAGGCGCATTATTCGAAAAAGGGCAATGGACTAGCGATTTTTCAGAGTGAAGATGTTGTGGTAGAGGACGCGAACATAAACCATGTACAGGATGGGATTTACGTGGAAGAAGTGAAGAATATACGTGTACAAAATAACACAATAGCGAACAGCCGTTACGGGATGCATTTTATGTATTCAAGTAATGCACAGGCGTTTCATAATACATATCAAAATAATGTTACGGGGCTCATGATTATGATGACAAGCAACATTTCTATCAAGGGCAATCATCTAGCAAACCACAACGGTTTAAATAGTTACAGTATGTTGTTATATGACGTACAGCAAGCGGTTGTTGAGCTAAATACAATTAAGAACAATCGAACAGGTGTGGCGTTGCAAAAAAGTACAGGTATTCACATAGCGAGTAATGATTTTCAAATGAATCAAACGGCACTCGAGGGAACGAAGGTAGATGGCCATTCAAAGGTGACGAATAATCAATTTACAGGCAATATCTTAACGGCACGCTCAGATCATCAAGGCTTTTTACTATCGAATAATTATTATGATGATTACGCGGGCATTGATTTAGAGAATGACGGTATGGGTGACGTTCCATATGTGGCTGTGTCAAGTTTTGGACAGTGGATGGTGCGTCAGCCTGTATATCAATATTTTGTGGCATCACCTAGCGTGGTTTTACTCACTTCCCTGGATCAGCAAATAAATAAAACCGAAAAGTCGGTACTCGTGGATGTTACGCCGAAGCTAATGATGGACCAAATAACGGAAAAGAGCAGAACAAATATTAAACAGTTATTACTAGGTTTTCTCATTATAATCGCTAGTGTCTGGCTATGGAGAAGAGGAATGATGGAATGAAAAAATGGATACTAATTGTTGTTGTGTGGTGCGTATTATTAGTTGGCTGTAATGAAAAAGCGTATGAACCACGTGAAATTGTTGGTGAAACGGATGTTTGCAAAATTTGCAATATGAGTATTGTTCACAATAAGTATGCAGGGCAAATTGTTTTAAAGAATGGCGATTATGAAATGTTTGATGATCTAGGGTGTCTAATGGAATATATTGATGCCAATGGAGATGAAGAGATTGGCGCTGCATTTATCAAGGATTCGACGGAAAATGAGTGGATTGATGTTTTTAAGGCGACGTTTGTTTACAGCAAAGAGTATTGGACCCCCATGAATTATGGTGTATTGGCTTTTAAAACGAAGGATACAGCAGATAAATGGATGACTACCGAAGGAGATGGTCAGGTTCTTGTTTATAAAGATTTACAGGATTTTAATTGGGGGATTCACCAATGATGCACAGTATGCTCATGAAGCTTGAATTGAAGCAGATGTTGAGAAGTCGGTGGATGCAACTAGTAGGTTTGCTGTTTACATTCGTTTTTACAGCTATTATCGTCATTCAGCAAATGGCGTTACCTGATGTTGAAGGTTTCACGCGCCAAACAGCTTCATTTTTAAATGTATTACTATTTTTATTACCGCTATTTATTTTAACAATTGGTAGCATGAGTGTTGCTGGTGATATAGAATCGGGCTGGTTTTCTTTATTAAAGACATATCCCATGACAAGGGCACAATACATTGTCGGAAAGTATATGGCAGCTGTTTGTGCTTTTGTATTAGTTGTTGTAGTAGCGTTCGGCGTTGTGTTGGCACTTGGAGGATTTCTTGGTGGCGTGCGTTTACCACTGATCTTTATTACGTTGACGTTAATGTGTATTGTGATATTCGCATCTCTAGCAATTGTCATTGGGGCGTTTGCAAAAACAAGATTATTTGCGCTGTCTTTGTCACTTGTTTTATGGTCGTTTTTTTTATTGCTTTTATCCTACGCATTAATGGCGATTGGTACTGTAGTTGCAGGGCATATTTTACAAAAGCTAACGGTTATCGTAATACACATTAATCCCGCAGAATGGCTACGCTTTGGTTACTTCATTTTTTCTGATCAAGCGAGTGTACTTGGACCTGCGTTTTATGGAGTTACACAGTTTTACTCGTCCTATTTAGGTTATATAGTCTATGGGGCAGTAACATTTCTTTGGGTAACTATACCGTTACTATGTGCAAATAAGCTACTACAGAAAAGAGGGAAACGTTAATGTTACTTGAGGTGAAAGATTTATCGAATGTATATGAAAATAATAAAGGTCTAAAAAAAGCGTCCTTTTCTGTACGGGCAGGACGTATTTTGGCACTTGCTGGCGGTAATGGTGCGGGTAAAAGTACACTTATTCGTCTTATAACTGGTCAAGAAAAACAAAAGGCTGGGGAGCTTATTTGGCGGGAGCGACAAGCCATTCGTTTTATGCCGGACGATATAGATTTTCCATCGATGCTAACGGCAGCAGAAGTTATACAGTTACTCGCTTCGTTAAAAAAAGTAGGGCCAAATGAGCGGGAAAAGGTCTTAAAACGAGTTGGATTATGGGATGTGAAGAAACAAAAGGTTCAGCAATTTTCAAAGGGGATGCGTCAGCGTCTTAACCTAGCACAAAGTTTACTTGGGAATGGGCACTTGCTTATTTTAGATGAACCAACAAATGGTCTGGACCCCTTCTGGATTGCTGAGCTGAAAAAAATGATGTTAGAAGAAAAAGCAAAAGGTTATACAGTAGTATTCTCCACGCATCTATTAGCCTTTGCAGAGGAGGTAGCGGATGATGTGCTGGTTTTACATGAAGGGGAAATATTAATTGCCGGTGACTTGAAAGAAATCCTCGCAGAAGAAAATTGCACTACTTTAGAAAAATTATGGCTAAAAAAATTAAATTTGTAACGTTTTGATAGATAATGTCGTTATATAGTAGTAGGTGGGCTTGTTTGAAAAAACTTCAGACAAGCCTTTTTTAATGAGCTTTAAAGGGCGGCCATGAATCTTCATCCATAAAAAATCACGAATAAGAAAAGGGAATAATGCCCATAATGGACTAAATAAAATAGCTAAATATATATTATCCAAATGATAGGAATTCCAGATAATTGTGTTACTATGAAGTTTTCGTTATGCTTAAATCAAGTTATCGTGCAATTCACACAATTGTTTGATGAAATAAGGAGGTATTTTAATTTATGAATGCACAAATACAAACTGTACTAGAGAACATAGAAAAAGTGATGATTGGGAAAAGGGAAGTAGCAGAACTAAGTATAGTGGCATTGCTCGCAAGGGGGCATGTACTATTAGAAGACGTGCCAGGTGTTGGTAAGACAATGATGGTGCGCGCACTTGCAAAATCTTTTGATGCACAGTTTAAACGTATTCAGTTCACACCTGATTTATTGCCGTCTGATGTTGTAGGTGTATCTATATACAATCCCAAAACAATGGAATTTGAATTTCGACCAGGTCCAATTATGGGCGATGTCGTGTTAGCAGATGAAATTAATCGAACATCTCCGAAAACACAATCAGCTTTATTGGAGGGAATGGAAGAAGCTTCTGTCACTATTGATGGTAATACGCTAAAAATATCTCAGCCATTTTTTGTAATGGCTACCCAAAACCCTATTGAACATGAAGGAACTTATCCACTACCAGAGGCACAGTTAGATCGATTTTTACTAAAAATAAAAATGGGTTATCCGTCAAGAAGTCAAGAGGTAGAAATACTACGCCGAGCAGAAAATGGAAAGCCAATTGAAAAGATTGATGCTGTACTATCGGTGGCACAATTAATTGAATTGCAGGAGCTTGTCCAAGGTGTCTACGTTGAAGATTCAGTTAAAAATTATATGGTTGAGCTGGCTACGCAAACGAGGGACAATAGCTATGTTCATTTAGGGGTTAGTCCACGTGCGACAATTGCTTTAATGAAGGCATCCCAGGCATATGCGTTTATAAAAGGGCGTAGTTTTGTGACACCAGATGATGTGCAGTATCTAGTACCTTTTGTCTTTAGCCACCGTATAACACTAAAGCCTGATGCGCGCTATGATAATGTAACATGCGAGGAAATTATTGAACGGATTATTGCGAAAACGCCTGTGCCCACAAAGAGGTTTGCAGAGCAATGAAAAAGTGGCGAGCTCTATTTGAGAAAAGTAAACATTTCCTATTAGTGAGTTTACTGATGCTAATAACGTTCTGTTATGCGATGTTCCAAGGGGGCTTTGTTAGCTGGTTTGTATTTTTTACCGTTAGTCCATTTTTGCTATATGCCTTTATTTTTTTACTAGTAAGGGAAGAGATAGTGGGGATAGAACGTAAAATTGAACCTTCACATGTAGAAAGTGGCCAATCAGTGAAAGTGACAATAAGCTTAGAGCGAAAAACACGCTTTCCTTTTGTTTATATGATGATGGAGGAGCTTGTTAACAGCGAATCACTTGTCCAATCAAAAGTACTAGGCACAAATGTTATTAAATTTGTTGGCTTTGCGAAAAAGTTTACTTGGAATTATACACTTGAAAGTTTACCACGTGGGGAACATCGATATTTAGGTGCAACCATTGTCTTTAGTGATTTTTTTGGATGGGCAAAGAAGCGCAGAGTAATAGAAAGAGAACAAATCGTTTTAGTGTACCCAAAGGTAAGAGAAATGGTATACGCTGCACTACAAACGAAATTAGATATTGGCACAATGATGTCACCTTATTCGGTTGTGAAGGATACATCAATGGCAGTAGGTTTACGCGAGTACGTGCCAGGTGATCGTTTTTCTTGGATTCATTGGAAATCTTTTGCGAAAACTCAAACACTGCAGTCAAAAGAATTTGAAGATCGTCAGTCTCAGGAATTGTTGTTAGTGCTTCATATGGAGGCTTCTCCTTTATTTGAAGACAAGGTTGAGCTTGCTGCTTCCATGTTACAAACGATTGTGCGAGGACGTGGAGATATTTCTTTTGTTTCAACAGGGCCAAAAACGAAGGTGTTCCCATTCATTCAAAGTGAAAAGCAACTAGATCAAGTTATGCGTCATTTAGCTGCAATAAAACCTATCAAAAATGCTGAATTTCAATTACGTAATCAGCAAAGCTTTAAGCAGGGTGCATCACTGTTATTTGTTACGAACGAAATATCGGATGATTTACTACATAGTCTTGCCAATGCAGTGAAATACTGTATTTGTTTTGTAGTCGCAGAACAACCGCCAAAACAGACAGATATAGCAAAACGATATAAACAAATTCAAATTGTGCATGTTGATCCAACAGAGTATTATCACTTGTTCACGGAGGTGGTGAAGCCGTGAAAAAACCACTAGGAAATTTTGTGGAATTAGCAATTGCATACGTTGTTATTTTCTTTATTTTACGTGAATGGCTCGTACCAGTAATGGAGTTAACGAATACGAGTCTAATCCATTTGTTTTTAGTGTTTATTGGCTTAGCGCTTGTACTTAGTTTATTTGATGTCCATCCGTTGTTGTCGGGGCCTGTGAAACTTGGCTACATTACTTGGTTTATTGTATTTGTGTATAGCGGTAGCCCTGTGTTATCTGGAGAGACCCTACCATTTTTAATAAATGAATTGAAAGTGAATACGGCAACCATTCTTGCTGGGAACTTTGGACAAGTCTCCGATTCGTTTAGAACTGTACTATTTCTTGCGCTTATTTGGATGCTAATATACCTAATTCACCACTGGATTACTGTGCACAAGAATATTTTCTATTTCTTCTTGTTGACCGTTTTTTTCATCGCTACACTAGATACATTTAGTGATTATGACGGGAAAGTGGCAATCGTTAAAGTTGTTGTACTTGGTCTTATCATGACAGGGGTGTTATTTGTCAAGCGTTTGTGGCTTCAAACAGATACGCCAAGTGATGCAGTAGGGAAGTGGAAACTCGTTATACCAATGATTGTTTCCGTAATGATTGTAAGTTTAGTAGCCTTCTTTTTACCAAAAGGGGGACCAACATGGGCGGACCCAGTTCCATTTATCCAAAGTGTTACGGGGCAAGGAGAATCAGGAACAGGTAAAAGATCGGTTGGCTATAGTGAGGATGATAGTCAGTTGGGGGGGCCGTTCAAAGGTGATGATACACTCATTTTTACCGCTAGTTCTCGTGACCGACATTATTGGCGTATCGATACAAAGGACACCTATACCTCCAAGGGCTGGATTCACTCTAATGGCAATTTTGAAGAAGCGATTTATCAAGATAATAGCTTAATTGCTACTTCACTTCAGGTGGGACCTCCTGAAAATGAACGTGAAATTCAGATGGATATTATGGTTCCTATGCCATTTTTAATTCAAACATATGGCATGCAATACATTTCAACAGAAGATCCTACAGTACTTATTCAGAATGCGCAAACGGAAAAAATTTTGACAAAGCAACAAAATGGAGATGTTAAATTACTATCTAATTATACGATAGCTTATAGTGAACCAAACTATAGCATGCAGCAACTTCGCTTATCGGAGCCATCGATGCTTGAAACGTTAGATCCGGATTTAAATCGCTTTTTACAACTACCAAATACGCTGCCGCAACGAGTAAAGGATTTAGCAGAAGACTTGATACAAGATAAAGCTACAGTGTATGAACAAGTAAAGGCAGTGGAAGCTTATTTTTCAAGAGGTGGCTTTAGATACGATAAAACAGCTTCGGCTATCCCAGCAGCAAATCAAGATTATGTTGATCAGTTTTTATTTGATACCAAAATTGGCTATTGTGATAACTTCTCTACTTCAATGGTTGTACTGTTGCGTTCAGTAGGTATCCCCGCACGATGGGTGAAGGGTTTTGCGCCAGGCAATATGGGACCAATATCAAGTGGTGAACGTGAGTATCGTGTAACAAATGATAATGCACATTCGTGGGTAGAAGCTTATATCCCTGGGACAGGTTGGATTGAGTTTGAACCTACAATTGGCTTTTCAGGTACTGTTAATATCGATTATGATTTACAAGATGAGCCATCGCAACAAGAGGAAGTGTTACAGCCGGAAGAACCGAAAGAGCAACCACAAAAACAACAACCGGAAACAAAAAAAGCAACGACTAGTTCTCCATTTAGCTTAAGTGACGTTTGGACGTGGTTAAAGAAACACAAATACGTATGGTTATCTGTTATTGTTTTAGTGGCTGTTGTGAGTTTAATGCTATTTATGCAACGTAAAACATGGATTCCTAAGATGCAGGTGCGTGCTTATCGTAAAAAAGAAGCGGATTGGACAAATTTTGATGCTTCTTATCAAGTGTTAACGAAGCAATTATCACGCATCGGCCTACGTCGAAAAGATGGTGAGACATTAAGGACGTTCGCGCAGCGTGTAGATGCCTCATTAGAGACTACTGAGATGCAAAAGCTAACTGCGGTGTATGAGCAACATATTTATGGCAATGATGTCAAGGACATTGATTTTGTGAAACTGAAAGAAAGTTGGGAATATTTAATCAATCGCACAATGAGTTGATTTTAGTGGGTACAAAGAGTAAAATGAAAAAAATTATATATGATTAGGATTGCTTTCATATAAGTTCGAAAATAGGGTTCGGATGTCTCTACGAAATCACCGTAAATGATTTCTCTATGAAGGTGAATGTTTTGGTTAGGTGAGAAGTTTAGAGAATCACTTTTCTTTACTACGCATTCGCCTTTATAATTCAAGAACTTATGGACGCGTAGGAAGTTTTTTACTTTCGTACGCGTTTTTATTTGAACATATGAAAAAATCCTTTAAAAATAGAAGAAGAGGTGGAAATATTGTCAGCAAGCCCTTTATTAAAAGAGCAAGAAAAAATCGTTGTTTTAGACTTCGGTAGTCAATTTAACCAATTAATTACGCGTCGTATCCGTGAATTTGGTGTGTTTAGTGAATTGCATCCTCACACAATTACAGCAGAAGAAATTAAAGGCATGAACGCAGCAGGTATCATCTTTTCAGGTGGTCCAAACTCAGTTTATGATGAAAATGCCTTCCATGTAGATCCGGCTATTTTTGAATTAGGCTTACCAATCTTAGGAATTTGCTATGGTATGCAATTAATGGCTTATACGCAAGGCGGTAAAGTTGAAGGTGCTGAAACACGTGAATACGGTAAAGCAGAAGTACAAGTAACAGTTGCTAACAAATTATTTGGTGATTTACCAACTGAACAAATCGTATGGATGAGCCATGGCGACCATGTAACAGAAGTACCTGCGGGCTTTGAAGTTATCGCAACAAGTGCTGCTTGTCCGATCGCTGCAATGGCGAACGTAGAACGCAAACTATATGCAGTACAATTCCACCCAGAAGTTCGTCACTCTGTATATGGCAATGACTTACTACGTCAATTTGTATTCGATATTTGCGGCGCTAAAGGTGATTGGTCAATGGCGAACTTTATCGAGCTTGAAATTGCTAAAATTCGCGAAACAGTTGGCGACAAAAAAGTATTATGTGCCCTTTCTGGTGGTGTGGATTCTTCGGTTGTTGCGGTACTAATTCATAAAGCAATCGGTGACCAACTTACTTGTATGTTCGTAGACCACAACTTAAACCGTAAAGGGGAAGTTGCTCAGGTTATGAAAACATTCACGGAAGATTTCGATATGAACCTTATCAAAATCGATGCACGCCAACGTTTCATGGACAAACTTGCGGGTGTTTCTGATCCAGAGAAAAAACGTAAAATTATCGGTAACGAATTTATTTACGTATTCGATGAAGAAGCATCGAAACTGGAAGGTATGGATTTCCTAGCACAAGGTACGTTATATACAGACATTATTGAATCGGGTACAACAACTGCTCAAACAATTAAATCTCACCATAATGTAGGCGGTCTGCCAGAAGACATGCAGTTCAAACTAATTGAACCACTAAAAACACTATTTAAAGACGAAGTGCGTGCTTTAGGTCTAGAGCTTGGTCTAGATGAGAAAATCGTGTGGCGTCAACCATTCCCAGGTCCTGGTCTAGGTATCCGTGTACTTGGTGAAGTAACAGAAGAAAAACTTGAAATTGTGCGTGAATCTGATTTCATTTTACGTGAAGAAATCGCAAAAGCAGGTCTAGATCGCGACATTTGGCAATACTTCACTGTATTACCTGATATCCGTTCAGTTGGCGTAATGGGCGATGCACGTACGTATGACTACGCAATCGGTATCCGTGCAGTAACATCTATCGACGGTATGACTTCTGACTGGGCACGTATCCCTTGGGATGTATTAGAAAAAATTTCTGTACGCCTAGTTAACGAAGTAAAACACGTAAACCGCGTGCTGTATGATATTACATCTAAGCCACCAGCAACGATTGAGTGGGAATAATCTAGATATTTACGTTTTAAAATGCTTTAGCAGCCTTGATTGTTCTTGCAACAATTGAGTGAAAAAAACTCTCTTTTATTTGCGTTATATGCAAATAAAGGGGAGTTTTTTTATGACTACTAATTTGAATGTCAATGGTTTTTAAAATAAAACAGGGGATAGGGACGTATACATATTAGGAAAAGTCATGGGCTTCCTTGAATATTAAATTTAAAAGTTTGTAATACTAGGGGAAACAGTATTAGTTCAATCTACTAGATGTCAATTTAAAAGGTTTTGGACTTCGGATTGGTATTAAATATAGTGTTTATTAAGAGTTTATACTAATAATCATTGAGACAAGATAAAAATTTGAAGAAAAACGTAGTCTTGCAAAAGGGTTCTTTTCTACGTTTTTGTGATGTTTTTATAAAACATGAACATTAAATTAGTATTTTACACGAACTTTCGCATTTTATTTATATGAAATGTTCGGAAATAGGCTTGAAATCTGAAAAATGAAATGATATATTACAAATGTAAATTAAATAAGTCGTCGTATAATGTCGGGGATAAGGCCCGTGAGTTTCTACCAAGTTACCGTAAATAACTTGACTACGATTTAGTGTTATACGAATGTATAGACACTAATAAATTTCACACAATAGATGTGATGAAATGTATCGTAGACATGCGACTAGTAGAATAGTCAGTGTGTCTTTTTTTGTTTTCGATATTGAAGACGACAACACGGAGGATTTTTTAATAATGAAAAAGTATTTCATGTTCGATGAGCTGGGCACGAATTACCGTCGCGAAATAATCGGTGGTATTACTACTTTCCTTGCTATGGCTTATATCTTAGCAGTTAACCCGAATATCTTAAGTAATGCGGGTATGGATACAGGTGCAGTTTTTGTTGCTACGGCATTAGCGGCAGCAGTAGGTTCGCTTATTATGGGGATTTTTGCTAAGTTCCCAATTTCATTAGCTCCTGGTATGGGACTTAATGCATTTTTCGCTTTTACTGTGGTAGGAGCATATGGTATCCCATGGCAAACAGGGTTAACAGGCGTATTTTTTTCAGGGATTATTTTCATTATCCTTTCATTGACAGGTATTCGTGAAACAGTTATTAATGCAATACCAGCTCAACTCAAATATGCAGTATCAGCTGGTATTGGTTTATTTATTACATTTGTTGGCTTACAGGGTGCTGGCATTATTGAAGATAGTCCGGCAACTTTAGTTACATTAGGGTCATTTACAGGTTCAACATTATTAGCAGTATTCGGTATTATTCTTTCAGTCATCCTAATCATTAAATTCCGTAGTATCGGTATCTTCTTAGGGATGGTTATCACTGCAATCGTTGGTATGATTACTGGTGTAATTACACCACCAGAAGCAGTTGTTTCGGCGATTCCAAGTGTAGATTCAACTTTTATGGTTGCACTTAACCCAATTTTTAATGACTTTGATTCTTTACTAAACGTAAAATTTTTAGTTGTAGTGTTAACATTTTTATTCGTTGACTTCTTCGATACAGCGGGTACATTAATGGCAGTGGCAACACAAGCTGGATTGGTAAAGGACGACAAATTACCACGTGCAAGCCGTGCCTTAATGGCTGATGCACTTGCAACAACAATCGGTTCTTTGTTCGGTACTTCAACTACTACTGCTTATGTGGAATCAACTTCAGGTGTAGCTGCGGGTGCTCGTTCAGGTTTTGCTGCAGTTGTAACGGCTGTATTATTCCTAATAGCATTATTTTTCTCACCATTACTTGCTGTTGTAACTCCTGCAGTAACAGCCCCGGCACTTGTTATCGTAGGTGTATTAATGGTATCGTCTTTACGTTTAATTGATTGGGATAAATTCGAAATTGCAGTACCGGCATTCTTTACAATATTAATGATGCCTCTTGGTTATTCAATTGCAACTGGTATCGCAATTGGTTTTGTATTTTATCCAGTGACAATGCTTTTAGCAGGTCGTAAAAAAGAAATTCACCCTATGATGTACGGATTATTCTTTGTCTTCCTTGCATACTTTATCTGGGTTCGATAATTTTAATGATAGAAGCGCCACTAAACTTTCTGATAGGTGGCGCTTTTTTTCGTTCATTTGAACTTTACTATTAATATAGAAGAAACTTGTTTTATTATAAACTGAATAGTTTTACTTTAATAAAACCCTTGCAAACTATTTTTTGCGATGGTATATTTAATCACGTTGTTACGAGAACAAACGAACAACAAAACAAAAACTAAACAAAGTGTTGACAATAAGTTAACAACATGTTAAAGTATAAAAAGTTACTTAAACAGTAACTAACAACATGAACCTTGAAAACTGAACAAGCAAAACGTAATCAACAAAGTTTTTAGTAGCGAACTTCGGTACGTGAATAAAAC
>NZ_JBMGUV010000038.1:0-46957 GCF_049058285.1 Lysinibacillus sp. UGB7
TTAATTGAGTCCTAGGCTTTAGTATTTTTATGATTAAATTTAGCAAGTACTGTACTGATTTTAACTATTTTTTATTATTTCTACGTTGCTGAATAGTTATTTGCAATCCAATCAAACGATCCGTAGTCATCACACCATTCTGTAAATCCTTCAAATGCGATTCCTGAATAATCCCATCCTTAACAGCCTGTGCAATAAAGTTTTCTGTCTCAGTTTTCATAGCTGGCGAACCTGGATTCCTTGTTGTATTTGTCACTTTAATTTCCTCCTTTTTGTCTTCCACAATTAATTGAACTTTCATTTTGCTGTTGCTTGGTACAATTACTTGTCCTTCCAATTTGTAACTCTTCGGCATTAACCAATTAGCTTTTACTTCAAAGTGGGGACGGTCAATAGCGTTAGTCCAAATACCTCCCCACTCAATGCCTAATTTTTTAGCAATGGCACCGGCTTTATTTAAAGTAGTCACATCATATAAAGTTTGTGGAGCGCCTACAGCAATGTCCCGTGCTAGACGTGATTTATGATTGCTATTTAACGTCCCAGTAACAATCTGCCCTGGTCGAGTGCGTCCTTGTGCGTATAGATATTTTTGGCGTTCCTGTGACCGATATGTTTCAGTAATGAAGATGTTCCTAATGCCCGCCTTAACACTCCTGAAATAGCAATCGACAGGCTGTTTGTGCAGGTTGTAATAGTTCGGCTAAGTCTCGACATGTAGTTGTTACACTTGTCATTTCACATCATCCTTTGGTTTGTCATCATTGTCGATTTGAAGTTGCGTAAAAGCATTTGTTAAAAACTTTGGCACGTTGATTCCTAACTTACCTAGATTCTCAATCAGAACCATGGCATTACGCATAAAGTTACCGCTCTCGGTTGCTAAATCTAATTGCACTGCAGCAATAACCATTAAACACATTGCTGTCTTTATGATTAACCCCTTAAACATCTTTTTACTTTCAGTTTTCTTGAAGACTAAACTAACCATAAATCCTAGTACATAGTCGATAGTCATGAATATAACTAACGCTTTTATTAAATGGTCAATGCCGCCAACAAAATAAGTGCCCCATGCCATTGAGCCGCCTACAAGTGATGTATATAATGTATCTGTTTTCATTTGACACCTTCTTTTTAGCATAATAAAAGCCCTCCACAGATGATTGTGGAAGGCGTAATGTTTAAAATTTTACTCAGTTATATATCCCCGTACAACGTCCCAATACACACCATAAAAAAACTAAACTTTCAAGATTGAATTGCTCTACTATATTCCATATTTGTTTACCTAATTCATCACTATATCCATCACCATATTCCATAGTAAATCGCACGTAGCAATCACCGTTAATTTGTTCTACTTTAACGTTATCTATGCCTTTAGTAAGGAATAAGTAATGTGCAAATTCATAAGCTTCTTTTAGATTATTTGTAAAAAAGTTAACTATATTCATTATATCTTTTCCATAGTTTGAGAAAATCTCACTTTATTTACCCTACCCATTAACATTCTCCTTTCCACTGTTTAAACGAATTATAAACAAATCTTTTTTCTATTTTATGACTATGTTACCATATAAAGAAGTATAAGCTTCAGGAGGAATACATATGAAATGTAATAAAATGGTAATGTCACTATTAATAAGTTTACTCTCTATCTTACTTTTATCTGCTTGTAGTAAAGAAAATGATACAGGTTTCGATGAACAATTTGTTGCTGATTTAAAAGACTATATTAAAGTAGAAAGGGAATATAAAAACATAGAAGAAAATAATATTATTAGTTTGATTAATTTACATGAATCACAATCACATTCATGGCTAAATTCTAGTGATGAAATAAAAGAATCTCTTGCACAACAGCTAGTATTCTATGAAGATGCAACAAATTATTCAGATATCAAAATAGATTTCAATCCTAAAACAAGCTCGCCAGAAGAAAAAGAAGTTTTTGATGCGATAGATGATTTTGAAACAAAAAAACTCTCTCATTACACCCCAACTACCAGTTTAGTCGATGCAACAAATCAAGGTAATATACAAAACGCTAAAGAAGAGTATGAGCATTCTTTACGTGAACTAGATAAATCATGGGATAATATTAAATCTCTTTCAGAAAAGTTTAGTTTGAATCTTTTTGGAGATGTAGAATGAACGGATATTTTTAAAATAATTTAATCGAAGAAGCCTTACATGTTACCTCGTGTGTAGGGCTACTTCATCACCCTAAGCGTAATCAATTTCAAATTTAAACATTTCACAATCACGTCTTTCAGCATCTGTAGCTTTTTATTTTTCTTGTTCTTTTAATAACACATCGGTTCTTTTTTGAACGTTTTAATAGTCATTGTCCCCCTGTGAAACAATTAGTAATGTAATTTCTTTTCACTCAAATCCACTTAAATGATTAAACTCACAACACCTACCTTCCATAGATAATCAAGGAGGGCAATATAATATAACCTACCCAAAAGAGTAAGTTGTCAAAGTGGATTTTTGGTAAATATAATTTCAGTTATTCATATCCTATTTAATATTCCAAAAATATAAAGAAAAACTTGACCCCTTTGGAAGTCAAGTTTTCATATTAATACGTCGATTGTTGCACTTGTTGGCGCAGTTTTTTTGCAGCGGCTACCATATATGCTAGCGCCTCTACAGTCTCGGGCTCTTTCCTTGTCTTTAAGCCACAATCTGGATTAACCCAAAATTGGTTTTTTGATAATACCTGTAAGCTATCCTGCATAATGTTCAACATTTCATCTTCACTTGGTACGCGTGGACTATGAATATCATAGACACCCAGTCCAATACCTTTTTCATAGGGATTTACTTGAAGGGAAGAAATCAGCTCTCCATGACTACAAGACGTTTCAATGGATATGACGTCCGCATCGAGCGCACTTATTGGCTCGATAAAATCATTAAACTCACAGTAGCACATATGTGTATGAATTTGTGTGTCATCTTTTACGCTTGCTGTTGCCAGCTTAAAGGCATTGACTGTCCATTGCAAATAGCTGCCCCAATGTTCTTTACGCAGTGGTAAGCCTTCTCGCAAAGCAGGCTCATCAACTTGAATGATTGCAATGCCTGCTGTTTCAAGCGCCTCGACCTCTTTTCGAAGGGCCAATGCAATTTGATAAGTCACATCTTCTCGTGAAATATCATTCCGTACAAAGGACCAATTTAAAATTGTTACGGGACCAGTTAGCATTCCCTTTACGTATCGCTCTGTTAAACTTTGAGCATACACTGTTTCTTTCACAGTCATCGGTGTTTCCCACGCAACATCTCCGTAAATAATCGGTGGCTTTACACAACGAGAGCCATAAGATACGACCCATGCCTTTGCCGTAAAAGCAAAGCCTGTTAGCTTTTCACCAAAGTATTCCACCATATCTGTACGTTCGAATTCACCATGTACCAGTACATCGAGATCCAACTCTTCTTGAATAGCAATCCATCGCTTCGTTTCTTGTGCAACAAATGCTGCATACTCTTCATCTGATAACTGTTTCTTACGCCATGCGCTACGCGTACGTTTGACCTCATCTGATTGTGGGAAGCTACCAATTGTTGTCGTTGGGAATAAAGGGAGCTGTAATTTGGCTTGCTGAATCATTTGGCGAGCTTTAAAATCATGCTGGCGTTCAAAATCCTGCGAGGACACAGCTTGGACAGCCTTTTGAATCGCACTATTATTACGTACTGGATGATTTTTTAAAGCTTCAATCGCCTTCATGCTCTCTGAAATTGTTTGATTCGTGGCATGATTTTTTTCCTTTAAATATTTTGTCACTTCCGTAATTTCTAGTAATTTCTCATCGGCAAAGGCAAGTGCATTTTTTACAACGGGTTCAAGCTTTGTCTCAAGTGCCGTAGTGATAGGCACATGCTGTAAGCTACAAGAGGACTGAATCCACAAATCCTTGACATGGCTCAGCTGTTCAATCGCCTTTACTGTTGTGCTAACCTCTGCTAAATTTGCCCGCCAAATATCCCGACCATTAATAACACCTACAGCTAAAACTTTATCCTGCGGGAAACCATATTGACGCAGTGCCTCCATATTATTATCGTAGCCATGTACAAAGTCTAAACCAATCCCTTTGACAGGAAGCGCTACTATATCTTCATATGCGGATAACGATTCAAAATAAGTTTGTAGCATAATATTTGCACCTGGTACAGATGCGGTTAATTGTGTATAAATTTCCTGAACGAGCATTATCTCAGCATCATCTAGTGTTGTGACAAGTGATGGTTCTTCTAATTGAATCCAATCGGCGCCAGCATCTATTAGCTCTTGGATAACCTGCGTATAAAGTGGTAGTAGTGCTAAAATAAATGAAGCCTCTGTAATTTTGTCATAGCCCTTTGTCAGCTTACAAAATGTATACGGCCCAATCAGCGTTGGCTTCGCTGTAATGCCAAACGCTTCTTTCGCTTCTAAGAAAGCAGCGAGAATTTTATTTTCTGTCAGCTGTAATGTTTGTCCCTCGAATTCAGGCACAATGTAATGATAGTTCGTATTAAACCATTTCGTCATTTCACACGCTACTGCGTGATCGTTACCACGAGCCGCACTGTAATAGGTTTGTAAATCTACTTCAGCCCCTTGCCAGTTAAAGCGTTTGGGTACTAAACCAAACATCATCGCGGTATCGAGCATCCTATCATAATAGGTGAAATCGCCTACGCTTACGATATCTAAGCCAGCACGAAGCTGCTTGTCGATTCGCCCTAAGCGAATTTCCTTTAATTTCTGTAAAAAGTTCTCCTCTGAAAGCTCATTTCTCCAAAATGCCTCTAATGTTTTTTTCCATTCGCGGTCTTCCCCAATATATGGGTAACCAATTGCTGTAGTTGTATATGTCATGTCTCTCTCTCCTTTTGTAAAATAAAAAAAGCCATTGTCCTATTCGGAAAATGGTTTATTGTAGGTCGAAATTAACTAGAACGAAACGATACGAAATTCATCCTAACATCGTACTATTTCTTTCGTTTTCGCACAGTGCCGATACGGTCACATCTCACCACCTATTTCCACGTAGGTTATTTGGTGTGTACTAGATATTGGCAGGTCTCCTGGCTTCTCATCCACACCTCACAGCCTTCCCAGTTCCCCAGTGGCATTTGTGATTTGCTCCGATTTACAGTTGCGGGACAGCGTCGGATTCTCACCGACTTCCCTTTTAAGCCAAACTTTCATTTGGCACCAATTCTTACACAATATTCAATTATGCTCTAACTATAGCATATATTTTTCAGAAAAGTAGAATTATTTCGGTAGTGGTGTTGTTCCTATCCATCAGTTCGGGAAGTCTATCCGTCAGTTTGGTGAGTCTATCCGTCTCTTCGAGTAGTCTATCCGTCACTTCGCTTGTTCTATCCGTCACTTCGAGTAGTTTATCCGCCACCCCGGTAAAATCAGCTTCTAAAAGAGGGATATTCGGAAGTTAGTAGAAGTAGGTATGGAAACTAAGACAAAGGGGGGATATAAATGATTATCGGATTACATCACGCACAAATAACGATTCCAAAAGGTACTGAGGAGGATGGTAAACATTTTTATTGCACCGTATTAGGTTTAAAAGAAATTGAAAAACCAGATTCACTTAAAGGACGTGGCGGATTCTGGTTACAAGTTGGCACTATAGAGGTGCATGTAGGAACAGAGGATGGATTTGATAGATTCACGACAAAAGCCCATATCGCCTACCAGGTTGAAGATCTGTCCTATTGGCAAAAATTATTGGTGGAACATCAAATCGACATAATTGATGCGGTTCCAATACCCAATTTTAAACGTTTTGAGTTTAGAGATCCTTTCGAGAATCGAGTAGAAATGATTCAAGCAATGTAAACCAATGATGTGATATCTAAAAAGCAGCCATCAATCATTGACGGCTGCTTCAATTGACATTATAAATTGCAGTACCTCAAATTGTTCTTCGATGCCCCGTCAGTTCGGCGAGTCTATCCGTCACTTCGAGTAGTTTATCCGTCACTTCGGCAATTTTATCCACCACTCTGCCCGTCCTATCCGTCACTTCACCCGTTTTATCCACCACTCCCTAAAACCATCTAATTTATGGGCTGTAATATATTTAAAGTAATCGACTTCAGGCACTATACAAGGCCGAGTTTCACTGACATGGAGCGATTTGCCTTGATAGACCAACTTGTAGGATTCACTAACAACATAGGCACCTATTTCAGCTAATAATACAGTAACTGAAACAATTGTAATGAAACTGTAAATTCCTACGATAAAGCCTTTTATATCAAGCTTTAAGGCCTAGTCAATGCTGCGCGTGGAAACATTTACCTAGAAGAACCGCTACTTTTTCATGCTACGATTATTCCAATCACTAGCCAACAGTATTATTCCAATCGCTAGTATTACAGGAGGTAACACACAGCATGAAAAAACAATTTTTAACAACTACATTAGCATTAACATTAGGTTTTAGCTCATTGGGCATGGTTCCAGCTACTATGCATCCAATAGAAGTAGAGGCCGCAACTACAAATGCACAAAAAAACGCACAAGCCGTTGCAACGAAAGCGGACCAACTAATTCAAACAGGGAAAAGCTTAATAGGAAAGGCTACATACAGCAATACAGAATACAAGCCTACATATCCTTACAAATTTTCTTGTGCTTCATTTTTAATGTACATTTTCGAGAAGAACGGTGTAGATCTAGGCACGTATAATGAAAATTATATGATTCAACAAGGGACATATGTTGCGAGAAATCAATTACAAAAAGGGGATCTACTATTCTTTAAGAGTAAAAAAACCGGAACAGACCCCGATCATGTAGGCATGTACATTGGTGACAATAAAATGATTCATATGGCTGATACCAAGCAAAATATCGTTATTTCTGATTTAAATAGCAAGCCGTATTATACAGAAAATTATGTATCTGCGCGTAGAGTCTTACCTACTCTACTGTCAGCTAATCCTGCAACGAAGGGCGATAAAATTGTTGAAAACGCCCTAAATTATAAAAACAAAGTTACAATGAGCTCAACAAATAATGAAGCAAGTCTACGCTTTACAGCACCAGGGTTTGTAGACTTTGTCTATCGAAAAAGTGGCGTGAATCTTGGTACAACAACATTAAAGGAACAAATGAAGGTAGGAACAACCGTTTCACGTGCCAATTTAAAGAAGGGTGATCTCGTATTCTTTAATAGTGTTAAAGGCTCTCAAACGCCTTCACTTGTAGGCATCTACGCTGGGGATCATCGTATCATCATTCCGAATTCGGATGGTGTCATGACAAGAGTGTTATTCGTTGACTATTATGCTGAGCATTATATTACAGCAAAACGTGTTTTTTCAGAGAACTCCACTCCGGTTGTCAACGCACCATCAGCTTCTGCTGATAAAATCATCGCTACTGCTTCAAGTATGACGGGTAAAGCAAAATTCGGTTATACGTATAACGAAAGCTCACTGACATTTACAAGTGCAGGGTTTACCTTTTATGTCTTTAAAAAGCATGGGATTGATTTAAAGGATAAACTAGCGAGCAAACAGGCATTAGTTGGTAAAGCCGTGCAAAAAACACAACTGCAAAAAGGTGACCTACTTTTCTTCTCTACTAATAATGGTGGGAAGCAAATCACACAAACAGGGATTTATCTTGGAGGCAATCAATATATTAGTATGACCGCTAACAATATAGTGAAACAAAATCTAAATTCTACATGGGCGAAACAAAACTATGTTTCAGCTCGTCGAGTTCTCTAGATCGTAGTATTTCAAAAATCAACTAATTTTAACAGAAAGGGGGTGTCTCAAGTAACTTTGAGGCACCCCCTTTCCCTACCTTATTATATATCTTTTAAGTTATTCGCAAATTCAATCATAGATCGGCTAGACATAGGACCCTTAATCAGCACAATTGTGTCTGAATCAAGTTTTGGCTTGAGCACATCTAAAACCCCTGTAACGTCTTTAAAAATAAGTACTTCGGCATTTGTTCCATCTTCCTTCGCTTGCTTGGCTATATCTTCAGCCCTTTTTCCAATTGTAATCAGCGTATGAATATTTCTTTCGGCCACCATCGAACCAATTTCACGATGATACTTCGCTTCGAAATTACCTAATCGCTTAATATCACCAAGTACAAGGATTACTTTTTTCTCTTTTCCTATCGTATCTAAAACCTTTAAGGCCGCTTCAACAGATGTTGGGTTATTAGTCCATGTATCATCGACAATGGTACATTCACCAATTCCCGTTGAAAATTCTAAGTGTCTTGCCATTGGCTTATATGTCTTTAAACGAGAAATGGCATTTTTAATGGTCATGCCCATTTCTTTTACGGCAGCAATAGCAGCTAATGCATTGTACACTTGGTGTTCGCCGTATCCAGGAACAAAAACACTATATTTTTCATCTGCCACTTGCAGTACAAATTTCATGCCATTCTTCGTAAATTGAATTTTAGAAGCTCTGTAATCTGCCTTTTGCTGCACCCCTATCTTAATAATCTTGCCTTTAAAAGACTGCAAAGGTACCTTTTTTGTATTTTCATCATCACCATTGATGATTAAAGTACCCCCTTGTGAAATGCCTTCTACAATTTCTGCCTTCGCTTTGATGTAACCTTCAAGATTTTTACAGCCATCTAAATGATGCACTCCGATATTCGTAATAATGCCTATCGTAGGTTGATAAATCATGCATTGATGTTTAATATTGCCTGTATTCCCCAAACCTAACTCAAATACAGCTGCTTTTGTTGTCTCATCGATGCCAGTTAAATAGGGTAAGGATTGACGTGGCTCATTTTTACTGCTAACGGATGCCTGCACATTCCAGTCCTTACTTGCTATATGTTTAATCATTTCTTTTGTCGTTGTTTTCCCACATGTTCCGGTTAAAGCTACGACAGGGATTTGAAAAAGACCTCTGTAATATTCGATAAACTTCCAGTATGCCTGCACAATACTTTTCACTTGTATAACAGTTGTATTGGCTAGTGCATTTTTCAGCTCAGATGAAGACTTATTGGAAATGACAAGAGATGGCCCCTTACTGTCTATTTCCTTCCAGTTGATTGCATCGTTTCTATTCACAAACATAAGTGTATTACTGTGTGTCAAATCATGCCGATTATAATAAATTGCATGTTTAACAGACCAATTCTCAGAACCATTTACTAGTTCACCTTGCAGTAACTTCCTTATGTCCTTCACACTTATATTTTGCAAGTTATCTTCGCCCCCTCTCATAATCGTATGAAATGCGCTTTCTGGACGATTGGGTAGTAAACAACCAATCCTTCCATCTTACTAGCATTAACTAGCTTTTTATACAATACTTTATGTGCTTTCCGGAGCTCCTTTCTAATAGAATAATATAAAATATTATCGACTACCCTTGTGTGGCACAGTTTTTATCACGTTGTCTTAGTTGGTCTCTCTCATCACGAGTGCATTCTATTCAGAGGGTAATGATGGCTTTATCTTTAAATCTGCTGCCAATTGGAACATTTGCTTACTGTACATATCTCCTTTTATGAGCACAATGGTATTTTCGTCCACAATCTTCTCTAATAACTTATATGCGAGCATACCATTCCTAAATGTATAAACGGGTTCATTAAACCCTAAATCAACGGCATGATCTGCCATTATACGTGCATGCTCCCCTATCGTAATGAGCACATCTACACCTATGCGGTGGATTAGCTCACCTGCTTGCTCATGAATAATATATCCCCAGGATCCTAAATCCGTAATTGTTCCAATCACCGCTATCTTTTTCTTACCATCACCAAGCGAATTTAAAACCCGTAATGCGGCTTCTAAGGAAGTCGTCGTAATGCTCCATGTATCGTCTAATAATATAGAGTGATTAATGCCTTCAAATTTTTGTAGTTGCTTGTTTAATTGCCGGAATGTATACAATTGGATGGCCGCTTCTGTAATTGGGACACCCAGTTCACAAACAGCTGCAATAGCTGCTAGTGCATTATATACTTGATGCTCACCAAATCCAGGGACAAATATTTCATGCTCCATCATATTGTGATGAATCGTAAATTGCATACCATTTTGACCGTAGTGAATATTACTTGCTCTAAAATCACAGGATGCATCCTTACCAATTCTAATAATGCGGCCTCGGAATCTCGACAAATCAATTTTTTGTGTGTTAATATCCTCAGCATTCAGAATTAATGAACCGGTGGGGTCAATAATATCCACCATTTCAGCTTTAGCTCGTATATAGCCCTCTAAAGTTTTACAGTAATTTAAATGATGCGCGCCTATATTCGTAATAATCCCGATTTTCGGCTTGAAATACTTCCCTGCAATCGTGACATCCCCCGGTGAACCAACAGCTGTTTCAAAAACGGCTGCATCAGTTTCCTCATCAATGCTTAATAAATACTGCAAAGAGGCTGTTCTGGAATTACTACTTAGCGTAGTCGCCGTCACTTTTTTTCCAGCGGAAAGAATATGTTTAATCATCTCCTTTGTCGTTGTTTTTCCAGAAGTACCCGTAATAGCGACAATAGGGATATCAAATTGGCTACGGTAAAAATGTACAAAGTTCCAGTATGCCTCATCAGTATTCGCTACTTTAATAATGATTACATGTTTAGGAATCTCATTTTGACTATAGGACCAATCCGTAACGAGCACTAGAGGAGAAAGTGGTTCAAGGCTTTTCCAGTTTACAATACGTTTATTTGTAAAAAGGGCAGTATTTGATTTTTTTACTTGTTTTAGTCGATATGCGCCGTAGTGGATAAGCACTTCATCCGACCCTTGAACTAATTTACCTGCAATAATCGCTGTTAAATTTTTCACCGTAAGAGGCTTCATATCAATTCACACTCCTTTCTTTTCTAGTATATGTACGTCGACAAAAGTTGCTTGGATGTAAACATGATACATAACTAGAAGAAAACCATTTGTGCGCATATATATAAAATGTATATTAAGAATCCAAGTTCCAATTAAAGGAGTGATATAACTGAAAGCGATTATATTTGTTGGCACAAACAAATCCGGGTCAAGTCGTGAAGCCATAAAAGCAGCAGAGAAATTGGGTTACTTGACTGTACTTTTCACAAACAATGAAAAGCAATTACAGCAGAGAAAAGCCTATCCAGATATTCATAAAATGATTTTCATCGACACTTCAAATATAGAAGAAATGAAAGATAAAATTTACGATTTATTCAAGACTGGTTTAGAGATTAAAACAATTGTGAGTTTTATAGATCCCTATGTGCACATTGCTTCCATTTTATGTGATGAATTTTGTGACAACTATACGTCATCTGAAGCCATCGAAATGATGGAAGATAAAGAGAAAACCAGAAATTTCTTAAAGAATCAACCTTATTCACCAGAGTTTTATCTTATAAAACCATATGAATCATTTACTAAAGAAATGGACTATCCAGTAATAGTGAAATCTCCAAAATCTACCGGCTCTAAGGACGTACTATTAGCGGTAGATCAAAGTCAACTTCATACACATCTGCGTTTTCTCCAAAACAAGAATCCAGGTGAAACAATTATGATAGAAGAATATATTGATGGACCACAATATTTAGTAGAGGCATTTGTTCATAAACGGCAAGCTCATATTATCGGTATTATTGAACAAGAGATTACACAGGGTAAACGTTTTATCATTACCGGTTATGGAGTATTAGCAGAAGTTCCAAGAGCTATTCAAAGCGGTATTGAGGAAGTGCTCCATTCCATCGTCAAAGCATTTAACATTGAAAATGGCACACTGCATTTAGAGCTTCGTCTGACAGCACAAGGTTGGAAGCTTATTGAGATTAATCCTAGAATTTCAGGGGGAGCTATGAATAATATGCTTCTCGCTGCATTCGGTTTTAGTTTAGTGGAAGAAACACTTAAACTATTTTTAGGTGAGCAACCTAATGTCAAGCCGAGGCACAGAAAATTCGTCTTTACAAAATACGTTATTGTAGAGAGTAGAGGCGTTTTAGAGAGAGTCATCGGAAAAACACGAGCAACTAAGTCAACAGGTGTAGTGGATGTCTATGTGAAGCCTAGAAAAGGAACAATCCTAACCCCACCGTTATCTATGGGCCATCGTTATGCCTATGTGATTGCTGAGGGGAAGACATTAGTTGAAGCGAAAAGAAATGCTACTACCGCTGCAAGGGAAATCAAATTTCTACTAAAAGCACTCTAAATACGCAAGTAGGCTATATTCACTTCTACCATTCCCTTCCTAGTCCCTCTACAAACACGTTTGATTCACCAGTACTTTTCTATCTTGGTTTTCGCAAAAGCTGATGAATGGGCCGTAAAAAAATATCCCGAATAATTGCCACTATGAAACGGGCAGTTACTCGGGTTATTAAATTTAAGCTTTAAATGTTTGATCTAAGAATTTAACCGTTTCAAACATATTCGTTTTACTAGCGCCCTTTACTAAAATGGTGTCCTGAGGTTTCACGATTTTTTCTAATAGCTTATGCAATTCTTCCTTGTTCGTAAAATGATAAATGTTGGATTGAGCCATCCCTTTTTCCAATGCTGCTGCACCCATTTCTTCTGTGCGGAATCCATAGGTTATTAAAATGTCAATTTCTTGCTCATAAATATATTCGCCCACTTTACGATATTCTGCTTCTCGTAAGTCCCCTAGTTCGCGCATCTGGCCAATTATCGCAACTTTTCGCTTCTTTGCAATGTTGGTGAGCACATCAATAGCAGCTCGTACGCCTTGAGGATGAGAGTGAACAGTATCATCAATGACTGTAATTTGATCACGGCAATCATATAATGTTAGTCTTCTTGGTGGTTTTTTGAAATTTAGGCCCGCTTTAATATCCAGCGGGGCGAATCCTAAATAATCAGCAACCGCAATGGCATTGAGTGCATTATATACATGATGTTCTCCTAAGATTGGGATAAATAATTCAATTTCTTGCCCTTGCAGATTCATCTTAAAGCTCATGCCGTTACCTTTATACAAAATATCATAGGCCTTATAATTAGCATCCGTGTGGATACCGACTGTCAGTATTTCACCTTTGAATTGCTCTGTCGATAAATACTTCGAATTGTCGTCATCCTTATTTAAAATAAGCAATCCTTTTTGATTCATACCATGTATTAATTCTGATTTTGCCATTGCCACTTTTCGAACATCCCCATCAAAGTTCCCAACATGCGCCAGACCGATATTTGTGACAATACTAATATTTGGTTGGATGATGCTACAGTGATTTGTGATAATACCTGGATATGCCATTCCATATTCAAGTACAACTGCTTCATGGGTTGAATTAATCTCTTCAGCATGTTTTTTTGTGTGATCTGTAGTGTTCCAATAATCTTTTGACTCAAATACATTCCATTTTGTTGATAGAATAGAGCCGAGGAACGCCTTCGATGTAGTCTTACCTGCACTTCCGGTAATGGCGATGATCGGTAAGCCTAGGGCTGCGTCTAAATTCTTGTATTTTCTTTCCATTACTTCTTCTTTAATGACTTTCTGGTTTTCTGCAAGATACATAGCATAGCGAATTGAATGCACGACAACATCTAATTCTAAATAAAATGCAGGAGGGCAACCCGGACGCCAGTTCACTTCGTACATCCAAATCTTTTGTTGCTCATCTAATCCGACATCTATGCCGATTTCGTCAATGACCTCCCCAAATTTCTCCATTTGTATGTCATCTAAATGGTGTGCCAATGACAATGAAAAATGTTCCAGCATGCGCCGAATATTATAGGCTTCTTCTTTAAATTCTTGCTCCAAAAAAGGATCTAAATAGTTAGTAAAACCACCACTGTTTATATTCGGTATAATAGAACCATTTGGCGCGATTCGTGGATAAACGGTTGTCACCACCCACTTACCCTCTCCATTTTTTTGCACATGTAGGCGAAAATCATAAACTTGCCCCGATTTTGTCATCGATCTAATATAGGGCTGCATGATAAACGTCCCTGAAGAAAGCTGCTCCTTTAATAAGTCATTTAATTGAGCTTTCGAATAATTTCTTTTTTCACTATTCACCCTTACCTCAAATGCATTTCCCATTTTCGTAATAAAATAGATTCCCCTGCCTTTTCGTCCATCAATCGGCTTAAAGACAACTCTTTTATAATGGGCAATATAGTTGTGGAATAATTCTACATTTTTCACTATCTCGGAAGGAATCAAATACGTATCAAATTCCTTTGCAGCTTTTAAGCGTTGCATAACATTCCATTTATTCCCTATTGAATGTGTGGTAAACGGGATTTCCTTTTTCAATTTTTCTATAATTTCTTTTGATACTGCTAGTTTTTCAGGACTCCCTGCATTATAAATTACATCTGGGAAGGGCATCACTCGCTCGTGCCACTGCCCCTCTTCATATACTTTCGCTCTAATCGTACGGTCGTCAAAGTTAACACTTCTAGGTGTAAAATAAAAAAATTGAGCCCCTTCCGCTCTTGCAACTACTGCATATGCATATGACTTGATTACCGTATTTGGGTCTAGTCGATGATGCAGCATTCCAATAATCGTCATGCGTTAACCTTCCTTTCATTAGATTCTCTTTTTATTAAATTCAGCCAATGCACTTGCATGTAGACAGATGCTCTAGTTTTGAAATTATTTTAGTAGTTTTAACGGGACATTCATTACCATTTAGGCTCAATGAGGATCTTCTTTTTTAATAAATCAGGATTTAACAGCTGAATGGCCGATATACTGCTTAATTCAAGGGATTTTTCACTCGCTGTTCTTTCTAATCTCACAACATCAGCAATTGAATTCGTCTCATTCCCTTCATAATCATAGGCGCGTAACAACGAAATAGTGCCACGACAGCGCTCTTTATCAATAGATTCTATACGAAAATACTCCGTTTCAAATTGCTTATCTGTATCTAATAATTTTAAATGAGCACCGTTGTTGGTGATTAAAAAAAGGGGAATGGTATCACTACCAACTATTTTCACGAGTAATTGACCATAATATTTAGAATGAAAATTTGTTATTACATCCTGGAGTGCTTTTATGTCATATAACGCTTCACATACAAAATTTTTTCTTCCTTTTTCAATGCTCAATCCTTGCCAACTCCTCCCTAGTCCGTTTCAGCAATTTGCAAACACCGAACAACTACAACTTATTTTTTAACCTTTCTCGTTATAATATGTAGGGCGAAGGAATATGACGACATGTTTTGCAAAAGGAGCGACAAAAAAATGCCTCCTTTGATACAGCCATCGATTGTTGCAACGTTGTAGGAAATTAATTGTTTACCTTTTTCCAATTCAATCGTTATCTAGGTAGGAGGGTTGATATGAATGAGCTATTTGGTAAGCACTTACAGGAAAAATTAAAAACAATACAGTTTACATTATTAAAAATGGGCGCTGGCAAACAGGAGCTCAAGACATTTTGCAGGAAACAGCCTATCAATTCATCAAATACATAGACGGTATTGATACAAAGTTTGCTGAGGCTTCGCTATACCGCGTAGCGATCAACAAATATTATGATGCTCTGAAAAACAAAAAGCTGACGTTCTTCCGCGAAAGCGAGTGATTTTTCCGGACCAGATTATGTTCTTTCTCGAAAAAAAAACTGTAGGTAATAAACTCGATTGCCCCGGAGTTTGCTCTACAGTCATCGCCCAAAATTTAATTTTGGGCGTTTTTCTATATTTAACTGTCAATGCAATAGTAATTTCATGACGAGCTTAGTGTTGCCTCATTTTGATTACCTTGATTCAAGAGAATAACACCGCCTATAATTAACGAAATCCCCAATGCCGTATACACATTAAAAGTGTCCCCCCATATAACAATACCTGCAACAACTGTTAGTGCAGTACCAATACCAGACCAAATGGCATAAGCCAGACTTAAGGGCAAGGTTTTTAAACAAAGGGATAAGCAATAAAACGAAATGCCATAACCGATTGCAACAGCGATTGATGGACCAATAACTGTAAAGCCTTCCGAAAGCTTAAGCATCATCGTCGCGAATACTTCACTAACAATGGATATTGCTAAAAATATATAACCTTTCATGATAAAGCCCTCCTTAATGTCCACCACCAACAAGATTGAGTACAACTACTCCTGCAATAATCATGCCGATTCCTGCAAGTTTTTTCACACTGAAGTACTCTTTATAAAACAGTACACCAACAACGGCAGTTAATGCCGTACCTAATCCAGCCCAAATGGCATAGGCAGTGCCAATCGGTAAAGATTGGAGTGTTAAGGATAAGAAATAAAAAGCAATACCATATCCAACAACTACCCCCATCGTCGGTAGTAATCGTTTAAAGCCATTTGTTCGTTTCAACATCGAACTGGCAAAAACTTCAGCGATAATTGCAATCAATAGAAAACTAATAGCACTCATGAAATATCGTCCTTTCTTGTCATTTGTAATAGTTGTTCAAAGACGATTTCCATTATCTCGTTTGAAACAGGTGCAATATTCAATAGCTGTGAATAATACAATCCGTCAATCGTTAAGCGAATCAGATGAACAATCGATGACTCAAGATCATCATGTAACAGTTCATCAAGTAATCGTTCATACTGTGCTGAAATAGCGGTATGCTCATGTTGAATAATTTGAATAGCGATATTAATCCAAGCACCCTCTGCTAGATCTTTTTGTGAAGCTAAAATAAAACCTCTTGTCCTGTTACCAGCACCTTGCTCCATCTTTGCTAGATGCTCATAGGATGTTGTAAATTCCGCCATAATGGTATCTGCTATAGCAGCTTGTAACGCATCCTTCGTTTTAAAATGATAAAGAAGCCCACCCTTACTAACTCCAGCCTTATTGGCAACCTTCTCCAACGTTAAAGTATTTAAATCATTGTCCTTTAAATAGTGCATCGCGGCACGAATGATGAGTGCACGTTTTTCACTTGCTTTTGTTGACACGATAGTGCCTCCTTTGACAACATACTAGAAGAAATAAAAAACCGTCTGGACGGTCTTTTTTTATTTTATCTAGTACAATAGTAAAAGTCAATTCTTACAAAGAAAACAACGTTCCAAATAGAACATCCTATTTGGAACGTTGTTCATTCTTCTTCCTCTACATATTCTAAAATATCTCCTGGTTGGCAATTCAACGCCTTGCATATTCTCAATAAATTTTTATTGTTTGTCATTAAAAGAAATTTACAAATTTTAAATATATAGGCAAATATTATAAGTGTACTATTACCAGTTCCGATCAGATAATGAGGTAAAGAACAACTGAAAATCTAGTAGAATTTCACATAAAACCAGATTAATGTAAAAATATACCATTAAATATATTTGCATTCCATTTATGTTTAATATACCCTTGTATATAGACATTCTTTTACAAAGAACGTCAATATAGTTAAGGAGTGCATTTAACATGGCCAAAAAAATTAAGAAAAACAAAATCGAGGAAGCGCTACTAGAGAAAAAAGCGAAGAAAAAAGCAGACAAAAAGAAACTCGAGAAAAAATTAGCGAAGAAAAAAGCTGAGAAGAAACTAGAAAAGAAAGCTGCTAACAAGAAAGTGAAGAAGAAAAACAGTAAAAAAGCTGCCTAACCACAACAATAAAGTAGCCGGAGAAGACCGAATGGTTTTTCTCTAGCTACTTTTTTGTATGAATGGATGCTATTTTTATATCTGCAAATCATTCTTTTTATAAAATATAAACGTAATCATTGCAAGTATTCCCATCAGGCTAAAAGACAATAAAATAAATTTACTGTCTAATCCCCCACCAATGTGATATGGTCCACACAAGATTTTTCTTTAGCGTATAAAAAAATCGTTAAAGCATAAACGAGCACTGCTTTAACGATTTACTTGTAACACATTATTTATTTTTCTTTAAAATCCGTACACCAAACCAACCTAGCGTATAGGGATGTGATTATAGCAAACCAGCTTTCTCTAAATACGTTCGTGCTACGTCTGCTATATTTTTGCCTTCTACGTTTACTTGATAATTCATTTCACGCATCTCATCATCCGTTATGTGATTAGCAAGTTTACTTAAAGCTTCCTCGATTTCAGGATATTTTTCTAGTGTTTCTTTTCGTAACAAGGGTGCTCCTTGGTAAGGCGGAAATAGCTGTTGATCATCTGCTAACACGGTCAGGTCGTATTGACGTATCTCACTATCTGTTGAATAGGCATCTAATAAATCAATATCGCCTGTTTGTATCGCTTGATATCTAAGCTTCGGCTCCATCGTGGTAATATTAGAAATCGTGATGCCATAGTGCTTCTGAATACCTAAATAGCCATCTTCCCGATCATTAAATTCTAATGTAAAGCCAGCTTTAATGGACTCTTGCAGTGCCTTGATGTCCGAAATTGTTTGTAAATCATAGGTTTCAGCCACTTCTTTGGAAACGGCCAGTGCATATGTGTTGTTGTACTTCATTGGATGAAGCATAACCATGTCGAATTTTTCCATCAAGCCTTCTTTTGCTTGGTTATATACATCCTCTTGGTGATTGTTTACCGCTTCCTCTTTTAAAAATTCAGCAATGGCCGTCCCCGTAAATTCTGGATAAATATCGATACTACCCGCTTTAAGTGCATTAAATACGAAAGAAGTCTTACCAAGACCCGGTTTTAGTTGCACGGTTAAGTCCGTTTCATTTTCAATCAGTATTTTATACATATTGATAAGAATTTCAGGCTCTGCTCCAAGTTTCCCTGCAATCACTATTTCATCCTTATCGTTGGCGTTTACTAACGGTGATAGCATCATCAGCAAGGCCGCAACACTAATTGCACTTAATGCTATTAACGTTTTTTTAAAGGACAGTAATTCAAGCTTTTTGAGCAGAAAATCAAATACTAAGGCTAAAATTGCGGCAGGAACCGCTCCTAAAATAATGAGTGCTGTATTATTGCGATCAATACCTAGTAAGATAATATCGCCTAATCCCCCTGCGCCAATTAATGCAGCAAGGGTAGCTGTTCCAACGATTAATACCATGGCTGTCCGTATACCTGCCATAATGATTGGCATGGCGAGAGGAAGTTCTACCTTCACTAATCTCTTACGCGTATTCATGCCCATCGCCATCGCCGCTTCTTTTAAAGACGGATCCACCTCGTTTATACCTGTAAATGTATTTCTTAAAATTGGCAAGAGGGCGTACACTACAAGGGCAATGACGGCAGGATATTTTCCGATGCCAAACAACGGAATTAATAAACCTAATAGCGCTAAGGAAGGAATCGTTTGCATAACTGCACTGATTCCGATAATACTTTCCGCTATTTTCTTATTATGCGTTAAATAAATTCCTAGAGGAATAGCAATGATTACTGCCAGAAATAGCGCAATAAATGAAATCTGAACATGCTCTATTAAAGAGGCAACTAACTGTCCTTTTCGTTCGTTAAACACGTCAAAAAAATTAGCCATTTGCCTCACCTCTTTGTGAGCCATCTTTTGCTAAAAATTGCAACATTGATTGTCGTGTTATTATACCTATTATGGTACCATCATTTTCTACCGCCAAACATGCATGCTGTGCTAATTTACTAAGAATTACTGGCAAAGAATCTTTACAAGACACTACATGTTGAAGCTCCCCATTGGTCATTGGTTCGAGCACTTGTTCAATATTAAAATCATTGAACGAATGTTCTTTCACTCCAATAAATTCTTTCACAAAATCATTGATTGGATTTTCCATAACTTCTTTAGGCGTACCAACTTGCACAATCTCTCCATCCTTCATGACACATATTCTATCCCCTAATTTCAAGGCTTCTTGCATATCATGCGACACAAAAACAATAGTTTTTTGTATGGCACGTTGCAGCTCTAGCAGGTCATCTTGTAATTTCGTACGACTCATCGGGTCTAGCGCACTGAATGGCTCATCCATTAAAATAATCTCGGGATCTGCCGCTAATGCACGAACAACACCAACCCTTTGCTGCTCTCCTCCTGATAGTTCTTTAGGTTTTCGTTGACTATACTTGTCTGGTTCGAGTCCCACCATTTCCAATAACGCTCGCACTCGTTGCTGGATCTGTTGTTGACGCCATTTCTTCAATTCTGGCACAATGGCTATATTTTCTTCTATTGTCATATGTGGAAAAAGCGCAATTTGTTGTAACACATAACCGATATTCCATCGCAGCTCATGGATGTTATAGTCACTTATTCTTTGTCCATTAATACGTATAGTTCCTTCCGTTAAATAAATTAAACGATTAATCATTTTTAGTAATGTCGTTTTTCCACACCCACTAGGCCCTATAATGACAAAGAATTCCCCCTTCTTTATCTCAAGATTAATCGCCTTCACCGCAACTTGGTCGTTATCATATTTTTTTGAGACATTGTCAAATGTTATCACTATCTTTGCTCCCTGTAATGAAAATCTGTTTTCGCCGTTCTCCTATTATAGATATAGTGACTTTATAAACATAGTACATAAATAACCTCCCATTTTACCATCTCTTTAATGTCATATACGTCTTGTATTCCAGATCTAGAACAAGGAAATAACATATTTTATGCTTGAATGTTCTGCTCACCTTCCCTTAAATAATTCACAAACGGCATGAAGTTGAAACATTTTTTACTGATATATTTCATGCCCAGACCTTCCATTGTTCAAAGAAAATAAAAATCCATCATGACAGGACCAATTGTCAAAATGGATTTCACAGTAATTATTCGTCTTAACTAGTAGGTGTTTACGGGTAACTTCGTACCTCATTAGATAGTTTACAATTCGATTGAATAGGTTTGACGTACACGTATTGATTGGCATGCAGGCGCTATGAGAACAGCGTGCCAAAGTGAGTCCCCATAGGCCATGGAAGCCATCCATCGTAGTGGAAACCAACGACATGTTTAGTTACCTATTGCTGATTTCAGCATGCCAAATAAAAGGAGTAGATTGTTCATCATCAGACGCGCCTAGTTCATGTATATTTATTTTTTAAAAGACTTTTCTCTCATAAATACGAATGGATAGTAGCCACGAGCCAATATATAAAACAATGACCAGCAGTATCGCAAAGAAATATAGTTGGATTTCTTGTAAAGTCAGGATTTTTTGTGTCAATTCTCTTACTACATCATGTAAATTTCTAATGAAAAAACTAATTGTTATCAAATAGATGACTACTAATGCAACCAGAGCCATATGTAGGTATTGCATCTTAAATTTATATAGGAATGGAAGAAGGAAAGATGTAGTAATCATCACAAGACCGATAATAAGCAGCATCTCTTTTACTAAAAATGACGCTTTATTTCCATTCAAAATGAAATCCCCAACATACATAACGATAACAAATAACATTGTAAATAGTAATGCTCCGATATACTTTGAAGCGACAATTTCCTTTCGCGTGTAAGGGAGCGAATTGAGCAAAATGTTGATGTTATCTTTTTCATCAAAAGAACATGCACTCATGATAAATGATAGACTAAAAATAAATCCTACATAGACAGATGCATCACCAAACAATGAAAAGAGTAGTAATATCGCGATGTACAGTAAAAGGATATGTTTTTGTAATAAAAAATCCTTTCGTATTAGGCTAAACATACAGTGCCCCTCCTTTTTTCGAATAATACATAATATCTTCAAGCGTTGGCTTTTCCATAATAACAGTATCTCCAAATAAGTTTGCCACACGATTTTTATGAGCTGTTAATGCTTCAAAACCACTGTTCGTTTTCCGGATAGCAATAAACTCTTGCTCCGTTTCCCGATCCAATAAATCCAGTGTTCCTTTTACAATGGCATATTCCTCTTCAATTTTATAAAATTCCTTTGTAAAAATATGTTCGCCATTTTGAATAAAGGTAATATAATCCGCTATGCGATCTAAATCCGTTGTTATATGCGTCGAAAAGAAAATCGTTTTATCCCCGTTTTGCATTAAATCATGTAAAGTATTTAGTAATTCCCGTCTAAATATCGGGTCGAGACCAGATGTTGGTTCATCCATAATGATTAACTCTGCATGATGAGCTAATGCAATAATCAGCGAGGCTTTCATCTTCATGCCTTTTGAGAATGTCTTCATTTTTTTATTCAGCGGCAGTTCGAACTGGACAACATAATGCTGAAATGCCTGATTATCCCAATTTTTATAGGCTGGTTGAATAATCTTTTTCATTTCATTTAATGTTAAATGTTCATAAAAAATGTTTTCATCGTAGACAAAACCAATACGTTCCTTTATTTCTTTCTCATGCTGCTTATAGTTCATGCCAAAAATCGAAATAGAACCACTATCTTGCTGTATTAAATTCATAATCAATTTGATTGTTGTCGATTTACCAGCACCATTTCCCCCGATAAATCCAGTCACATAGCCTTTTTTCACGGTAATAGAGAGATCTTTCACCTGAAATCCATTAAATGATTTATTAATATGCTGTAATTCAATAACATTTTCCATCATTCTTCCTCCGTATACAATAATGTCAGCATTTCCTTCAGTTCTGCTAAGCTTATGCCCATTTCTTTACTATTTTGAATGGCAACGACTAGCTTTTCTTCGATAACTTTCATCTTTCTTTCCTTCACCATCTCCATATTTTGTTCGGAGATGAACGAACCCTTTCCAACAATGGAATAGATAAATCCGTTTTTCTCAAGTTCTTCATAAGCGCGTTTTGTTGTAATGACGCTAATTTCTAGGTCTTTGGCAAGTTGGCGCATAGAAGGTAATGATTGACCCTCTTGTAATTCACCCGTTAAGATCAGTTTCTTGATTTGCGCATAAATTTGCTCATAAATCGGCTCTTTTGAGTTGTTTGAAATAATGATTTGCATGCAAATACCTCTTCTTAAATATTGTATATATACTTTATATACAATATATACACATTCTAATTATTTTGCAAGCTAAAATTTCACCGAATACAGCGTCATAATAAGGAGGCGCAGAAAATGCCATTTGCTCTCCGCGGACGAACTAGCAAGCCGCCTTCTTTTCTTCGCTCGCTTCGAGCAGGGCAAGCTCGTTTTCCAACATTAGTCTAACTTTTACTCTTTATTCGAAATCAAGAATTGTTGTGTGATGATGTCAAAAAACTTACAAAATACACGCGAACATTTTGACATGATGACGATTTAGCAAACAGTCCACAAGATTCCTTAATGTCTCGTTTTGAACAAAAATCCACAGAAAAAAATCAAAAAGGTTTCAGGAATACTGAACATTCCCGAAACCTTTTGATTGTATTTCTTTATTGCTTTCTATATACCTCCCCTTTTGGCACAGATGTTGGAAGCATGTGCAGCTACGGTTACCAGTCGATGAACACAACAAAATGACTTTCATTTTTTCATCGACAGTAAATTACATATATTTGACAACGCAATGAAGGCACCACCAATAACACTCCATTTGAGCCCTCCGATAAAACCGAAAATACATACTATTATTCCTAACACTGTTCCGAGCATTGAACCTATTCGTATTGTCTTTTGACTAGGTTCGGGGCGCTGAATGGATACACCAAAAAATTTATTTACTTTATCAAATGATTTATCTATTTTTTTAACAAACTGGTGCATGTAATTCTCTCCTCTTTTAAAGCAATTTCGCAACGATTTGGATTGTATGTGTAATTATAGTTAACGAGCCTAAAACCATACAACATGTTGCTAACGTACTTTTTTTATGTTTTTTTTGCTTTATAAGTCCATAAACGATCAGGCATAATCCAATCGTAATAGATACAATGTTAAGCATGATAAAAAACGTTTCATGTACTGATGGGAAGTAAAAAATACTTTCTAATTGCATGCTCAATTTGTCTCCTTATTCTTGAAATTTCAAGTTAAACTACTAAATCATACTTTGTGCTTTTTGAGTTATAGTTCTTCACAAAGTTGGAATTTCTACAGGTTTCTCACCTTCTTGTTGTTGGCAGTTCTTCCAGTTAAATCTCATCCTTGCTCTCAAGAATGCGAATGGCTAAGTACGCAATCACCACGCCAACCACTGCAAGCCCTAATTAAAATGGAATGAAGGTCACCAATGTGATTTCTAGGTTATAAGAACAGGCAATTTCCACCACGAACCAATTGTCGCCTGAACAGAATGATTACGCATCCCCATAGCGTTCATCTCTCCTCTTCCCTATTCACACCTTACTGCACGGTCATATAAGCAATACTGAATATGTTAAGTATTGGCAGTCCGTAATGATTGTTGTATTCTTCCATTATTAAACGAAATAAACTAACAGCTACATAAATAATAAATGTGAGTTTAATAAAAATATTCATTAATGACATGAACCCTAAATAATCTGTAAACATCAGGCAGCTCTCAACTTTAAAACGCCACGCTATAAGACCAACAACCAAGCAAATTACTACGATACCAATGAATCCTCCGATAAAATATTTAGATATATGATGTTTTTTCCATCTTAATTTCAGCAGCTTAAGCATGAATGCTGTCTCCGGTCATTAAATTTAAGTAATACGCTTTCTAAAGGGCAGTGCGTTTTTTATAAACATTTAATTTCCCCTTTCACCTTGTATGTTAATTGTACGAATCGATCATCTCTTTTTTCTTACTCATTTCTTACAAAATTATTAATTGTTGTCCGTTCATTCACAGGTTAAATCCACCACAAGTAAAGCCCGGAAATGTTGATATAACAACGTTTCTGGGCTTTTACTAGTAGTGAAAAGAATCTATGTGACTCCTGCTCTTGTTATTTGCAAAGAAAGAGTGAGGAAAATGAAGCGACAGGTGCAAATATTTTTTGTTGCGAATGTGCAACGTCAGTTACAAAGAAATCGCCAGCCAAGCAATGCGGCGCAGGCATTGAGCGTTGAGGCAGTTTAGCGTAACTACGGAAAACGAGGAGGCTTTTGTGATTTATCTAATTATTTTTAGTAGACTGTCCCATTTTACAATTGGCCTTCTACTTCATTATTTCATCCTAAATACCTCACCTTTTGGTACAAATGGTAGCTTTGCGCCTTGTGGCATTACAAAGGCATGCTCTCTTTTAATCGACAAGCGATCACATTCGCCGTCCGTGATAATAAGAATAGGTCCATTTTTCGGGAAGTCGGCGGCTTGTTCAATTAATTGAATACCTGGCTGTAAAATGGTCCCTCCTCTCCCTCTCACTTTGACTTTTGTTAAAAGGTCTTCTGGCGGCAGGTATCCTGCATCGTAAGCAATCGCATCACAAAAGATAACGCGAACAAGCGGGACATCCCGTGCGATGCTGTAGCTCGCAATCGTTCCTAGTGCTTTCCCCAACAACTCCCGATCCATTGAGCCAGAGGTATCAATGATAACCGCAAATGTACGGCCATGCTCTTCGCCACTTTGATGTAGCCATCGCGGTCTAGCGATATCCGGTGTTGACGCTTGTCTTCTGCTTGGACGAGCGTACGTACGGACTTTTTCGATTGGTTGAAACATGCGATCAAACCATTTAGCTAATTCCACATCCCAGGCAATCGGCGGTTGTGAAAGACTTCGAATTTCTTCTATTAAGCCCTGCGGCAAATACCCTCTATCTTGAGAGAAATGATAGCTTAACCCTTGGCTTAAAGCCCTTCTATAAAAGGTGTCCAAATCGATTCCCGCTTTGCCTTCCCAAAAATCAGACGTTTTTGCCTCAATAATATCGATCGCTCCTTGCCCTCTAAAAGTTCGTAGTTTTCGATACATCCTGATGTCTGTCACAATGCGATCATAGATAGATTCAGCCGATAATCCTTTTAACTCGGGGTCATACAATCCACCGATTTCCGGCATATCGCCAACTTTCATTTCGATTAGCCAGCCATTTATGACATAATCACAAGCGACATTCCATAGATAGGGATCTCGCCCTTGCCTTCTAGTGGCATGGCTTAAACCTGCATGCAGCAATTCATGCGCCATTAAAAACTTCATTTCTTCATCAGACAGAGGCACAGACGAATTAATATAAATTTCCTTCGTGTCGACTGCAATGGCAGCAACGGAAATGTCCATTCTTGTGCACACAAGGGGATCATCGATAATTTCAAAATCAGAGGCTAGTGCACCAAACAACGGGTAAGAGCTCATGAACCACGCTTTGGCATTCTCTGCTTTGGTTTTAATGGCAGAACCTGAGATAGAAGAATTAACGCCACCTGCTACTCTAATTGCACTTTGAACGGCTCTCGATAACCCCTCTGCAAACAACAAAGGATATTCACTTGGTGTTCCCCAATAGTAATAGCTATCCTTGTCTTGGGTGATTTTAAAATCTGCTTCACCGGGCATTGTACTATATCGTTTTAAATGATCCGGTACGCCTTCTCTTATAAAGCGTTCATACAACTTCACTTCATCGGAGAAGGAATCGTAAAAAGGTTCACTCATTTCTCTTGGTGCTTGTCCGAACTTTAATTCTCCAAGAAATTTTGTAATATAACAATCGCACGCTATATTCCAAATTTCACTATGCTCTTTTGTTTGTTTGTGATTTAATCCTAAATGTAACAAGCAATGCGCAATAACATATGCCCATTCAACTGGTTGTCCCTTTTTACCTTGATTGACATAGATTACGCCAGAGCTTGTGACATAAGCCCAAGACTGTGCCGCCATGTCTTGATATTGAATTGAAACATTACTTAACAAAGATTCAAACAAAGGATGCGCTTTTACTATTGCTTGACCTAGCGCAATGTTTTTTTCATTTTTATGTTCCTTCATGGATTTGTTGTTTTTTTTCGCCACTTTGTTACTCATCCTTTTTAGCGACTAATCGTGGTAAATCTCTTATGACCTCAAGCATAAACCATGCAGGAAGGGCTTCCCCTTTTTGTTCAGACACTACCATTTGGGCAATTTCTAAGCTAATAGACGACAATTCTTTGATGAGATCCTTGGCACGAAATGCAAGTTGTCTTTGATTGCCTTTTATAGTTGTATTTTCTTTAGGTAGTTCCTTCATAAGCTGCGCCCTAAACGATTGCGCCATAAAATATAACAAATCTCTTTCTTCTGGTTGGTCTGGCCATCTTAATTCGCCATTGATAATTTTGGTTAGGTTATATTTACTTTGCAACTGTTTTAAAAAGGCTTTAAACTGTACAGCAGTATGTGGGGAAAGACAACTACTTGCTAGTAGCTCGATATCTTTTTCTTTTATGTTCTCGCCATATGCATACAAGCAATCACTTAACATATGCCAAGATCTCGGCGTAGAAAATGGCTCTTCCGTTTTAGGCGGCTCGCTCCATAAATGATCTGGGCGCATCTGGATATATTCAATCACATGCGGATGAATTTCATGTTCGTACGCCCATACTAACCAATCTTTATGGGATGCTCTTAACTGCACATGGACCATGCGATTGATTAGAGCAGAGGACATCGGTTTAACAATGGCGTTATCTTGCGCTCTGTTTCCTGCCCCAATCACTATCGTTCCTTCTGGAAGCATAAACTCTCCAATTCTTCGATCATGAATTAAGCTGTAAAAGGCTTTTTGTACTTCTTGGGAACAAGCGTTTAGTTCATCTAAAAATAAACAATAGGGTTCGTCCCTCGCAATCATTTTGGGCGGACAAAAAACGCTGTAGCCATCCTTTATTTGTGGTACGCCAATAATATCCTCTGGCGCTAATTGGCTTCCTAGTAAAGAAACGCATGTCATCCCTAATTCTTCTGCGAAATTTTCTACAATTGACGATTTCCCAATCCCAGGCGCCCCCCATATAAATACAGGTCTAATCGTAGCTACGTTTAATAAAAATTCATATAATTGATTTTGCGTTACACTATAAATAGTATTCAATGAAAACTTCCTTTCAAAATTTAAAACTTTTACACTAGAATTCATTTCATAAATAGTTTTTCTATAAAGAACCACGAATATTTTGTTTCTTTCATCATATTCGCCTTTATTGATAAGAAAGTGAATTATGAAATTGATTTACTAAGGTTAATAATACCATTTTTTGATTTTCAAGACACCAAAGTACATATAGAGCCCGCGTTTTGCTTCTATCAATATGTTGAAATGCTACCATCCCAATTTCTAACAAAATAGGTGGGAAATATATTTATAAGGTTGCAAATATAGGAACTATTTGGTTGCAATTTCGTTCTATTAATTACGGACACTATAAAAAATACACGGCTTTATTTTATGTTGTAGCTCTGTCATAATTAGAAATATAGCACCTTAGTATGTACTCACTTGTAAAGGAAGGAGGGAGATGTTGTCTTCTACCAACATCATCACCAATGAAATTATTCAAAAACTTGATGAAAGGTATACTTATATTCCTAACTGTTATCGGTATATCGATTTTCATGATTATACAACTATTTGATTCTATGTTTAATAAAGAGACAAAAGAGCCTGAATATGTTGAAGAAGGGCCAAGTACAGAGGAATTCATCGGCTCTATTGCAGAAACCGCTCGTAGGCTTGGGGCAGAAAATGACTTATACGCCTCTGTTATGATTGCGCAGGCTATTTTAGAGAGTCAAAATGGACAAAGTGGTCTAGGTTCAGCTCCTAATAATAATTTATTTGGCATGAAAGGCCAATTTCAAAACGACTCTGTCACGCTAGAAACATCTGAAGATGATGGTTCTGGTAATATGTCAACCGTAATGGCGGAGTTCCGTAAATACCCTTCCTATGAAGACTCTTTGAAAGATTATGTAAAGTTACTGCGTAATGGTGTGTCTTGGAACAAGGATTTTTATACAGGTGTCTTTAAGAGCCAAACAAAGACCTATGCAGACGCAACAAAATTTTTAACAGGCTCCTATGCGACAGATTCAAAATACAATGAAAAGCTTAACATGCTCATTGCCAAATACGACTTACAACAATACGACAGCCCAGTTAAAAACAAAAAAACCATTACGGTAGCTGACGGTGACTCACTCATGCATATCGCAGAGGCCCACAAGGTTAAGGTGACATCCCTCAAGCAATGGAATCAGCTTAGATCTGATCGATTAGAAGCGGGTCAACAACTCAATATCTATCAATACTAAAAAAAATCTCCATGCACACTTAGGACTGTGAAGCCCCCTTTGTAGCTTGGAGATTTTTTATTTTTTAATAAAGCGCTGTAGAGAAATTCGTTACGCAATGAATCCAATGATGTTATGGTTGCGATTTAGCGAACCCTGATAGCATAAGGGTAATATTTTCATTCGATACGCCTTAAATTAGCTCAGCGTATATAAAAAAACTTTACAGAGATTCTCCTCCATAAAGCTAGTAAAAGTTTGCTATTATGGGCTTGTCAATCGTTGAATCACTGTTTCTACTTCAAAAACACGCTTGTTTAAAGCGCCAGTTCGATCTTTTACTTGATGCGCAATTTTTCTGTGAATTGCCCTAAGTTTTCAACCATATTTTTTGCAGCTCATCTATTCCAAGTTTAACCTCTCGAACATCATCCTCCATTTTATCTAATCGTCGATCGATTCCGTCCAAACGCTGTTCCATGCCATCAAATCGCTTATCCATTCCGTCCAAACGCTGGTTTACCGGTCCCAATTCTTCTTTTAAAACTGAACGTAATAATTCTTTTAAGTCATTATCCAAACACATTACCTCCAATTTTTTTATTGATAATTGTAGCATCAAAAAATTAGAAGTTGCCTCTCTATTATTTACCTATTTTTTGAATCTAATGAGATGAGCACATTGTTTCTTTGTATGCACCCAAACGCGGCGATCCGCAAGACTTACAGTTGCTAGAGTATCTGTAAGTCTTGCATGGTTCGCTCGGTTTAAAAGATACCCCCTATAGGATTGTTAGATCGTGAATTTCTATCATGTAGATTCCCCATTTCCTGTGTGCTTGTTTTACTGTTTATCGTTAGTTGCTCATCTACATCACCCCTAGTTTTTTACAAACAAAAACAGATGCCTCTGTTATTAAACAGAAGCATCTCGCTTAGGCAAAAATATTCACTCATTGACATAGAAATCATAGAGTGATGGCTTATAAATATGACAGGTGAAATTTTGTTTCTTGTTTATTTATTATGTGATTGGCTTTTCGCTAATACTTATCAATGCTTCCTTGGTGCTGTCGTCTTTTACTTTGTCGTTAAATTTCGTACCGACAGCTGGCACTAGCAACGATCGTTCATTGGTGTCTTAGCTTTTAATCCGCAAAATAACTCCCTACCGCTGTGATGGTCGTCGCTAAGTCTTCCCGATAAAGAGGATGTTGTTCATTTAAGCTATTTATAGTTACTTCATTTCCGTCTAGTGAGGAGTGCACATATAGATTGTCGCCAAGATACAGCGCGATATGACCTGGGAAGTACAATAAATCGCCCTTTTGCATTTGCTCCAGTGCAATCTCCTTTATCGGAAAGTCTTCAACCATTTTGGCGTCTCGGTAAATCAATACCCCGTTTAGCATATACGCCATTGAACACAGGCCCGAACAGTCAATACCAAATGGGGTTTTGCCTCCCCAGCGATACGGTGTTGTTAAGTAGCTCAGTGCCGTTTGTACCACGTTTTCCCGGAATTGTTGCTCTGATAGGCTATTCTCCGTGACTTTTTCACAAAGCCATTTTTTGCGTAAATAGCCCCTTTCGCCTGTAGCTAATTGAATGACCGCCCAATGTGAGTCTAGTTCTTCGTCAGCTACATAACGCACGATTGAGCCTCTCACAAGTGTCATTAATTTCGAGCTTTGAATGCGAGGTTGTTGTAAAATATCGGCAAAGCTTTGGCTAATAACATGCGATGCTTCAACACGCCAAGCACTCGTTTTCACATTATCTAGCATTATATTCACTTTTCTGCAGTAGCCCCGGTACTGATAGGTTGTTTGTACATGCACCCAGTAACCATCTAACTCTTCAAGGATTTGTACAGGCATTCCGTATAATAACTCATCAATTAGCTCAGATGTTCCATTCGGTTCAGCGTACAGATTCGCAATCATCGACGTGACAATGGCATTCATTTTAACTCCCCTTTCTGTTGTACCAAATACTCATAAACGACCTTCGAAATGCGACCAATTAGTTGCCTCGCTTCCTGATTGTTGGTGACCTCTGTGACAAAAACTCCAATCAGATAATCTTTTGCGTCACTATAAACAATGCCTACATCATGGTCAACCGTTTCAAGCCCCCCAGTTTTATGGGCGATTATCACATCATCTACCAGATATCGACTGAGTGCTTCATGTACACGTTGGCGACTCAAAATATCAATTGCCAGTGCACTGAACGACGGTGTGAATAAATCTTGGCGATAAATATGTGTAAATATATGAGCCATATCACGTGCTGTCGTGACATTGTCAACGCCATTCGCCCGTCGTACAACATCCATCATCTTTCGCTGCAATATTGTGTGCTTCAGCCCGTTTTCACGAAAATAACAATTCAGCGCATCCATACCCATATAATCAATCAAAATATTAGTTGCTGTATTATCACTGGTAATAATCATCCACACCAATAACTCATAGATTGTAGCCGATTTTAATTGTTGTTCACTGATTACACTAAAGTCGACCCAGTCTTTAGGTGTTATCATCAACACTTCATCCAACGTTAGACGATTGGTCTCTACATGATGTAACACAGCAAGAAGTATAGGTACTTTCATGAGACTTGCACTGGAGAACACTTCAGTAGATCGTTCACTTATGAGGGTTTCGTCTGTCCGAAGATCTTTGACAATTATATGCACTTTGTAGGGCGTTTCTTGTAGTAGTTGCCGAATCAATGGCTGCATTATTTTCACCTACCCTACCACTTTAATCGTGTGCGTCTCTGCGTTAACGGCAATTGTTCGACCTAATGGAAGTGTCATCGTTGGTAAGCAATGACCACAAGTAATATCCATGACAATTGGTTTTTTAAGTGGCACTAATATTTCATTAAAAATGGTTTGCAGGGATAAGCTATTTTCTGGTTGCTCCGGATTTTCTGGACCACAGTCTGTCCAAGCGCCTAATAATATACCCGCGGCTTCATCAAGCTTGCCCGCTAATTTTAACTGCGTAAGCATGCGGTCGATGCGTTGTTCGTTTTCATCTATATCCTCTAAAAATAAAATCTTGTCCTTTGTATCAATTTCATAGGGGGTTCCAAGTGATGCCGTGACTAATGTTAAGTTTCCTCCAATTAGCTGTCCAGTTGCTTGTCCTGTGACCAGTGTTGTCATTGGCTGTCCTGATGGATTTTCAAGAGATAGTCCCTTTCTTTCAGTTGCCGTCACACTGTTGATAAAAGAATCCCATGAATAGTCATCCATATCCAATTGAATAAATTCCGTAGAAGGCATTGGCGAATGGTATGTCACGAAATCACATTTTTGGTTAAACGTAATGTGAAGTGCTGTCACATCGCTATAACCTGCAAATACCTTAGGATTGGCTTGTATCATATCGTAATCAAGATAGGGTAGAATTTTTGTGGCACCATAGCCGCCACGAATACAAAAAATGCCATCAATACTAGGATCTCGGAACATTTGGTTGACTTCAGCGGCACGAAGTTCATCTGACCCTGCTAAATAGCCATGCCTCGCCCGACATGTTTCCCCTACAACTACTTTAAAACCGAGCTTCTCCACACTGTCAATTGCCGGATGTAATTTACCGGGCGGTGTTGCACCTGAGGCACTCATTAAACCAATGGTATCGCCTTTTTTTAACGCTTTTGCTATTCTCATCGATCAAACCCCCATTTTTCGTGTCGTACGATAGTTTTCAATTTCCTGTTCGTTGGCCAGTACGAAATGGCCCTCCTCCATTTCGACAAAGGATGGTGGATGTTTGTCATAGCGGTGCTGCGTAGGATCATAAATTTCAACGATTTTTTCCCGCTCCTTGTAAGGATTTGGCTCCGGTACTGCCGATAATAATGCCTGCGTATAAGGATGGATGGGATTGGAAAATAGTGTTTCTGTCTCCGCCAACTCCACAATATTGCCTTTAAAAATAACCGCTGTACGGTCTGTAATAAATCGTACAATGGATAAGTCATGTGCAATGAATAAATAGGTTAAGTTATTTTGCTGTTGTAAATTTGCTAGCAAGTTTAACACTTGTGCCCGTATCGACACGTCTAAGGCAGAAATTGGTTCGTCCGCAATGATAAACTCCGGCTCCATCACTAATGCACGTGCAATGCCAATTCGCTGACGCTGACCACCTGAAAATTCATGTGGAAAGCGATTGGCAAACTCAGGTAGTAACCCAACATTCAACAGTGCCTTTCGCACTTTTTGCTGACGGTCTTCCTCACTTGAAAAATTTTTTGTATTGACCAGACCTTCTGAAATAATATAGTCTACCTTCGCTCGTTCATTGAGCGATGCCATTGGGTCTTGGAAAATCATTTGGATTTTCTGGGTAATTTCACGATTCCAATCCTTTGAGATGTTGCCGTTTATTTTTTTTCCACGGTACAAAATTTGTCCCTCGGTTACTTCATTAATGCGCATAATAGCACGGCCAATTGTTGTTTTCCCTGAGCCTGATTCACCTACTAATCCAAATGTTTCGCCTTTAAAAATCTCAAAGCTGACATCGTCAATGGCAACGAATTTATGTTTTCTTTTACCGAAGACAATCTTTAGGTTTTTTACTTCCACCAGTACTTCTTTTTCATTCATTGGCGTGTTGCCTCCCCTCCTCAAAGAATGCTTGTAACGCTTCAGGAAGCTCTATTTTTGGTGCGCGTGGGTCCAGCAGCCATGTGCGTGCAAAATGTGTGTCACTAACCTGAAAGAAAGGCGGTCGTTCTTCGTAGTCAATCTTTAATGCATATTGATTGCGTGGCGCAAATGCATCACCCTTTATGTCTTTGAACAGATTTGGTGGAGTACCTTTAATGGAATAGAGTTGTTGCCCTTTCAATCCGAGCTGCGGTAATGAAGAAATCAGTGCCCATGTATAAGGATGCTGGCCGTTGAAGAAAACTTCGTGGGTGGCACCCACTTCGATTACATCACCTGCGTACATAACCGCGATACGATCGGCTACTTTTGCCACCACGCCTAAATCATGCGTAATATAAACGGTGGTAAGCCCGTATTTCTGCTGCAGATTTTTTAATAGCTGCAAAATTTGTGCTTGAATGGTTACATCAAGTGCAGTCGTGGGTTCATCGCAAATTAATATTTTCGGATGACAAGCAAGTGCAATCGCTATGACAATACGCTGCCGCATCCCTCCAGAAAATTCGTGAGGGAATTGCTTATAGCGTTTTTCTACATCATAAATGCCGACATCGGTTAGTAATTTAAGTGTTTCTTCATAAGCGGCTTTGCCCTTTAAGCCTTGGTGTAAAACAACACATTCTTCAATTTGTTTACCTATCGTTTTCAGTGGATTTAATGATGTCATGGGATCTTGGGTAACCATGGCGACTTCTTTTCCTCGTATTTGCAACCACTCTTGCTCTGTTGTAAAGTGCGCTAAATCCATATTGTTGTAAATAATTTGACCTTGCTCGATGTAGCCGTTTTTATCGAGCAGGCCCATTATGGATTTCACAAGCACCGATTTACCTGAACCCGATTCCCCAACAATTGCAAGACTTTCACCTTGATATAATTCAAGGGAGATATCACGAATGGCTGTTAGCACCTGACCTCGCAGTGTAAATTTTATGACTAAGTTTTGAATCGATAAAATTCGGGACTTTGACCGTTTCTCCTCCATCGTATTCCCCCTTTATACGTGATTTTTTGGATCTGCTGCATCCGCAAATGAATTGCCAATAATATAAAAGGCAATGGTAATAATACTTAATACAATACTTGGGAAAATTAGCTGATAACGTAAATCTGGTGACATCATCAAGACACGGCCTTCATTGATTAAATTCCCTAAAGACGGTTCACTGATTGGAAGCCCTAGCCCAATATAGGTTAAAAACACTTCTGCACCAATGGCAAAAGGAATCGCGAGGCTCATCCGTAGCATAATGACCGAAATTAAATAGGGTAATAGATTTTTTATAATAATGCGGTAGTCAGGCGTCCCTAAACATTTAGAGGCCAAGTTATATTCACGGTCACGTAAAATCACAATTTGGTTACGAATGAAGCGGGCCATTTCCACCCAGCCAGTAATACACATAGCAATGATGATGGTCGAAATACTCGGACGTAAAATATAGGACATTAAAATAAGGACAATTGTTGTCGGAATATTATCCACCACATTGTAGAGCTGTGTAATTGGTACTTCTAACTTACGAGAGAAGCCCCATAGTGTACCAATTGTAATTCCAACGACGGCCTCAACCAACGCAACAACACAACCAATTAGTAACGAGGTACGAGTCCCTGCCCAAATACGCGACCATAAATCCTGCCCAATCGAGTTTGTCCCAAACCAAAATTCAGCGTTAGGTGCAACATTGCGAGCTTGCAAGCCTGTTTGGTCGTCAAGATAGATTTCAGTTGGTGAGTTTTGTTGTGGTAGGTACGGTTGCAGGATGGTAAATGCGACAATTAGACAAACGACGACTAATAAAAAGACCGCCAAGCGATTTTTCAAAAAGGATTGCCATGTCGAACGCCAGTAAGAATAATTGGAGTAGGCTGTTTCTTCAGCTTTACTGTCACTAGCTTCAGCAAACTGAAACAGCGCTTCACGCGACTCGTCTGAGATATTATTAATTTCTTCTGTATATATGCTCATTAGCGTACACTCTCCCCTTTACCTAATTTAATGCGTGGGTCAACAAGTGCCATGGCAATATCACCTAAAATCAAACCGATGATTCCTAGTGATGAAAAAACAAGGACAAGCCCTTGGACAATGGTATTATCCTGCCGCTGGATGGCATCGACGAGTAAGCCCCCCATCCCTGGAATGGAATACAAGGATTCAATATAGATGGAGCCTGTGATGGTAAATAAAATGGTTGCAGGTAAGTACTGTGCCATCGGAATGAAGGCATTTCGGAGGACGTGACTAAACATTAATGTCCGCTCTTTCACGCCTTTTGCCCGCGCTAGCTTAATATAGTCTTTATTTAGTTCATCTACCATGTAGCGACGCATCCACATGGCGTAGGAAGCTGTCGGTGCTAAGGCCATTGACAGTAGCGGTAATATCCAAGTAATGGGATTATATTCGTCAAAGAGCATCGGCAAACGGAAGATTTCTGTCACATACATTTGAATGACTAAGTAATAAACTGCTGCCGGTACAGCTACGACGAAGACAATGTAGCCAGTTCCTAAACGATCGAGCCAGCGACCTTTCGTCTGCGCCATTAAAATCCCAAGTGGTACACCAACGATGAGTGACAGTGCAACGGCCCCTAGTCCAAACAGTAACGAATAAATGATCTTATCTGCGATGATCGCGACAACCGGTACATCTGTACGATATGTAACTGATTTGCCCAGATCTCCTTGCAATAAGTTTGCATAAAAATTTCCTAATTGTACAAGCAGCGGATCTCGTAGACCTAAATTGGTTAAATACACTTCCTGTTGGGCGGGTGACATTTTGTCTGCCGCTGCTCCTAAATAACCTTCTTCAGGCATTAAACGTAGTAATGAAAAAACAATCGTGATAATGATAAAAAGGGTGAAGACTGATTGTAACAATCGTTTGCCGATATACCACAACATCGTTTATTCCTCCCTACTATGACTAAATTCGAGAAAGAAAGAAGGAGATGCCGACTAGTCTCTTTCGGTCATCTCCTTCTTCATGAAAATCACCACTAGTAGCTATTTGAATGTAGCTTTGCCATGATGATGTCGAGCTGTTATTTTGTTGCATTGACTAAAGCATCCGCACGTTCTTGCTCCCACTTTGCTAAAGCTTCCTTGAATTCATCATTACTCATAGGCTTGTCTAAGACTTGTTGGCCTTTGAATTTTTCAGATGTTACACCAAATGGCGAGTATTGCGCTTCAAATGGGTTTAATTTTGAAGCGACATAGCCACTACCACCTACTGCATAAGGAATGACAAATGCTTCTTCAATTAAGAATCTTTCTGCTTTCGCAAATAGATCATAGCGTTCAGCTGTATCGATTGTCGCTTTCGCTTCATCGATTAAATTTTGATACGTTGTTTTTCCATTGGCTTCTTTATAGCCCTCCGCTAACTCTGGTTTGTTATAAGTGCCATCGACACTGAATGGTTCTGTATATGTTGATGGGTCAGCATAATCCGGACCCCAGTTCGCTTCCAGTAACGCAAATTTACCTGGGCGACGTACCTCTGATAAGAAGCCTGTTGATGGGCCAGCCTCTACGATAATATCAACATAATCAGCCCCTAATAATTTTTCGATTTGTTGTTCAATTACTTGTGTACGGTTTGCCCAATCTGGACTACCTGAGTTGTATGGCATCAATACTTTCACTGGGAAGGTCACTTTTCCTTCAAGCGCAGCCATTGCTTTTCCCTTAAATTCTAGTGCTAGATCTTTATTAAAGGAATCACTACTTGTAATAGGCTCTAATGGGGCTAATAGTGTATAATCGACCCCTGCCACATCCACAAAGTTTCTCGGTGTCACCGTATTACTCAGCATGTCCTGTGGATTGTATGGTTCGACTGTTAACATGGCTGATACGCGATCAAGGGCATGATAAAGTGATTTTCGGAAGTCTTTATTATTAACAGCAATCTTCCAATTATCGGGTTCATATTCAGCATCGAATTGTGGGTCAAAGTTTAACGCATAGAAATACGTATAGAAGTTATTTTGAGTTTGACGGACCTGAGATTTTTTCTTGTCATCATTGAACCATTCATCAATGATAGAGGTCGGGATACTTGCTGAATCCACTTCACCACGCAGGAATAGTTCTGGCGCTACAGTGGCTGCTTCTTTGTTATATTTATAGCGAATACGGTCGATTAGTACCTTGTCTTTATCCCAATACGTATCATTTTTCACCAGTACACGCTCATTTTGAGGCTCAAACTTGTCTAAAAGATAAGCACCGTTATAAAGGAAATCTTCACGTGTTGTGCCGAATTTCCCACCTTTATCAGCTAAAAATTCACCATTAACTGGGAAGAAGCATACATAGTTCAGCATAGAGAGGAAATAGGGTGTAGGTGCTTCTAAAGTATACTCTACTGTATGTTTATCGGTTGCCTTTATACCAACTTTTGAGAAATCTGTTATATCACCGTTATAGAACGCTTCACCATTTTTCACAACAGTTGCACTCCATACAGTTGACGATTCATTTTTTGCATCAAGCACATAGTTTAAGCCGTCCACAAAATCTTGCGCAACTAAATCTGCGTACTCTTTGCCGTCATGTGTTACCCATTTCACATCATCTCGAAGTTTAAAAGTCCACACGGTTGCATCTTCATTTGAAGTCCATTCTTTTGCTAAACCTGGTTGTACAACACCATACTTATCATATTCAATCAACCCGTCGACTAAGTTAGCCGCAACAGCAAACTCATTGGTTTCAGAAGTTTTTAAATAGTTTAAGGTTTTAATTTCTCCTGAATAAACTACTCGGTATTCTGATTTTTTATCTTCTGAAGAATCATTACTGCATGCTGTACAAAGTAATGCGATAAGACACACTAAAAGAAACCAATACTTTTTCATAAAAAGCCTCCCCCTAGCAATCTTTTTATATCGAAAATCCTATTCCAACTGCATCCGTCATGGTAATGCGAGCGTTGTCAAAAATTGGACCACCTGTAATAGGATCTTTCAAACATAAACTTGGTCCGTCTAGATCTATCATTGTGATATTTTTTTGTGATGCCGCAAAATGAGCTGCCGCACTTACACTAATTTTTGTTTCCAACATGCAACCAATCATGCAGGGCATGTCATTTGCCTCTGCTATGTGGCAAATCTTCTGTGCTTGATGGATACCACCTGTTTTCATGAGTTTGATATTAATGATGTCAGCTGCACGCTTTTCGATAATCGTCAAGGCATCTCTGGCGGAGAAAACACTTTCATCAGCCAAAATATTCGTCAGTGTATTGGCTGTTACATATTGCATACCAGCCAGATTGCTATAGTGAACAGGTTGCTCCACTAATTCTATATTGGTGCCTGCATCCTCAAGTGCTCCGATAATTTGCACCGCTTGCTTTGGCGTCCAACCTTGATTTGCATCTACCCGTAATGTAATGTGTTGGCCAACAGCTTGTCGTATCGCCACAACGCGCTTCACATCTCCTAGTGGATCCTTGCCAACCTTGACCTTTAGAATCTGGAAACCACGCGCTACAGCCGCAAGACTATCTTTCACCATTTCTTCTGTCTCATTCACACTAATCGTAATGTCAGTCGTGAGTTCCTTGCGGTAACCACCGAGTAATTTATACAACGGGGTTTGATAGTGCTGTGCACACAAATCATAAATCGCCATATCTACCGCAGCTTTAGCACTGGTATTTTGATATATACTTGTGTCTAATCGTTCCATTAAGTGGACAATATCTGCTATATCCAGCCCCATAATGGCAGGCTTGATATAGTGTTCAATGGCGTGCGTAATAGAGCCGAACGTTTCGCCCGTAATAACAGCTGTCGGGGCTGCTTCGCCAATGCCGACTTGCCCATCATCGGTATAGATATAAACAGCAATATTGTGAATACTATGCACCGTTCGAAGGGCTGTTTTAAATGGCGTGATGAGGGGCGCCTCCACTTTCGCAACCTTGATATCTTTAATTTTCATCCCTGCACCTACTATTCTGTTTGGCTTATGTTAGGAACTGTAAAATGCGAAGCACTTCAAAATAATCATCCGTCACGAATTCAACGGTATTATGCGGCTTAAAAGTTGCATTCGGATAAAAGGAATTACGATAGGCACGTGTATGGTCACGGTAAATAATTTCTACGACAAAGCGCTCAGGTAATGTCACTTGTAACGCCTCTCGCTCCACTTTCATAGATGTTGCTACTAGACGTTTCGTTTCTTTAATGGTCAACTGTGGGCTCACGCTAATCGTTGCATTGCCAATCCCTTCCTTCGTAGCAAATGTAACGATGTTGTCATTGATGGTTTGAATCTCCTCGGTTAGCCCCACATCTCCACTGACAAATGCAACCGGCACGCCATGAAGAGCAGCCGCGTACGTATTAATTAAAAATTCACTGGCATATTCGCCATTAATCTTCACATCAGCAAAGACACAAAGCGTGTGCGCTAATGGATTTCGTGCACTTCCCCCTTTACTGTGATACCCAATGAAAATGGCACGGTTAAAGCTGTTATCAAGCCCAGCGACCATACACATCGGTTCATATGTCCAACCACGAATGACCTTGCAGTTAACAGGTAGGTTGGAAATATCCAGATTACGTGCGGAATCATGCGCATCCTTTAGTAAAATTTCTGTTGCCCCGCCAAGAATCGCTCCTTCGATAGCAGCCTCCACTTCCTTTGTCATTTGCTTGCGAAAAAACTCATTATCTGGCGCATTGAGCTCCGTTTCGCTCCAAGATGTTGTCCCCGTAATTCCTTCAATATCTGCACTGATATATACTTTCATAGATATCGATACTCCTTTACTTGATTGTCATATATTTGTGCTTCGATAGCACCATAACTGGCTTGTTGCGCATCCACGCGTCTTGCCCAAGCTATATTGTGAAAGTCGTAGTGCCACCATTCCTCTGCATAGTTCGTAAAACCAGTCATTGTCATACAGTTATATAGTATCCGTCGATGTTTACAAGCTTCCACATTTCCTGCTGTATGCTGTTCGAAATAGCGCGTTGCTGATTTTTCACTTATTTCATCAAATGCCGTACCAAGATCTAATGCCTTGCCATTTATATCTCCTAGTGTTATATCAATGGCTCCCCCCTGTTAGATGAGGAGCCAGATGTTCATTTCCTAAGCTAGGAAACGCTACATACTTTCGCGTCTCTTGTAAAATCTGTTGTTCTGTGAAATTTGGATTTTGGCTCTTTATTTGCTTCGAAAATTGCGTAAACAAAAACTGTTGCACCTGTAATGAACGATAGCCGTCATACAAAATGAGGCTATAGTTTTCAGGCAATAAAAGAGCAGCTTGTATCAAGCGCTCATACGCACCCTCACGCAAATAAAGCGATTTTAGGCTGTGTGGGATGCGCTGTAAATAATAAATCGGCTCGACAAAAATTCTAGGATGATACGCCCCAACTTGTCTTAGTGGCTCCCTATTCTCCTGTAAGGATAGAGACGGTTGACTATTGGCTATTTTTAGTACCTCAATAGGCCGAACTAGCTTTCCTAGCATCATCATGCACCTCAACTCTCCACAGAATAGGAAGCTAAGTATATGTTTCATTTTTGGATAATTCAGTATTTTTAATGTAAATGTTAGCACACCGATTATTCGTTGACTAGATAAAAAAAGCATTATTACAAATAAATGGTTATACTCTTGTTTTCTTACAAAATGGGCTATTCCCTTGTTGGAAATCTACGTAGAAAGTCGAAATGCAATGCTTTCTATGAAAATTTAGGGATTTTTATACAAACATTTTGTTAAATCGTGTTATATTTGAATTAGCAGTTATAATTTTACATATTTTAGGAATGAATCTAGCTTTAAAAAGGAGGATTCTATGGAAATAAAAGTTATCGCTGAAGTTTATAGATTAGGTTTAGCGATAGGATATCATTCTGTTCAAGATGTAATTAGATGGGCAGACACTATAATTGAACAACTTGATAAACCACCCTATGAAATTATTGAAATTTCATTATCTTCAAAGGAAAAACTAGTTGATGTCTGTTCTAAATTACATATGTTCTATGGAGGTTCCAATAACGACTTACCTTCTAAAATCATACTTGCTTTGCTGAATAAATATTTCCTTTCACCCAACAACACATCAGATATTTTTTCCATGCTGTCACGTTTAATTGACTATGTACAGTTGGAAGAAAGAAATGAGTGGATAACAGGCCATTTATTTTATTTGTCGGACGCTTATTATTTAGCTGAGCAAAATATATATGGTAATTTACAAGAAGTGAACAACGATTTAAAGAAATTTTTAATGCAATTTGTGGACTATACAAAATACTTTGTTCATTTATAAGACTTTATTTGTACGCATGAAGTTCTAGCCATGAAAAATAAAAAAGTTATTGAAACCCATTGAGGTGCCTCAATAACTTTTCTAATTACCATTACTACTTTTCATTAAAATGATAAGCTTCTACTACGTGGCCATCTCGACCAGTGGTTGTCTGTGCCTGTGATAGAGAATTTAAAATGGCTTCTTCTGCCGCTTCTGCCGTTGCAGTAAATAATTGATTCATAATGGGATGATCCTCACGCAACTGCGTACGTGTTTCTACATGTTGATTCGATGCATGTGGGATTTTGTGGGCCGTTGTAAAGCCAATGACAATATCCCCACTACCGTGTGAGAAATGACTGCCCGTACGTCCAAGACCAATGCCACAGCGCTTAACGATACGAGACAGCTGGCGACTACTAAGCGGGGCATCCGTCGCTAGGACAATCATAATCGAACCATCTGTTGGTGATATGGTAGATTCACTTTGAGCATTCACGACCTGGTAACGGTCGGCTAAAAACTCTGTACTATGTCCAAAATTACTTAACACCATACAGCCAACTGTATAATTCACTTCTTCTTGTTCTACAGTCACAATACGTGAAGATGAGCCGATGCCGCCCTTATAGCCGAAGCATATCATGCCTTTTCCTGCCCCAACTGCTCCTTCCTGTGCTATAGCTTCTGACGCAACGCGAATCGCTTCAATCGCATGCGCAGGCTTAACCGAACAGGCACGAATAGAGTTCAAGTAACTATCATTGCATTCCCCAACGACAATATTAATCGTCCCTGTCGAATCGCCGATCTCTGTATTGGTATCTAACATATAGTGCAAAGTCCCTTGTGTTACAGCAGGTACACCAAATGTATTTGTCAGCATAATCGGTGACTCAAGAACGCCTAGTTCATTAATTTGTACAAGTCCTGTTGTCTTGCCAAAGCCATTAAGTACATAGCCTGCAGCGGTAACCTTTTGCTGAAATAGATTTCCTCCGTGCGGTAAAATGGCTGTTACCCCTGTACATGCATACGCACCGTCCTGATTCAGTTCTTCATCAAGCGTTACATGTCCTACACGCACGCCCGCTACATCTGTTATACAGTTTTTCGACCCTGCTGGTAACGAGCCAATTATCATACCCATGTCTCGTACTTTTTTCCGCATATACTCACCTCACCATTACATTCACTACAATTCTCAGTGGAACCTAGACTATGGATTAACGTATCCAAGGAATCCATCTGTCAAAACGTTGATATTTTTACGATTGAATCGCCGTTGCCACTGCGGCATGGGCATGGATAACCGTTGTATCAAATACAGGCACAGCTACATCTTCCTGCTTAATTAATAAGCCAATCTCGGTACAGCCAAGAATAATGCCCTGCGCTCCAGCTTCTATTAACTTTTCAATCACTTGTAAATAATAATTTTTTGAAGCAGGTTCAATCACACCTAAACATAATTCCTCATAAATGATTCGATTCACGCCGTTGCACTCCTCTTCATTTGGAATCAATACCTCAATGCCAAAACCTTCGACTCTAGCTTTATAAAAGTCTTGCTCCATCGTATATTTTGTACCAAGTAGTGCGACCTTTTGTAAGCTCGCTTGTTGAATTTGAAGTGCTGTTGCATCCGCAATATGTAAAATAGGAATCGTGATATTCGCCGCAATTACTTCACATACCTTATGCATCGTATTCGTACAAATCACAATGACCTCGGCTCCCGCCTTCTCTAAATATTGTGCCGCTTGCCCAAGCACTTGCCCAGCTTGTTCCCATTCACCTGCCGCTTGGTAATGTTCGATTTCTTGAAAATCAACACTGTACAAAATACATTTTGCCGAATGCAAACCGCCGAGTTGTTGCTTGACGTTTACATTGATGAGCCGATAATATTCCGCTGAAGACTCCCAGCTCATGCCCCCGATTAATCCAATTGTTTTCATGTACTCGCCTCCATATAAATATCTAATTATTATACTAGAAATTCGTCCCAAAAAAACACGAATTTAACTTTTCTACTCTTTCTCCAGCTTTTTTTCAAATAGGAAAAAAAGGATAAAGTGAAACTTCAGTCGATGCTTCTGATTGTTAGGTGAACCAATCGGCTTTTAAGGTCAGTTGATCGCCTACCTCGTTGTCATCTTCCAACTTGTGGTGGACGTCTTATTGACCGTTTAATTGGGTTAGATAAAGAATGATTAACATTGGTATGAAAGAAAAAATAACATTTATACTAATAAAAAAGATATTGAAGTTGTCTATTTCAATATGTTCTGAATAGAGCGACTCTATTAACCCTCCCTGATGCATTTTATTCCGTTTCAATCATTTTAAAGTGACAGGGTAATATTATATTCTGATTATTAACATTTTTTAGTATTTTCAATAAGTTGATTTTTCACAAAAAAACAGTGTAGACTAAAACGTACTGAAAAAGGGGGAAGATAGATGCAATGGATTTCAGATATTGTTAACTCAACGAATGATATTTTATGGACGTATATACTCATCGTATTGTTAATAGCAGCAGGTTTGTATTTTTCATTCGGCACTAAGTTTGTGCAAATACGTCTCTTTGGCGAAATGTTTCGTTTAATAGTTGAAAAAAGAGAGGGAGAATCTGGCGTTTCTCCATTCCAGGCCTTTACGATTAGCGCAGCCTCTCGCGTTGGTACTGGTAATATCACAGGGGTGGCACTCGCTATTGGTGTAGGTGGACCAGGTGCGGTATTTTGGATGTGGATTATTGCCATTGTAGGTATGGCAACAGCATTTATAGAAAGTACGCTTGCACAGGTTTACAAGGTAAAAGACGGCAACACTTTCCGTGGTGGCCCTGCCTATTATATGGAAAAAGCTTTAGGTCAACGTAAATTAGGCATTATTTTTAGTATTCTTTTAACGCTAAGCTTTGGTTTTATCTTTAATGCAGTTCAGTCTAATACGATTGCAACCTCTGTCGGAGAAGCTTTTCAGATTAAACCTTCTTACATTGGAATCTGTTTGGTTTTGCTAACTGCTGTGATTATTTTTGGTGGCGTACATAGAATTGTAAAATTTACCCAAGTAATTGTCCCAGTGATGGCTGTTTTTTATTTACTTGTTGCATTTTACGTTGTCGTGACCAATTTCTCGGAAATACCACATGTCTTTCAGCTAATTTTATCGCAGGCGTTTGGCCTTCAAGAGGCAGCTGGCGGAGCAATTGGCGTTGCGATCATGCAAGGTGTACGTCGCGGTTTATTTTCGAATGAAGCTGGTATGGGTAGTGTACCTAACGCAGCTGCAACTGCCAATACTTCACATCCGGCCAAACAGGGTCTTGTACAAAGTTTAGGCGTATTTTTTGATACAATCCTTATTTGTTCGGCTACAGCATTCATTATTATTTTGGCGGGTCTTTATGACACAGGTGAAAGTAACGGCATCATCCTCACTCAAAATTCGTTAGCTGAACATATTGGTGGATGGGCGCCTTATTTTATCGCCATTGCGATTATTTTCTTCGCCTTTAGTTCCATCATTGGCAATTACTATTACGGAGAATCGAATATTGAGTTTCTCAATGCTCATAAAGGTTGGATGATTGGTTATCGTATTTTTGTGCTTGTCATGGTGATGTTCGGCTCGGTAGCACAGGTGCAACTCGTTTGGAACTTAGCAGATCTATTTATGGGTCTGATGGCGATGATCAATATTGTGGTCATTATGTTACTTGGCAAGATTGCTTTCCTTGTGTTAGATGACTTTACTCAGCAACGTAAATTGGGTAAAAATCCTGTATTTTACGCAAAATCAATCCCAGGATTAAAAAATACGGATTGTTGGGAAGACGATCGTAAGTAAAAAAGACAGAAGCCATCGAGAATTCCCTCTCGATGGCTTTTGAACTATTTGAATAACCTTTTCAACAAGTGGCTGCAACATATGGCTATCGTGCACATTTCCCGGAGTCACAATGCACCTAATGCAAAGCCCTTTTCATCTGTCGCTGCATGGAAAGAATACGCAACTGCTTTTTGCGTTCATCCTTCACATAATTGTTCACGTTCATTGATGTGATTCTTCGTCATCATTGATAATCACCTCAAAAGTTTACTTTTAAACAACATAGGTATATGGAGTTAGAAGTTGATTGGAACGAAGAGCGGTGATTCCTACGGGAAAAGCGGGAAAGTCGAGATTCTGGACTGAGCGAAGCGAGGGAAGCAACTCGACCCCGCCCGCGGAAAGCATCCGCCCGTATTGGAAATCAACAGCTTTACTTTACCTAATTTAATTGTAAAAAAAAAGACTGTTGGCAAACTCTCAAAATTTTTTGAGTTTGTCGACAGTCTGAAGAGGCTGGGACATAAATAGTTTCAGTTCACGTAAAAAATCGAGATTGCATGATGCAATCTCGATCTTTGCGTTTGATTTTGACAATATGTAGTGAAGGATTATCCTCGTACCGCATATTTTCTTAAATCTACGGCCATTAATGCAAGGCCGATTTCGTTCTCAGCTTTCGATTTTCCACGGACAGAAAATCGTGTGAAACCTTAATTAGCTTTCAAGAATCCGAAAACCGACTCCACGTCAACTTTGCGTTGACGGTAAATCATAGCTCTGTGTTAATTTTTGTAGGGGTACTTAAATTTCATCAGAAGATGTCCTTTTTTTATGCCTAAAATTATGAATAGATTTAATTGAAATAGTAGTGTTTCAATAGTTATTCAGAGCGAAGGCAGCGACTCCCGCGGAAAGCGTCCGCCGTAGCGGAGAAAAATGACTACAGTAGACTAAAAAAACAAAGCCTCGAAGATTTTACTAATCGTAAAATTTTCGAGGTTTTTCATTTTTGAGGTGAGTTGTTTTGTCCCAGCCTCTTCTTACGATTAGTCAACCT
>NZ_JBMGUV010000039.1:0-46844 GCF_049058285.1 Lysinibacillus sp. UGB7
ATTTCAAAGTAAAGCAAAAGGAGGTGTTTTTTCTCAGTGAGATGGTAACGGTGTAGGTGCGCACATTTCATACTTTTACGATATTTACACTAAAGTGTCATCCTTTCTTGTTTGTTTTCCATGGGGAAAGAGGTCTTTCACTTCGAACTCCGTCACAAAGGAATGTCTAGTGCCACAATAGCAATAAGAACTGGCGTCTTTGTGTGGTGCTTGAGGGAAAAACAGACACTTTATGGCATTTTGTAGGTCTTCACCTCATTATGATGGAAAGGGGATCGTTGTGTATGAAGAGATATCTACAAAGATTAGGACGTTCTTTGATGTTACCGGTTGCTGTGTTGCCTGCTGCTGCTATTTTAATGGGAATTGGTTATTGGATTGACCCTACTGGATGGGGGTCAGGGAATGTGCTTGCCGCGTTTTTGATAAAAGCAGGTGCTTCGATTATTGACCATATTCCGATTTTGTTCGCGGTTGGTGTTGCATTTGGGATGGCGAAGGAAAAAGATGGTTCTGCTGCGATTAGTGGTTTGGTGGCATTTCTAGTAGTGACGACGATGCTTTCAACTGATACTGTTGCTCTTCTGCAATCAGTTGATCCTGCAACTGTCGATATTGCCTTTAATAAAATTGATAATGCATTTATTGGTATTTTATCAGGTTTGATTGCAGCGGCGATGTTTAACCGTTATAGTCATGTCAAGTTACCAGATTTCTTAGCATTCTTTAGCGGTAAACGACTTGTGCCCATTGTATCAGCTGTGATCATGCTCTTTATTTCTGCATTATTATTTTATATTTGGCCGATTGTTTTTGGAGCATTAGTATCATTTGGTGAAGGTATCAGTGGTTTAGGTGCGGCAGGTGCTGGTTTATATGGCTTCTTCAATCGCTTATTGATTCCAACAGGCTTACACCACGCATTAAATACTGTTTTTTGGTTTGATACAATTGGTATAAACGATATCGGGAAATTCTGGGATGGTTCTGGTGTCAAAGGGATAACAGGCATGTATCAGGCTGGTTTCTTTCCAATTATGATGTTTGGTTTACCAGCTGCTGGTTTAGCAATGTACCATACAGCGAAAACAACAAGAAAAAAACAAGTAGCATCTTTAGTAATGGCCGCAGGTTTTACTTCGTTTTTTACAGGCGTGACAGAACCGCTTGAATTTTCGTTCATGTTCCTAGCACCAGTTCTTTATTTTGTGCATGCTGTGTTAACAGGGTTATCTATGTTTATTGCAGCAAGTTTTCAGTGGACAGCAGGCTTTGGTTTTAGTGCTGGCTTTATCGACTATGTCTTAACACTCCGCCTTCCACTAGCTAATTTACCATTAATGCTTGTGTTACAGGGACTCGTCTTTGCTGTCATTTATTACTATGTATTCAAATTTTTAATTTTAAAATTTGACATAAAAACACTTGGTCGAGAAGAAGATGATGATGAATTATCAACAACGAAATCATCAGACTCGTCGTTTTCGAAATTAGCGGCAGAAATTTATGCTGGTTTAGGTGGTGTTGCTAATGTTAGTTCTATAGAGCACTGTGCAACGCGTTTACGAGTTGAGGTCGCGCAGATGGAGAAGGTCGATCAAAAGCGTATAAAAAATACAGGGGTCTACGGCATAAATATTGTGGGACCAACTAGCATTCAAGTAATTGTTGGAGCGAATGTACAGTTTGTTGCCGATGAAATAGAGAAACTACGAAAATACTGAGGGTATGTCAGGCTGTTTAACGAGGATTAAATAATCGTTAAACAGCTTTTTCTTCATGACTATGAAATTCCCCATTTTCTAAGGTATAATAAAGAGCAGTAAATAGGAAAAAGGCGGTACGAGGAACGATGAAGAGAATTGAATCTACGCAAAATGCGTTAGTGAAATATTGGAAAAAATTATCGACGACACGCAAAGAGCGTGAGCGTTCTGGTGAATTTTTAGTTGAAGGTTTCCATTTGGTAGAGGAAGCTTTGAAAAATAACGAACAAGTACTACAGCTAATTGTGCGTGAGGGTGTCGATTTGCCGATGCTCTGGCCGATTGACGATGTGTCAATGGTGGAAGTGACAGCGGCTGTTGTGAAGGAATTTGCAGAAACGGAGACATCACAGGGTGTCTTTGCGGTTTGTAAACAGCCAGTTGTTGAAGAAGAAACGATGGCTTCATGGCGCAAGGTGCTACTGATCGATGCGGTGCAGGATCCAGGTAATATCGGAACAATGATTCGTACAGCGGATGCAGCAGGTTTGGATGCAGTTATACTTGGCAAGGGTTGCGCAGATTTATATAATCCTAAAACGCTGCGTTCTGCGCAGGGCTCTCATTTCCATGTCCCTGTAGTACGTGGGGATTTAGAGAATTGGATTGATTTGCTTCAGGACAATGGTGTGCCTGTATTTGGAACGGCACTGGATGAGGATGCAGTCTTGTACAGTGATATTCAACATAACGGTGCTTTTGCTATCATGATGGGCAATGAAGGTAGTGGTATCCATCCACAGCTGTTAGCGATGACAGATCAAAATATCGTTATTCCAATACTTGGACAAGCTGAATCATTAAATGTAGCTGTTGCTACAGGGATAGTTTTGTACGGATTTGTAAAGTAATCGCTGATAGCACGGTAAATATCGCTGAGAACGGGCATATCACCCTTGAAATGCAACGGCTAATTATTGTATAATCACTTTTAAATGTAATCATGTATAAAGAAATGCTTTGACCGGGAAGTAGTAAAGATTGTGAATGGACGACAGGGAGCGTAGGCCGGAGATTGAGAGCCAGCGCCGTATCAATGCAGTTTTGAATTCAGCCCGCGAGCAGCTACCGGGACCAGCGAAATGCTGTAAAGGTATGCCGGCTTCAATCGAGTCGTTATGGCAATGAAGTGATTGTGCGGATTTTATCGTGCAATAACTAGGGTGGTACCGCGAATATGTCCTCGTCCCTTTTATAGGGGCGAGGTTTTTTTGTGTCATTCGCGCAAGCGGGCATTTACATGAACAAGGAGGATTCAACACATGGAAGAGCAATTAAAGCACTTAGAGCAAGAAGCGCTAGCAAAAATTGAAGCGGCAGCAAACTTAAAAGAGTTAAATGATGTACGTGTAGCCTATTTAGGGAAAAAGGGACCAATCACTGATTTATTAAAAGGGATGGGTAAATTATCTGCTGAGGAACGTCCAAAAATGGGGGCTTTAGTCAATACGGTTCGTGAAAATGTTACAGCTGTGCTGGAAGCAAAGGCGACTGTCTTGGAAGAAGCGGCGATTGCTGAAAAATTAGCAAGTGAGTCGATTGATGTCACATTACCGGGTCGTGCAATTAAAGTCGGCAACCGTCATCCGTTAACACGTGTCGTTGAAGAAATTGAAGATTTATTCATCGGCATGGGCTACGAAATTGCAGAAGGGCCTGAAGTTGAGAAGGATTATTATAATTTCGAAGCATTAAACTTACCAAAAGGACACCCTGCTCGTGATATGCAGGATTCGTTCTATATTTCCGAGGAAATATTACTGCGTACGCATACGTCTCCTGTTCAGGCACGTACAATGGAAGCTAAAAAAGGTGAGTCGATTCGTATTATTTGTCCAGGGAAAGTGTTCCGTCGTGACAATGATGACGCTACGCACTCTCACCAATTCATGCAAATTGAAGGTTTAGTAATTGGCGAAAATATTCGTATGAGTGACCTTAAAGGTACTTTAGATACATTGGCGAAAAAGATGTTCGGTGCAGACCGTGAAATTCGTCTACGTCCAAGTTTCTTCCCATTCACAGAACCATCTGTTGAAATGGATATTTCTTGCTTTAAATGCGGTGGCTCAGGCTGTAACGTATGTAAAGGGACTGGTTGGATTGAAATTTTAGGTGCAGGTATGGTGCATCCAAATGTACTTGAAATGGCTGGCTATGATCCGAAGAAAGTTTCTGGTTTTGCATTCGGTATCGGTGCAGAGCGAATCGCAATGTTAAAATACGGTGTCGACGATATTCGTCATTTTTATACAAGTGACACACGTTTCTTATCACAATTCGAGCGAACAGAGGCGTAAGGGGGACAAAAAATGTTAGTATCATTAGAATGGTTAAAAGATTATGTCAGCACACAGGACTTAGCGCCAGAAGAGTTAGCAGAAAAAATTACGCGTTCTGGGATTGAGGTAGACGCAGTAATCGACCGTGCGAGCGGCATGGATAAAGTCGTTGTCGGTTATGTTGTTTCAAAAGAAAAACATCCTGAAGCAGACAAATTAAATATTTGCCAAGTGGACGTTGGTGAAGCAGAGCCACAACAAATTATTTGTGGTGCGCCTAACGTTGATGTAGGTCAAAAAGTAATCGTTGCTCGCCCAGGTGCCCATTTACCAGGTGGCATTAAAATTAAAAAAGCAAAACTTCGTGGTCATGAATCGAATGGTATGATTTGTTCATTACAAGAGCTAGGTGTTGAAGGCAAGCTTGTACCAAAAGCTTATGCAGAGGGCATTTATGTATTACCAGCTGACGCAGAAGTGGGTGCTGATGCACTTGCAATTTTAGGCTTACGTGACACAGTGTTAGAGCTTGGTTTAACACCAAACCGCTCGGATGCACTTTCAATGCTAGGTGTAGCATACGAGGTCGGTGCTATCCTTTCTGAAGAAGTAAAATATCCAGAAATCGCATACAACACAGCAGTTGAAAAAGCACAGGACGTGTTAAAACTTCGCGTAGAAGATTTACAAGCAAATCCGATGTATGTGGCAAAAGTCGTGAAAAATGTAAAAATAGCAGAATCACCAATGTGGTTACAACACCGTTTAATGGCAGCGGGTGTACGTCCACATAATAATGTTGTAGACGTGACGAACTATATTTTAATGGAGTATGGTCAACCGTTACATGCATTCGACTATGATAGCCTCGCAACCGGTGAAATTGTCGTGCGTAAAGCGACAGAAGGTGAAAAAATCACAACTTTAGACGATCAGGAGCGTACATTAAAAGCGACTGATTTAGTGATTACAAATGGCAAAGAACCTGTAGCTATTGCAGGTGTAATGGGCGGCGCAAACTCTGAAGTCACAGAAACGACAACAACAGTTGTCATTGAATCTGCTTACTTCGATGGTTTAACAGTACGTCAAACTTCTCGTAACTTAGGACTACGCTCAGATGCATCAGCTCGCTTTGAAAAAGGTGTCGATCCAAATCGCGTTGTACCTGCAGCTGAACGCGCCGCGGCACTACTTGCTGAATTAGCTGGTGGTGAAGTGTTAGAAGGCACTTGCATCGTGGACGAATTAGACAAAACACCAGCACGTGTCGTTGTTTCACCAGATTTTATCAATGAGCGTCTAGGTATGAAAATCTCATTAGAAGATATGCTGTCAATTTTAGAGCGTTTAAAATTTGGCGTAGAGGCGGCAAATGGATTATTAATCATTGATGCGCCAACACGTCGTCAGGATATTAAAATTGAAGAAGATATTGTGGAAGAAATCGCACGTCTATATGGCTACGATGAAATTCCAATGACATTACTAGAAGGCGCAAACCAAGTAGGTAGCCTAACACCTTACCAAGCAAACCGTCGCGTTGTACGTAACTACATGGAAGGAGCGGGACTATACCAAGCAGTAACGTATTCATTAACATCAGAAGCCTTATCACAACGCTTTGCTTTGAAAGCAGCATCGGTAACGCGTTTATTAATGCCAATGAGTGAAGAACGTTCAACGCTTCGTCAAAGCTTGATTCCACATTTAATTGAGGCTGCGGCATATAACGTTGCACGTAAAGCGGACAGTGTGGCCTTATATGAAGTTGGTTCTGTATTCCTTGGTCAATCAGCAGAAGGTCAACCTTTTGAGGAAGAGCATGTAGCAGCAGTTCTAACGGGTAAATGGTTAGACCATGCTTGGCAAGGTGAGAAAAAGGAAGTAGACTTCTTCGTGTTAAAAGGAATTGTTGAAGGTGTTGTTAGCAAGCTTGGTCTTACTGAACGTATTTCCTTCGTAAAAGCACAAGTAGATGGTCTACACCCAGGTCGTACAGCCAGCATCCTACTAGATGGCGAACATGTCGGCATTATTGGTGGTTTACACCCTGCTGAGCAAAAAACTTGGGGTGTAAAAGATACGTACGTAATGGAAATGAACTTAGTGGCCTTACTTGACGCTACTACAAACGAAGCACCTCTAGGCTATAAACCAGTGCCTCGCTTCCCTGCTATGTCGCGTGATATCGCACTTGTAATGGATAGTGTAACTGCGGCAGGAGAAGTAGTTGCTGTTATTCGTTCAGCAGGCGTGAAACTGTTAAAAGACATTCGTGTATTCGATGTGTACGAAGGTGAGAAAATGGAAGCTGGCAAAAAATCAGTTGCCTTCTCGTTAACGTACTTCGATCCAGAGCGTACGCTAACGGACGAAGAGGTTGTCGCAGCACACAATAAAGTACTAAAAGCTATCGCTACAATTGAAGGCACAGAAGTACGTTAAATTTAAATTATAAGTCAAAGGCTGTCTCAGAATCATTGAGACAGCTTTTTTATTTGTTTAAATGAATTAATTTTCATATCAATAAAGGCGAATATTATTAAAGAAAATAAAGTAATTGTTCCTACCACATAGGTATATTCCGTTACAGGTAGACGGGCAAGCACCGAGCCGCTTCCTTCGTTAGTTCGCCGCCCTACGCTCCTACCAAAAATGTTGGTGTTTCTTTATAGATAAACGATTTCTGAAATTAATTCAAATAACCATTACATTTTTAGTTTTTAATAATATTTAGAAATAACAAAAAATAAATCAAACGTATTTATTGTGTGTATAGTAGAAACTGGATAGAAAATTTTAGTAAGAGGAGATAAGCATTTTGAAAAATCATCGAAAACGAGGAAACTTATCCGTGCGTGCTCGGTTAATATGGGCATTTACATTGACGCTTTTAATTCCAAGTTTTGCAATTGGAACATTGTCATACATGAAGGCGGCCAATCAATATCAAGCAGAATTGAGTAAGAACTCACGCGAAAATGTAGATTTATTAAATTCATTAATTTCAGAAGAAATAGCACCCATCCTTGATGATGCCGAATATTTGGCTGCTTATTTTAATAAGGATTGGCAAGATGCCGAGCTATTAAAGGAAATAGAAAAATATAATGCGCTACATAGCAGTGTTTCCGTTGTCAATTTAGCAATGGAAGGGCACAAATTTTTACGTTCTCCATATGCCGAGTCTGAACCAGATTATAATCCATTTACGAGACCTTGGTATTTAAAGGCAATAGAGTCACCAGGCAAGAGTGTTATGGTTGATCCATATCAATCAACTATTACAGGAGAATTAATATTATCAGTTTCCGCTGGCTTAAAAGACGGTTCAGGGGTTATTTCGATTGGGCTGAATTTAGAGGGAATTTCTGAGCTTGTAAATACGGTGAAAATTGGTAAAAACGGCTATGCTTCATTAGTAAACGCCAACAATGTTAGTATTGCGGATCCCTTCTCAGAAGTTGGGAAGTCGCTCAAAGATTCCTATGTAGAAGAGATGGAAGGCAAGAATGAAGGCCAATTTAATATAGAGGAAGATGGCAAGGAGTACCAAGTATTCTTTGTAACGAATAAACTAACAGGTTGGAAAATTATCGGCACCATGGCTATGGCAGATGTATCAGCTGTCACAGCACCAATCTTCACTACAACTTTGCTAGTAATTGCGATCGCTTTAGTCATCTGTGGAGTAATTGGTGGCTTTATCATCAGTTCGATTACCCGCCCACTGAAACAACTGGCTACTGTCGCTGAGCAGGTAGGTGATGGAGATTTACGTAATTTTATCGAAATGAACACTAATGATGAGTATGGTAAATTGGCTAGTATATTTAACAAAATGATTAGCTCCTTACGTGAGGTTGTTCGTGACGTTAGTGAAAAATCAACCCTGCTAACTTCATCGTCAGAACAGCTTACAATAAGCACAGACGAAAATAAGCGGGCCACTACGCAAATTGTGGAGTCAATCCAGATGTTTGCCGGAACTGTTGATTCTCAAGCCGAAATCATCCATAAAAGTACAAATGCTGTTCGAGAAATGTCTTCATCGATTCAAAACATTTCACACAAGGCTGAAACGGTCAATGTCATGTCCAACAAATCGATGGATGCAGTGGTTGTAGGTGATCAGACTATTCAAACAGCTATTGAGCAGATGCAAATCATTCAAAAAACGGTTCACGCGCTTGAAGACACTGTTCAAACATTAGGTACTCGTTCACAAGAAATTGGCCACATTGTTGAAGCGATTACGCAAATTGCTGACCAAACAAACTTATTGGCATTGAATGCAGCGATAGAAGCGGCACGAGCAGGTGAACACGGCAAAGGTTTTGCAGTCGTTGCCGATGAGGTAAGAAAGTTAGCTGAACAGTCAGCCCAGTCAACGCTGCAAATTAAAGATATTATTTCTTATATTCAAAAGGATACGAAGCTAGCAGTCGAGTCGATGGCCATTGGGACAGCAGAGGTTGTAAAAGGCATCGAAGTGACGACTATTGCAGGGCAGTCGTTTGGAGAAATTCGTAGTAATGTGCAACAAGTGACAAAAGAAGTTGGAGAAATTTCGCAAGCAGCGAAGGTAATTTCACTTCACTCTGACGAAGTGGCAAATGGAATTGAAATTGTGCTGGAACGTACAAATGAAAACGTAGCAAGCGCACAAAACATTTCCGCTGCAACAGAGGAACAGCTTGCCACGATGGAAGAAATCGCATCTTCAGCTGAAGCACTTGCTGAAATGTCTGACAATCTCCAACAATCGATTCAGCAATTTAAATACGAATGATTAAAACAAGGGTGTCTACAATAATGTGACACCTTTCAGATTGATGACAAAAGGTATTCGAAATGATCACATTCCGAATACCTTTTGTCATTGTATCGGACATATTCGTACCAAATAGCCCCTATTAACGACAGTAGTACGCTATGAGCAACTAACTTCTGCCATTATTGGACTTTGCCAAGTCCAATAATTACCTTTAGTTCATAAATTACTTGCGCTTTGATTTTGGATGTAATTTTTCCTGCATTTGAACTAAAACATTCAACTTTTTTAAATAGGCATTCTCCATTTCTAGTTGTTTAATTCGTTCTTCAAGCGCTTCAACTGAACCTTCTACTAATTTTACCTTCTGCGTTTCTTTTTTCATGGATATTCGCCTCTGTTTCTTAGGAATAAGGGCATCGAATCCATCAGCATTAAAATTTATCCGCCATGTTCGAACTAATGATGGAGAAGATATATTAAAGATAGCCGCTGCATCGTAGGAGGATGTACCCGTTTCCTTCATATAATTAAGTACATCCATTTTAAACTCCGCAGAATAACTTGTATAGGATTTCTTAAATCCCTCTTCTCCTTGTACTTGATATAAACGGACCCATCCTTGAATCATTTGATAAGAAACCTTAAATAAATCTTGAAGTTCCAAATAACTATGTTTCCCCTCAAGGTAAAGACGAGCAATAAATATTTTCTCCTCGGCAGTAAAATTAGCCATAAAAAACACCCCTAAATCGTTAGATTTGGTGTCTAACAATTTAGGGGCAGTTCACTGTCCCAAAAGTAAAAATAACATGCTTAGTGGTATCCAAGTATGCTATTTTCACCATAAAGAAAGGCAGATGTTATTGTTTGAAGGGCTTTTTAGATAGGCCCTTGTTTTTAATTTTGGCGAGTAAACGAAGTTCTGCCTAAAATCTTATAAGGGAGAATGCATGAATGTATTTTCTGAACGAAGTAAACTTTATTTAATTTTCCTCGCCTTCTCTGTATTTGCAAAGTGCCATTTAGTGATGGAACGTAAAAATTCTTCGCCTTGTCCACGCCATATACGTGCTGCTAATGCATCCACCTTGCTAGAAGCCCCTTTCAACAGTTCAACGCCAGCAAGGTCACTTAGTCGGTCCATCTCCTTTAAGAAAGCGGCACGTGCCAAGATGGAAGCAGTTGCAACGGAAACATGAAGCTGTTCGGCCTTTGTAGACAACAACACATTTTCTCGCACAATTTCCTGTTCATTCTTTAAATAATTGTAGTAAACCCCACGTTCTGCAAACTGGTCAATGAGAATATGTGTAGGCTTTTCAGGTGTTATTTTAGACAGTGTATGTCCGAGCGCTTTATTGTGCATCATTGCTTTCATTTTGCCCTGTGAGTAGCCCTTTGCCTGTAACGCGTTATACTTTTCGTTGCGCAATATAAGTACGCTATGGACGCATGCAGCCCGTAAATCTGGTGCAATACGGCGCATATAGTCATCCGTCAGCATTTTGGAATCTTTGACGCCAAGCTCGTTCACTAATTCAATTTTCGAAGCAGGCACATAAACAGCTGCGACTGTAATGGGTCCGAAATAATCGCCAGTACCCGTTTCGTCAGAGCCTAGAACGGACATCGAAGCAAAACCGTCTGGCAGCACGTCACCCTTCGCTCCAATAGAGGATGATTTTGGAGTATTCGCAATTTGGGCGCTACCCCAACGTGCCGCTTCTCGATCTGCACCGCTTCCTTGAAACATTAATTTACCTGATTTATACAAAGTGATGGCTGTATCCGATAGTTTGGCAGCGAATACCACCCCGGGTGCTTTACGTTCTACTAAATTGCTTGCGTAAAAAGAGATTACCTCTTTTTGCATAGTTGTTGAAATTAAAAGTACAATATTTGACATTTAATCGTTCCTTTCTGTCCTCGTTGTTCACAATTTTATACCTTTCATGGTATGATAATAAATAGCTTTTTTGTGTGGATGTTGCTCACTACTGAATAAAATCGTGAGCAAAAAGATTTTATTGGAGGGTGCGACTATGGAAAATCAAGAAAAGAATAAAATTTCTGTGGAAATATATGGTCATACATATAAAATGGTCGGCTCTGAATCTATTGGACATATGCGACTTGTCGCTTCGATTGTTGATGACCGTATGCGCGAAATGAGTTTACATAATCCCTCACTTGATAGCGCGAAATTAGCGGTCCTAACAGCAGTAAATACGGTGCACGATTATTTACTCTTAAAAGAGCAAATGGAAATACTAGAAGAAGAATTGAAAAAATTAAAGGGTTGAAGTGAATGCTAGATTTAATTATATTATTGGTGCTATTGGTTGGACTAATTGTTGGGGCAAAACGTGGCTTTATCGTACAAATGATGCATATTGTCAGCTTTGTAGTTGCCCTGATTGTTGCGTATATCTATTATAAGCCATTAGCACAGAAATTTGTGTTTTGGGTGCCATATCCGGGCGTAACAGATTCCGGAAGTCTTGGAGTAGTTATTGATAGCTTGGATTTAGATCGCACGTTTTACCGTATAGTTGCGTTTGCGGTTATTTTCTTTGCGGTGAAGATTTCATTACAAATTGTGGCATCTATATTTGATTTTATTGCCTATTTACCTGTTTTAGGTACAATGAATCGTTGGCTTGGAGCACTTTTTGGCATGATTGAAAATTATTTAATTATGTTCATTATTTTGTATATTCTGGCGTTGTTGCCAATTGATATGATTCAAAATTTAATGTCGAAGTCGTTGTTATCCGGACTCATACTGGAGCATACACCGATTATCACAAAGATGTTCCAAAACTGGTGGTATATTTATCTCCACTCATCATAAAGCTGAGAATTTCTAACTGGTATCGGGCGTCATTCGAAGTGAGTGCGCATTGATTCTGTGAGAAAGCGGTGTAAGTACGAAGCATCTTCTGAGATGTTTTTTGAAACGAAAGCAAAGTGACAGGTACAACTGTGCCTTGGTGTAATGGATAGGCAATAGCAAACTATGCACTTCTCTCGGACTTGAGGGAAGTGTTTTTACGATAGGAGGAATTACCAATGAACAAAAAAACGATTATTCGTACACTAGAAAAAATAGCATTATACATGGAATTACAGGGTGAAAATCCATTCAAGGTCTCTGCCTTCCGAAAAGCAGCGGCGGCACTTGAAGGGGACGAGCGTTCACTGAGTGAAATGGAAGATGTCACGAAGCTTAAGGGCATTGGTAAAGGCACAGCTGCAGTTATTGAGGATCTTATAGCAACAGGTGAATCGAGCCTGTTAAAAGAATTAGAAGACATCGTACCGAAAGGATTACTGCCGTTACTGAAGTTACCAGGTTTAGGTGGCAAAAAAATTGCCAAGCTTCATCAAGAGCTAGGCATCGACTCAGCAGAAAGCTTACAGGCGGCATGTGAGGCTTGTAAGGTACGCGAGCTAGCAGGTTTTGCAGCAAAAACAGAAGAAAAGATTTTAAAAGAGCTTGCGAACTTTGCAAATCGTTCGGAGCGTTTGCCGATTTGGCAATTGGAGCCTGTCGTTTTACAAATTGAAGCACTTCTCGGTAGTATGGAAGAAGTGGAACGCTTTTCAGTTGCTGGAAGTTTCCGTCGCGCTTCAGAAACAAGTAAAGATATCGATTTTATCGTAGTGACGGAGGCAGTTGAGGTTGTGCGTGAAAAATTACTGCGTGCCCTCGTAATACAAGAGGTAGTGGCTGCCGGTGATACGAAAATTTCTGTCATTTTAGATTTAGATGAGCCAGTTAGTGTTGATTTTCGATTAGTGAAGGATGCAGAGTATGCAACAGCCTTGCATCATTTTACAGGCTCAAAAGACCATAATGTACGTATGCGTCAAATTGCAAAGGCACGTGGTGAGAAAATAAGTGAGTACGGTGTAGAACAGTCTGATGGTTCTGTGCTGACATTTACGGACGAAGCGGCATTCTTTGCCCATTTTGATTTACCTTTTATTTCACCTAGCTTACGTACGGGAACAACGGAGTTTGACCGTACAGATGAAATTACGGATTTAGTAACGCTTGACGAAATTGTAGCGGATTTGCATATGCATACAACTTGGTCGGATGGAGCGTACTCGGTTGCGGAAATGGGCGAAGCATTAATAGCACGAGGTTATCAATACAGCGTTATTACCGATCACTCGCAGTATTTAAAGGTGGCAAATGGCTTAACGCCTGAACGACTTATGAAACAACGTGTAGAGATTGAAGCGTTTAACGAAGAGCATCCAGACTTCTATTTATATGCAGGAACTGAGATGGATATTTTACCAGATGGTTCGCTAGATTTTGATGATGACGTACTTAAAGAGTTAGATTTCGTCATTGCTTCGATTCATTCTAGTTTCACACAAACACAGGATAAAATCATGGCTCGGTTACACACAGCGTTGCAAAACCCTTATGTCCATATGATTGCCCATCCAACAGGTCGCATTATTGAGGATCGAGCTGGCTATAATCCAGATATGGCGCAGTTAATTGCATGGGCGAAAGAGTATGGTAAAATTTTAGAGTTAAATGCTAATCCATATCGTCTTGATTTATGTGTCGAGCATTTAGAAATGGCAGTAGCAGCAGGTGTACCTGTAGCAATCAATACCGATGCACATGATATTGCGCATTTACGCTTTATGGATATTGGCGTACGCTATGCAAATAAAGCATGGTTGAAAAAAGATATGATTGTCAATACATGGACGCGTGAACAGTTCGAGGCGTTCATTCGACGAAATAAATAGGTTGAGGAGGTGTTCTCAGTGATCGCACAACGCGCATTGAAAACACTAGAATATGATAAAGTACGCCAACAAGTGGCAACACATTGTACGTCATCAATAGGCAAGTCAGCCATTGATGACCTTGTGCCACAAACGGACTTTGAAAAAGTAGTAAAATTACTAGAAGAAATGGATGAGGGTTTATCCATTTTACGAGTTAAAGGTAATGTGCCAATGGGCGGTATTTTCGATGTACGCCCTGCGGCAAGACGTGCACAAATCGGTGGCATGTTGTCAGCGCTGGAATTAATGGAAATATCAAGTACGATTCGAGCAAGTCGTATTCTGCGCAATTTCATCGAGGATATAGAATCAGATGAAGTTATAGAGATTCCACATTTCATTGCTAAAAAAGAAGCGATGCCAGTACTAACAGGTTTGCAACATGAAATTAATAACTGTATTGATGACAATGGCACTGTATTAGATTCAGCAAGTCAAACACTGCGCACTATACGTCAATCACTCCGTTCAGAAGAGGCTAAAGTACGTTCTAAACTAGAAAGCCTTACACGTGGTAGCAATGCCACTAAAATGCTTTCTGATGCACTCGTGACGATTCGTAATGACCGCTTTGTAATTCCTGTCAAACAAGAATACCGCCATCATTATGGTGGTATTGTGCATGACCAATCGTCTTCTGGTCAAACACTCTTCATCGAACCAGATTCGGTTGTGCAAGCGAATAACGAAATTCATCGTCTCAAAATGAAGGAGCAAGCTGAAATTGAACGCATTTTACTTGCTCTAAGTGCTATGGTGGAGGAAGTTGCACCCGATGTATTTAATTTAGTAAAAATATTAGGTGAAATCGACGTTATTTTAGCCAAGGGTAAATACGGTCAAGCAAACAAATGCACGATGCCTAAAATGAACAAGGACGGCTATATTCGACTTGTGCGAGCACGCCATCCACTGCTGCCAATTGAAACGGCGGTCGCAAACGACATAGAGTTTGGTAAAGACATTACAGCAATTGTCATTACAGGACCCAATACAGGTGGTAAAACCGTTACTTTAAAAACAGTCGGTTTATGTACATTAATGGCGCAGGCAGGCTTACCAGTGCCAGCTCTAGATGGCTCAGAGCTAGCCGTGTTCGAGCAACTCTTTGCAGATATTGGGGACGAACAATCGATTGAGCAATCACTTTCAACCTTCTCATCTCATATGGTGAACATTGTTGATATCTTGCAAAAATTTGACCACGTATCACTGGTTCTCTTCGATGAATTAGGTGCAGGAACTGATCCACAAGAAGGGGCAGCCCTAGCAATTTCAATTTTAGATGAAGTACATGGTCGTGGAGCACGTGTTATGGCAACAACACACTACCCAGAATTAAAAGCATACGGCTACAATCGTCCAGGTGTGGCAAACGCAAGTGTAGAATTTGATATAGAAACACTGAGCCCGACTTATCGCTTACTTATAGGTGTGCCTGGTCGCTCTAACGCGTTTGAAATCTCAAGTCGACTTGGTTTACCTGAATCCATTATTGATCGTGCGAAAAGTTTCACAGGCACTGACCGCCATGAAGTTGAGTCGATGATTGCCTCCCTTGAAGAGACGCGACGCCAATCAGAGGATGATGCAGAACGCTCTCATGATTTACTTTTAGAGTCGGAAGTCTTACGAAAAGAGCTACAGGACAAGCTACAATCCTACGAAGAGCGTAAAGAAGCACTCGACAAAAAAGCAAAGGAAAAAGCACGTAAAATTGTCGATGAAGCGAAACGAGAGGCAGAAACCATCATTGCGGAACTTCGAGATATGCGTAAGAACGCTAATCAAGTTGTGAAAGAACATGAACTTATTGAAGCGCGCAAACGTTTGGAGGATGCAACACCACTCGAAAACAATAAAGTGCTAAAAAAAGCAGCTCAAGTAAAGGCTCGTGCACAAAACTTAGTTGTCGGGGACGAGGTAAAGGTGTTAAGCTATGGACAACGAGGTACTTTACTAGAAAAAGTATCGGATTCTGAATGGGTTGTGCAAATGGGTATTTTGAAGATGAAAATTGCAGACGGTGACCTTGAATACATTAAGCCTGAGAAAGAACCTATTCATCGAGTTGCGGGCGTGAAGAACCGCGATAGCCATGTGAAGTTAGAGTTAGATTTACGAGGTGAGCGATTTGAGGATGCAATTATGCGTACTGAAAAATATATAGATGATGCGCTACTTGCAAACTATGGGCGAGTATCCATTATCCACGGTGTAGGAACAGGTGCGTTACGTCAAGGTATTCAAAGCTACTTGAAAAAGCATAAACGTGTAAAATCCTTCCGCTTTGGTGAGACAGGGGAAGGTGGCTTTGGGGTCACGGTCGTAGAATTGAAATAGATGAGAAAAGTGTATTCGTACTTGCTTGTAGTCGCTGCTAAGCTATTGCATGGACAAAACGTTAACTAAGAGGAGTCTTGATAACTGTATTTGCAGACGTTGAAAAGACAGAAGCGACGATTAGCACATGGTACGAGGTACGAATATCAGAAGTAAAGGGGACGGAGAAAATGCTAAATTCTAGCTTTTGGCGATATCCAATTATCGAAACAGCAGGATATTTTAGTGTTGTTGTTTTATGTTTAGTCGTCTCGATGGCATTGTTCGAAGTCGTTACGAAATATAAAAATTGGGAAGAAATTAAAAATGGAAATGTTGCAGTGGCTCTGGCAACTGGTGGGAAGATATTAGGGATTTGTAATATTTTTCGCTACTCGATTGCACGCCACAGTACATTGAGCGAAATGATTGGATGGGGACTTTTTGGTTTTACATTATTGATCGTGGCCTATTTCTTATTTGAATTTATGACACCGCGTTTTAATGTAGATCAGGAAATTGCAAATGACAATCGCTCGGTTGGCTTCATTTCTTTCACCATTTCAGTTGGTCTATCGTTCGTTATTGGGGCAAGTATTGCATAGGAGTTTAATGAGATGGAAAAATTAGCGAAAATACTAATTGTTGTCTGCATCGCATTTTTATTAGTCGGTGTCTACTATATGTTGACTATTTAAATTGAAAAGCGCATCCTCTTTCTGAGGATGCGTTTTTATCTGTCTGTAGGGCTAGCGCCGCTCAGGGAGTTGTAGGTATCGTTCAGGTGAAGGTCAGTATCAAATCATGGCCCCGGATCGCTCGAGTGAAGCGCGGAACCGCTCGGGAAGTAACGGGTACCGCTCAGGTAAAGCCAGTTACCGCTCGGGAAGTAACGGGTACCGCTCAGGTAAAGCCAGTTACCGCTCGGGTAGCCACAAGAATCGCTCAGGTAAAGGCCATTACCGCTCGGGTAGCCACAAGAATCGCTCAGGTAAAGGTCATTACCGCTCGGGTAGCCACAAGAATCGCTCAGGTAAAGGTCATTACCGCCCGGGTAGCCATAAGAACCGCTCAGGTAAAGGTCATTACCGCTCGGGTAGCCACAAGAACCGCTCAGGTAAAGGCCATGACCGCTCGGGAAGCCACAAGAATCGCTCAGGTAAAGGCCATTACCGCTCGGGTAGCCACAAGAATCGCTCAGGTAAAGGCCATTACCGCTCGGGAAGCCACAAGAATCGCTCAGGTAAAGGCCATTACCGCTCGGGAAGCCACAAGAATCGCTCAGGTAAAGCCCATTACCGCTCAGGTAGACACAAGAGCTAGGGTAGTCCCAAGCATCGCTCAGGTACAGACAGTCAGTTACCGCTCGGGTAGTACAACCGCTGCTCATATCCAGTCAGTCATCGCTTACATTTTTACGTCACAGTGCGCAGACACCACATCAAAGCATCGGCCATATCGCATAATTCTACCATTCTCCAATAATATTCTCTTAATAATATTATTCCCTCGCTTAAATAATTATTTTTCGACTATAGAAATTTTAGGTATAGCATTTGCATAAAAAAGTAAGAATGAATGAGTATTCATAAGGGGGATCAACGTAAATCTCCTTCATGGTGTTGTCATAAAAATGTTGTTAATTGCATAATAATTAATCGAAAATACATTTATTTTCTATTTTGTGTTTGAAACTGTATTCCTTTTTCATTATAATTAAAATAAGAATTTACAAAGTTTGGGACAAAGGGGAGAGGACGTATGACAGCAAAACCATGGCTAGCAAATTATCCTGAAGAAGTACCATCGTCTTTAACGTTTGAGGAAATTCCTGTGCAAGAGTTTTTGACACGTGCCTATAAAAAGAATCCTTCCAAAGTTGCGATTCATTTCATGGGTAAGGATTTGACGTACACCGAGCTATATGAGTCTGCACTAAGGTTCGCAAACTATTTACAATCACTTGGGGTGGAAAAAGGTGATCGTGTGGCTATTATGCTACCAAACACACCACAAAGTGTGATTGCTTACTATGGAGCAATGTATGCGGGGGCAGTTGTTGTACAGACAAATCCACTTTATACTGAACGAGAGTTACAATATCAGATGGCTGATTCGGGAGCGAAAGTTATTTTAGTAATGGATATATTGTATCCACGCGTGATGAAAATCATGAAAGAAACGGCTCTTGAAAACGTCATTGTAACAGCAATTAAAGACTACTTACCATTCCCGAAAAACTTAGTGTATCCTTTTATTCAAAAGAAGCAATATGGCTTTAGTGTGAAGGTTGAGCATAGCGGACAAAATCATTTATTTATAGAAATCATGCGATCGGCGCCCGTGAAAATGATCGATATTCCGTTTGATTTTGAAGAAGACTTAGCATTGTTGCAATATACAGGAGGTACGACGGGCTTCCCAAAAGGTGTAATGCTGACTCATAAAAATTTAATTGCCAATACGACAATGTGCGATGCATGGATGTATAAATGTGTACATGGGGAAGAGACGATTATGGGCGTGCTTCCGTTCTTTCATGTATACGGAATGACAACTGTGATGTTGTTATCGGTGTTCACGCAAAATAGAATGGTGCTGCTACCGAAATTTGATGCAGAAACAGCCTTGAAAACGATTGATAAACAAAAACCAACGTTGTTCCCAGGTGCACCTACGCTATATATTGGTCTATTAAATCATCCAGATATTGCGAAGTACAATTTATCGTCTATTAAGGCATGTCTGAGTGGGTCTGCTTCATTGCCAGTCGAGCTACAGGAGCGGTTTGAAGAAGTAACAGGAGGCAAGCTAGTGGAAGGCTATGGTTTAACAGAAACCTCTCCCGTTACGCACGCGACACCCATTTGGGGTAAACGTGTCATCGGTTCTGTTGGCCTGCCTTGGCCGAATACCGATTCGGTAATTCTACGTACAGGTGATACGGAGCAGCTTCCGGTAGGTGAGGTTGGCGAAATCGCAGTGAAAGGGCCACAAGTCATGAAAGGTTATTGGAATCGTCCTGAAGATACAGCTGCGACGTTTGTAGATGGCTGGTTCTTAACGGGTGATATAGGCTATATGGATAAAGATGGTTTTTTCTATGTAGTCGACCGAAAAAAGGATTTAATTATTGCGGGTGGTTTTAATATTTATCCTCGAGAGGTTGAGGAAGTATTATACGAACGTGAAGAAATTCAGGAATGCGTGGTAGCAGGTATTCCAGATCCGTACCGCGGAGAAACGGTAAAAGCTTATATTGTATTAAAAGAAGGATATTCGATTACCGAGGACGAATTAAATAAATATTGCCGACAACATTTAGCCTCCTTTAAAGTACCGCGCTATTACGAGTTCCGAGATGAGCTACCGAAAACGGCGGTCGGCAAAATTTTACGTCGTACATTAGTGGAAGAAGAAAAAACAAAAATGGCGACTAAAGAAGCAAAATAACTACGTGATAAAGTATTGACAAGCGTGGATGTAGAATATAATATGAAAATATGAATGAATGACCATTCATATTTTCATATTTTTTATTTAATAGGTAATCACGCCGCATCCTCCATAATGTTTTAATACGCTGATAAAAGTGTATATGTACCTTCATTTCAAGTTCTTCAACTTTTGTGGATAGACAATAAGTTACAGCTTAGTCGAATCCTTCATTGTTGCTGATAGGAATGTAAGTAGGCGTGGGTATGTTTTTTCTAGGTGGTGATTTAAAAGTGAAACGAGATAAGCCTAAGTATAAGCAAATTGTTGATGCAGCTGTCATCGTTATTGCAGAAAATGGGTATCACCAAGCGCAAGTATCGAAAATCGCCAAACAGGCAGGGGTGGCCGACGGAACAATCTATTTATATTTTAAAAATAAAGAAGATATATTAATTTCTGTCTTTAATGAAAAAATGGCTGTTTTTGTAGAGTCCTTACAAGATATAATAGAAAATGGAAGTACGTCGAGAGACAAGCTTTCACGAATGATTGAAAATCATTTTAATGTTCTAGCGACTGATCGATACCTAGCAACTGTCACACAATTAGAACTTCGACAATCAAATAAAGATTTACGACTAAAGATCAATGCAGTATTAAGAGAGTATTTACAATTGCTTGATCAAATTTTAATTGAAGGCATGCTATCAGGTGAGTTCAATCAAACGATGGATGTACGCTTGGCACGTCAAATGGTGTTTGGAACCATTGATGAAACCATTACGTCGTGGGTTATGAATGACTATCGATACGATTTGATAGAACAGGTTCCAAAGGTTCAGGCGTTAATCCTGAACGGCATTAAAGCGTAAAGGGATGTGGAGAAATGGAATTTCTAAGTTGGAAAGTTGAAGAAGGCGTAGCAATTATTTCGATTGCTCGTCCGCCAGCAAATGCATTATCTCGCGGAATCATTACAGAAGTAAATGCTGTACTAGATGCCGTAGAAAACGATGATACTGTCCGTGTTCTTGTGCTTCACGGTGAAGGCCGTTTCTTCTCAGCGGGTGCAGATATTAAGGAGTTTACAGAAGTTGAATCGGGCGCAGCGTTCACTAAATTAGCAAGCAATGGGCAACGAGTATTTGAACGTGTTGAAACATTTTCAAAGCCAGTTATTGCAGCAATTCACGGTGCAGCACTTGGTGGTGGACTTGAACTAGCAATGAGTTGCCATATGCGCTTTGTGACGGAATCTGCGAAATTAGGATTGCCTGAACTACAACTCGGTCTTATTCCAGGATTTGGTGGAACACAACGTCTACCACGTTATGTGGGTGTTGCGAAAGCAGCAGAAATGATGTTTACAAGTGAGCCTATTTCAGGTTCAGAAGCCGTACAATGGGGCTTAGCAAACAGAGCATTTACAGATGAAGCCTTACTCGAAGAGACATTAAAGGTTGCGAAAAAAATTGCCAAAAAGAGTCCGATTGCTTTAAAAGCAGCCATTCAAGCTTTGCAATACGCTAAGCCGGCTTCATTCTATGAAGGTATTGAAGTAGAAGCTGAATCCTTTGGTACGGTATTTGTTACTGAAGATGCTAAGGAAGGTATTCAAGCATTTATCGAAAAACGTGAGCCTGTATTTACTGGCAAATAGTATTCCATCAGTATCGATAGCAAACTTAAGGGGGTTATCGATACTGAAAATATATAATATTTATAAGTTTACTTAGAAATTAAAAAACGTTTCAGGAGGTATGGATTTATGAACATTTTTGCATTAATTAAACGTACTTTTGATACAGAAGAAAAAATCGTTGTTTCAGGTGGGAAAATTCAAGAGGATGGCGCAGAATTCATCATTAACCCTTATGACGAATACGCAATTGAAGAAGCTATCCAAGTGCGTGATGCGGCAGGCGGTAAAGTAACCGTTGTCACAATTGGTGGCGAAGATGCTGAAAAGCAATTACGTACGGCTCTAGCAATGGGCGCTGACGAAGCGGTGCTTATTAATACAGAAGATGAAATAGATGAATTAGATCAAAATGCAGCAGCTTACCTTTTAGCTGAGTATTTAAAAGATAAAGATGCAGACCTTATTTTAACAGGTAACGTTGCCATTGATGGTGGTTCTGGTCAAGTAGGGCCGCGAGTGGCTGATTTATTAGGCATCAATTATGTAACAACAATTACAAACCTTGAAATTGATGGCACATCTGCAAAAATCGTGCGCGATATCGAAGGTGATTCAGAAGTAATTGAGACATCTTTACCACTTTTAGTAACAGCTCAACAAGGTTTAAACGAGCCACGTTACCCATCTTTACCAGGTATCATGAAAGCGAAAAAGAAACCGCTTGCAGAGCTTGAGTTAGATGATTTAGATATCGATGAAGATGATGTAGAAGTAAAAGTAGAAACAGTAGACATTTACTTACCAGCTCAAAAAGCTGCAGGACGCATTCTTGAAGGCGAACTTTCTGCACAAGTTAAGGAGCTAGTAAACCTACTTCATACAGAGGCAAAAGTAGTTTAAGTCATTAATTTTCATTCAGCATATTTTGTGGCGAAAGCGTAGCATCAGCTACAGAGGACTCTCACATGAAGAGAGTTTTGCAGTGGGTTTCCAACACCAAATGAATGAAGATCAAGCCTTGGACGGGTGTTACAGATTTTAATAGGAATCCATTTAGGGTGTTAGCCTACATACATTGCTTTTAAGCGATATCGGCTAACTAATCTACACTGCTTCCAACGCCATGACTTGTGGCTATACCGAAAGGATCGACATCATGCCGGTCCTCGTGCAGGCCTAAATACAATTTAGAATCCGAATGATAAACGCCAAGGTGTAGTTGATGATGTAAATCGAATCTTAGAGGGTAACGGAGGGAATGTACTATGTCAAAAAAAGTATTAGTATTAGGTGAAGTTCGTGAAGGAAGCTTACGTAACGTATCTTTCGAGGCAATTGCTGCTGCCAAACAAATCGCTGATGGCGGCGAAGTTGTCGGTGTTCTTTTAGGGGATGCTGTAGCAAATCTTACAGGTCCATTATTCGAGTATGGTGCTGATCGTGTTGTAACAGTGGAACATCCACATTTAAAACAATATACATCAGATGGCTATGGTCAAGCTTTACTAGCTGTAATCGAGCAAGAAAATCCAACTGGTATCGTGTTTGGACACACAGCGAATGGTAAAGACTTGTCACCAAAAATTGCAAGTAAATTACAAGCAGGTCTTGTATCTGACGTAACAACAATTGAAGGTGCTGGTGATGATGTAGTATTCATTCGCCCAATTTATTCTGGTAAAGCTTTTGAAAAGGTAAAAATAAAAGACGGCGTTGTGTTAGCATCGATTCGTCCAAACAATATTGCACCTTTAGAAAAAGAAGCGGGTAAATCAGGTGATGTGTCTGCTGTAGCTGTAGAAATTACTAACCTACGTACAATCATTAAAGAGGTTGTCCGTAAATCTACAGAAGGTGTAGATCTTTCTGAGGCGAAAGTAGTTGTTGCTGGTGGACGCGGTGTGAAATCTGAAGAAGGTTTCGAACCGTTAAAAGAACTAGCAGATTTACTTGGTGGTGCAGTTGGTGCTTCACGTGGTGCATGTGATGCCGAATACTGTGATTACTCACTACAAATTGGTCAAACTGGTAAGGTTGTAACACCAGATCTTTACATTGCAGCTGGTATTTCTGGAGCAATCCAACACTTAGCAGGTATGTCGAATTCAAAAGTAATCGTTGCCATTAATAAAGACCCAGAGGCAAATATCTTTAAAGTTGCAGATTATGGGATTGTAGGCGATTTATTCGAAGTAGTGCCGCTTCTGATTGAGGAATTTAAAGCGTTAAAAGTGAATGCATAATTAGTCGTTTTATACATGTTGCGCGGGGAGGATTTATCTTCCCTGCTTTTTTTGTGTAATTCATCGTTTAGCATAATGTTTGAGCAAGTCTGTAGTGGTTTTGAAAATTATTGCAAAATAAAATATTGACACAATTAATATAAGGCCGTATAGTGATGGATAATAATTAAATTTTTCAATAATAATGTTTTGAAACGCAAAGATTAGGAGTAGTAAAAGCTCATTATTTGGTAAAGAGAGCTGCGGGATGGTGCAACGTAGTCCAATAAGACTTTGAACTTGCCTAGGAGTGGTAAGATAAATAGAATTAACAGATTATTCTATTTGTTTGACGGTTAACCTTCGTTACAAGGTTTTTAAGTAGGGTTCTTATAGAACCAATTAGAGTGGTACCGCGGTTTGCTTTAGGCATATCGTCTCTTCTTTCATTTGATAATGAAGGAACAGACGATATGCCTTTTTTGATTTTAGGAGGTAAGGAAATGGAAAAAGACAACCAGAAATTACAAAGAACAATGACCTCACGTCATATTACGATGATGGCTTTAGGTGGTGCCATTGGTGCAGGGTTATTTAAAGGGAGCAGTGCAGCTATTGATATGGCAGGGCCATCAGTACTTTTTGCTTACTTAATAGGTGGTATTATTCTATTATTTGTTATGCAAGGTTTAGCAGAAATGGCCGTTCGTAATCATGAGGCCAGAACGTTTAGAGATTTAGTACAATCAATTTTAGGAAAGTATCCAGCTTATTTTCTAGATTGGATTTATTGGAAAATGTGGGTGTTAAATATTGCGGCGGAATCCGTAGTTGCGGCCATTTTCATTCAATATTGGTTGCCACATTATCCGATTTGGATACTTGCCCTATCCGTCTCGGTGTTAGTTACAGCCATTAACTTATTATCAGTAAAAGTTTTTGCAGAAACAGAATATTGGCTTGCCTTAATTAAAATTACCGTTATTGTGGTGTTTATCATAGCAGGATTAGTTTTATTGCTTGTTACTTTTGGCAATCATACAGCTGTTGGCTTTTCTAATTTAACGGAGCACGGTGGATTCTTTCCAAACGGTTCAACGGGCCTAATAGCTGCAATGCTTGTGGTTATTTACTCTTATGGTGGTACTGAAATTATTGGTATTACGTTAGCTGAAACGAAAAATCCTGAGAAAGTAGTACCCAAAGCTGTGCGCAGTACATTAGTACGTATTGTGACCTTCTATCTACTGCCTTTCTTCATTATCGTTAGCTTAATTCCTTGGAATGAAGTAAATGGCGTATCAGAAAGCCCGTTTGTAATGGTATTTAAAATGATTGGTATTCCAGGGGCCGACCATATTATGAACGCTGTTGTTATACTCGCAATTATTTCATCTATGAACTCTGGCCTTTATGGTTCATCACGCGTTCTATATACACAGGCTGTGGACGGGCGTATTCCTAAAATCTTTGCTCATTTATCGAAAAGGAAAGTGCCGGTATATGCTATATTGATGTGTACGTTAGCTTTATATATGGGCGTAATCATTTCTTTATTTGCCGGAAGCAAAACTTTTGACTTTCTGATGGGTTCACTGGGATACACTGTGTTATTTATTTGGTTAATTATTGCGATTGCGCATGTGAAATCACGTAAAAAACAGCCAGAAAAAACAAGTGCTTATGCAGTAAAATGGTTTCCTTATACAACTTGGATAGCAATTATCGCCTTAAGTGCAATTCTGATTGGCATTATTTTTACAACATCTATTATCGTAACAGGTATTACATTAGCCATTTACATTTTTATTACTTTAACTTATGTATATAAGGGACGTTATCAAGGAAATTCGGCTAAATAATAATTCAACATAATGCCTTTTTCGACTCTTTTATACTTGTTTTTCATAAATTATGCAGTCAAGGCAGATTGTTCGCTCAAGTGAATTTATCCATGCTATACTACAAGCATAGTAAGTTTAAGGAGGATTTCAAATGGCAATTGTACATGCAACAGATGCAACTTTCCAAGATGATATTAAAGAAGGGTTAGTACTAGTAGACTTTTGGGCTGCTTGGTGCGGACCTTGTAAAATGATTGGACCAGTTCTTGAAGAAATGGATGCTGCAGGGAACGCAGCTAGAATCGTAAAAGTAGACGTAGATAACAACCAAGGTACTGCAGCGCAATACCAAGTTATGTCTATCCCATCACTACTGTTATTTAAAGATGGTGAGTTAGTAGACAAAACAGTTGGTTTCCAACCAAAAGAAGCGCTAGAAGCTTTCATCGCTAAACACGCTTAATAAGTAGTAAAGGAAAGCCAGGCCATCTATTGATGTGCTTGGCTTTTTTTCGTTATATAATGTAAGAAAAGGGGGGGCAGGTAGGCGATGAATGATTTAATCAAACGCAAGCTTGACATTTTACCAGATCAGCCTGGCTGCTATTTGATGAAGGATAGGCAAGGCACGATTATTTATGTAGGAAAGGCCAAAATACTTAAAAACCGAGTGCGCTCTTATTTTACGGGGACACATGAGGGGAAAACACAACGCCTCGTTAGCGAAATTGAGGATTTTGAGTACATTGTGACGTCGTCAAACCTAGAAGCACTTATTTTAGAGCTTAATCTCATCAAACTGCACGATCCGAAATACAATGTCATGCTAACAGACGATAAAACATACCCATATTTAAAAATTACAAATGAAAAAAATCCACGTCTTATTACGACTCGAAAGGTAAAAAAAGATAAGGCGAAGTATTTCGGCCCATACCCAAATGCATACGCTGCAAGTGAAACTAAAAAGCTACTTGATCGTTTATATCCACTCAGAAAATGTGTGCAATTACCGTCCAAAGTTTGCTTGTACTATCATATGGGACAATGTATAGCACCTTGTGTGAAAGACATTGATGCACAAATTTATCACGATATGATTGAGGATATGACGAAGTTTTTAAATGGTGGGGTTGAAGCTGTAAAAAAAGAACTTGAAGAGAAAATGCTTGCGGCAGCTGAAAATCTAGAGTTTGAGCGGGCGAAGGAATTCCGCGATCAAATTGCTCATATCGATACAGTTATGCAAAAGCAAAAAATTGTGTCGAGTGATACGACGAACCGAGATGTGTTTGGCTATGCGGTAGAAAAGGGCTGGATGTGTGTGCAGGTCTTTTTCGTGCGACAAGGCAAACTGATTGAGCGAGATGTTTCGATTTTTCCGATTTACCAGGATGCAGAGGAAGAATTTTTAACATTTGTTGGGCGATTTTATGAGAAGCTTGAGCATATTAAGCCAAAAGAAATTTTTATTCCGCAGTCCATTGATGCAACAATTTTAACGGACTTACTTGCTGTGAAGGTGCTTACACCAAAGCGTGGTCAGAAAAAAGAGCTGGTCGAGTTGGCGACAAAAAATGCTGAAATTGCGGTTAAGGCTAAGTTCCAACTCATTGAACGACAAGAAGAGCGAACGATTGGTGCGTGTGAGGCACTCGGTGAGGCAATGGGCATATCTGCGCCACTACGCATTGAGGCATTTGATAATAGTCATATGCACGGTGCAGATGCTGTCTCGGCAATGGTTGTGTTTGTTGATGGGAAACCAGCTAAGAAAGAATATCGTAAGTACAAAACGCGCACTGCTGCAAAGCATGATGACTATGGTGCAATGCAGGAAGTGATTCGTCGTCGTTACACAAGAGTATTAAAAGAAGGCTTGCCATTGCCAGATTTAGTACTGATTGACGGTGGTAAAGGGCAAATGGAAGTTGCGCGAGAAGTGTTAGAAGATGAGCTTGGCCTAGTCATGCCAATTGCTGGCTTAGCAAAAGATGATAAGCACAATACATCACAGCTTTTATTTGGGGATCCTCCAGAAGTAATAGCGTTAAAACGTACAAGCGACGGCTTTTATTTATTACAACGTATTCAGGACGAGGTGCATCGTTTTGCGATTACATTCCTCCGACAACAGCACGAGAAAAATGCGATCCAATCGGTACTCGATGGCATTGAGGGTATTGGACCGAAGAGAAAACAACAGTTGCTAAAGCATTTTGGCTCGGTGAAGAAAATACGTGAGGCGAGTGAGCTCGCATTACAAGAAGCGGGTATGCCCGTTAATTTAGCAAGTAATATTTACGCTTATTTTCAGCAAGAGGCATTGTCAAAGGACTAGACATATGCTAACGTAAATATAAGTTTATATTCACTATTTTAGTGATGATAGAGGTGCAAGGTTAAATAGTAGCATATTGGAGGGTGGACAAACCCTTTGATGATGTGCGAAAGGGAAGCTTGCCGAAGTGGAGTATCGTTGTTTCCGATACTTTACTGGTTTTGCATTTAAGAGATGTAAGACTGTCGATTCTTGATGTTTCGGAGAGCTATCACACATGCGCAAGATTTTATATTGTACATGTTGCAGGCAGCTCTCACATTATGTGGGGCTGCCTTTTTGATGTTCCCAGCATGTTTCTTTTACATCATTCATGTATCCTCAATTTCTCAAAGTGGGTGATGAATACCAAAATGGTTTGCTAGACTGCGGAGATACAGTTGCGGATTGTACGCTAAAATCGGCCCTCACTGCGGTAAGCTATCTGAGCGAAAGCAACAGGATACTTGTATCGACAGCTAAGTGATTAACTTCATATTGGCTAGAGCACAGGTGGCAGTTGATAAGAATGACTTTTGTCAGTACAAGTCACAATCCGTATCCAAATTATACTGAGGCGTAAATGAGTTAGAAGGAGAATGATAACGATGACGAGAATTGTACTAAAATTTGGTGGAGCAGCGATAGCGTCAACAGATCGTATTCAGGAGTTCGCAAAAAAGGCAGTTGCCGAAAAAAATCGTGGACTAGATGTAGTGGTTGTGACATCAGCAATGGGACGTACTGCAAAAGAGTTAGCAAAGATGGCTCGCGATTTATCGGACGATGCTTCAAAGCGTGAACTGGATGTACTATTTTCAACAAGTTCACAAGTTGCAAGTGCGTTATGTGCGATTGCTCTTCAGGAAGCAGGTTATGATGCAGTGTCTTTAACCGGTTGGCAGGCAGGCTTACTAACTGATGCCAAGCACCGCAACGCACGCATTGGAGACGTTGCTGTCAATCGTATTGAAAAACATTTAGCGCAGGGTCAAATCGTAGTAGTTGCTGGTGAACAAGGCATTGATGGGGCTCAGAATATTACAACGCTCGGTAAAGGTGGGGCGGAAACGACAGCGGTTGCCATCGCTGCAGCAATCAATGCTGAAAGAGTAGATATTTTCACAAATGTAGAAGGCGTTTATACAGCAGATCCCAATCATATTTTAGGCGCGAAAAAGTTAAAGGAAATTTCGTATGATGAAATGTTAGAGCTTTCAAATTTAGGTTCGCATATTTTACATCCACGTGCAGTGGAACTCGCGAAGAAGTTCCAAATCCCTGTCATTATTCGTTCGTGTGAGCTGGATGTGACAGGTACCTTATTAAAGGAGGAAGTTGAAGTGGAAAAAAATTTAATCGTACGTGGTGTTGCTTTTGAATCAGACATTATTCGTTTAACAGTCGGGTATGATGCTTATTCTGATGCATCCTTAGCAGATATGTTTACGGTACTGGCAGAGAATCGCATCAATGTAGATATTATCGTACAAGCTATTATTGATGGCTTAAAGCCGTCAGTATCCTTTACGATTTTGAAAGAGGAATTTGCACAAGCTCTACACGTTTTAGAAAATAGTAAATTATCATTGGGTTTTAGCTTTGCTGATTTTGAAGTTGGCCTAGCGAAGGTTTCGATTATTGGCTCGGGAATGGCGTCCAACCCAGGTGTTGCTGCACGTATGTTTGATCGGTTACGTCGTGAGGGCATCCCTGTGAAAATGGTAAGTACCTCAGAAATTAAAGTATCCGTAGTCGTACCACAGGACGATATGATTCAAGCAGCTAATGCTTTACATGCGGAGTTTAATTTAGCTGAAGCGCTTCAAGAATAGATAATGGGGGTGTGTCGAAAATCAAGGACGCATTCTGTATAATTTGTTTATAACAATTTGTAACTTTAGTGAATATTCAGACAGTGCTGATAGTGATATTAAAGTAAGAAAGGATTGCCATTCACCATTTAATGGAATGACAATCCTTATTCGATTACTCTGTCGGAATGGTGTTCATGATACGTTCCTTCACATCCCACTTGACGGTAAACATTATAAGCTGTTGTTTTTCGCGTTTTTCATCATAGCACTCAGTCAAATAGCCTTTTGCTTGCTGAATCTGCTCCGCTATAAATCCTGCTTCAAGTCGAAAGCTTCGATTTCTAAGCTGTAAAAGTGCTGGCTCATTTGTTAAATGGAAGATACGTCCATCCTTTGATTCCTTCGTAAGTTCTAGAGTACCCCAGCAGGCATCTGCGAAAAATGCGATAAGTTCTTCTTGACTTTTACAGGGGAACTTCCGAGCAAGCTCTTTTCCAGCCCAATAAAGCACTTCATCTTCATGTTTACCAAGAATGGAAGATAGAATATGATCGCGAATTATCTCATACCCAAATGATGAGATTGTAGGAGATGGAGTATTTAACATTGATATCCTTCTTTCTTAGAATTTTCTTATAATTTGGTAGTGATAAAGTAAAGATAGATTTTTCGAGAAAAAATGACGCATCATGTACTAGATTATTACTTTAATAAGGGCTATTAAAAACTCCGAGTTGCCTTGACGCTCGTAGCTCTTGAGAGTACAATAAACATGTCATAATATTGTACCATGATGAAATACACAGTCAATGAAGTTTCATTTACAAAATGGTGACTTCTTTTGTTGTGCTATTTTAAGTACTAAGGGGGGTAACAGTCTTGTCGAAAGATCGAGAGTTTTTATGGCGCCGCTTACATTCTCTACTTGGTGTCATACCAGTAGGTTTGTTTTTGGCGTTCCACTTGTCATTAAACTTCACTGCTGTTGGCGGTGAAGAAGCTTACAATGATGCAACAGGGGCGATGGAATTAGTTCCACATTCTCTATTGTTGCTAATGGAATGGGTAATTATTTATATCCCATTAATGTTCCACGCTTTCTATGGTGTGTTCATTGCTTTTACAGCTACACCAAATACAGGTCGTTTTAGCACATACCGTAACTGGATGTTCTCATTACAACGCTTCACTGGTGTATTCCTAGTGATTTTCATTGCATGGCACATTTTCCAAACTCGTATTCAAAAAGCACTTGGAGCGCACGTTGAATATGACATGATGGCAGATATTGTTGCAAATCCATTCATGCTTGGATTCTACATTGTTGGTATTTTATCAGCAACTTTCCACTTATCAAACGGTTTATGGGCATTCTTAGTAAGCTGGGGTATTACACAATCTCCTCAGGCTCAAAAGATTGCTACTTATGTAACAAACATTATTTTCGTAATTCTAAGTGTTATGGGTGTGGCTGCAATTTTAGCTTTTGTGTAAGTACGTGAAAACTAAAAGAGGACATGCAATCATTGCAATTTTTTAAGAGGAGTGAGAAATAATCATGGCGAAAAGCAAAATAATTGTTGTCGGCGGCGGTCTAGCCGGTCTGATGGCAACGATTAAAGCAGCTGAAGTTGGTACTGAAGTTGATTTATTCTCATTAGTTCCTGTAAAACGCTCACACTCTGTATGTGCGCAAGGCGGAATTAATGGTGCGGTTAATACGAAAGGTGAAGGGGATTCTCCTTGGATTCACTTTGACGATACAGTATACGGTGGGGACTTCCTAGCGAATCAACCACCAGTTAAGGGTATGTGTGATGCAGCCCCTGGTATTATTCACTTAATGGACCGTATGGGTGTAATGTTCAACCGTACACCAGAAGGTTTACTTGACTTCCGTCGTTTCGGTGGGACTTTAATGCACCGTACAGCCTTTTCTGGTGCAACAACTGGTCAGCAATTACTATACGCACTAGACGAGCAAGTTCGTTCTCACGAAGTAGCTGGTTTAGTTAATAAATATGAGCACTGGGAATTCCTTGGTGCAATAGTCGATCCTGACGGCGTTTGTCGTGGTATCGTTGCGCAAGATATGCGTACAGAAGAAATTAAATCATTCCGCGCAGACGCTGTAATCATGGCGACTGGTGGCCCTGGTATTATCTTCGGTAAAACAACGAACTCTGTTATCAATACAGGTTCTGCTGCTTCTATCGTTTACCAACAAGGTGCTTCATACGCGAATGGAGAGTTCATTCAAATTCACCCAACAGCAATTCCAGGGGACGATAAAAACCGTCTAATGTCAGAATCTGCTCGTGGTGAAGGTGGACGTATTTGGACTTACAAAGACGGTAAACCTTGGTACTTCCTTGAAGAAAAATATCCTGCATACGGTAACTTAGTACCACGTGATATTGCAACACGTGAAATTTTTGACGTTTGTGTAAACCAAAAACTTGGTATCAACGGCGAAAACATGGTATACCTAGATCTTTCTCATAAAGATCCACATGAATTAGATATTAAACTTGGTGGTATTATTGAAATCTACGAAAAATTCGTAGGCGATGATCCACGTAAATTACCTATGAAAATTTTCCCAGCTGTTCACTATTCAATGGGTGGATTATGGGTTGACTACAACCAAATGACTGAAATTCCTGGCTTATTTGCTGCAGGTGAATGTGATTACTCTCAACATGGTGCAAACCGTCTTGGTGCAAACTCATTATTATCTGCTATTTATGGTGGTATGGTTGCTGGTCCAAACGCAGTAGATTACGTAAAACACCTTAAAAAGCATGCTGAAGATATTCCACAAGAAGTATATGATGCACGCGTAAAAGAAGAACAAGCTAAGTGGGATGCGATCATGAAAATGGATGGCACAGAAAATGCTTACTTGCTTCATAAAGAGCTTGGTGAAATGATGACAGCTACTATGACAGTAGTACGTTACAACGACCAACTTGAAGATACATTGAAAAAACTTGATGATCTTCTAAAACGTTGGGAAAACATCAACATCAACGATACGCAAAAATGGAGTAACCAAGGTGCTCACTTTACGCGTCAGCTGAAAAACATGCTTTACCTAGCGAAAGTAATGACAAAAGGCGCCCTACTACGTAACGAATCTCGTGGTGCGCACTACAAACCAGACTTCCAAGAACGTGATGATGAAAACTTCTTAAAAACGACTATGGCAAAATTTGACCCAACTACGGGTGAGCCAATTATCACGTACCAAGAAGTTGACGTTTCATTAATCCCACCACGTAAACGTGACTACTCTGCTTAAGGAGGCTAAGAATTATGGATATCGCAGCTAATACTGGAAGAATGGTAAAAGTTGAAATTTTACGTCAAGATACACAAGGTGGCAATGGCTACTGGCAGAAATTCGAAGTTCCTTATCGTCATGGTATGAACGTTATTTCTGTATTAATGGAAATTCAAAAAAATCCTACTACAGCTTCTGGTGAATCAACAACGCCTGTAGCATGGGACATGAACTGTCTAGAAGAAGTTTGTGGCGCATGTTCAATGGTTATCAACGGACGTCCGCGTCAATCTTGTTCAACACTGATTGATCAATTGACTGAACCAGTTCGTCTTGAACCAATGAAAACTTTCCCAGTTATTCGTGACTTACAAGTTGACCGTGACCGCATGTTTAATGCACTTAAAAAAGTTAAAGCATGGGTACCAATTGATGGTACGTATGATTTAGGTGAAGGTCCTCGTATGCCAGAAGGTAAACGTCAATGGGCTTATGAATTATCTAAATGTATGACTTGTGGTGTATGTATGGAGGCATGTCCAAACGTGTCTGAAAAAGCTTCATTCATAGGACCAGCACCATTATCACAAGTACGTCTTTTCAACACGCACCCAACTGGTGCAATGATTAAAGACGAGCGTTTAAATGCTATTATGGGTGACGGCGGTCTTGCTAACTGCGGTAACTCACAAAACTGTGTAGCTGCTTGTCCAAAAGGTATTCCTTTAACAACATCTATCGCATCTTTAAACCGTGCAACTACAGTGCAAATGTTCCGCAACTTCTTCGGTTCTGACCACTTTGTTGACTAATTGACTACAAGCTATACTCCCTTACACAAATTGTGTAGGGGAGTTTTTATTTATACTATATTTTAGAAAGTAAAGGATAAAACGAGGGAATTCCTTAATAAAACACTGAAATATCAGATTCTTTCTATACTAATAATGTTTCTTCTTATATAATGAATTTGTATTCATTTTAACTTTAATTAGCATGAGTTACGACCTACTGTTATAAGATGTTGTTTTACGCGGATGTCATGGTCAACGCTCTAAGTATGTAAGAATAGATTCATATAGTTAAAAAGTGTTACAAGTGCATAAATGGTTTATAGACACGCACTCAACGCTGAAGACTACTTTAAAACAAAAATTGTTTTTAGCTGTAGTCAATGCAGCTAAATAACATGAAGGCGAATTAATAAAAAGGGGATGAACAACATGAAGGCAAGTTATATTGGAGATTTTCAGGAGTGGGCACAGGAATTTTCATTTTTTATTGAGGTACGAGTGCGTTTTTCAGAAACAGATATGTTCGGTCATATGAATAATACAGTTAGCTTTACATATTTTGAACAAGCGCGTATCGATTATTTTCATCATCTAGGTGTACTAATGCCGTCAAAAATAGATGAAAGTGTGAAAGGCATTCCGATAGTAGCTGATTTACAATGTGATTATGTAAAGCAAGTTTTCTTTGACGATGTCCTTCGTGTTTTTGCCAAAGTAGCGAAAGTTGGTAATTCATCTATAGATATTCATTACTTAGCTAAAAATCAAAAGGATGAAGTTTGCTTCACAGGACGTGGTACAGTTGTACAAATGGATCCCCGTACAGGAAAGAGTGTACCAATCTCTGAGGAAGAAAAGGAACATTTAGCATCCTTAGCAGTCATTTAACTTTCTACTGATTGTTTTGTTGGAGAGGCAATTTTGAAGATGAAGATGTGCAATTACATGATTATTAACGAATTTATAGAAGCAACTTCCAAATTTTTTGTGCAAACACGTGGTAATCATGAAAATAGCCGTCACCGCTCCTCGTTCCTTAACATAAGTTACAATACGTGCGGGGGAGGAGGGTGTGACTGAAAATGAATGGCTCTCATCATCGTTCTCTTTTAACAAACCGAGAACGTGAAATATTTGCGCTTTTATTAGCTGAAAAAACAACGAGGGATATTGCAGAGCAACTTGGTATTAGTGAAAAAACAGTGCGAAATCACATTTCCAATACAATTCAAAAGCTAGGTGTAACGAATCGATCTCAGGCGTTAATTGAGCTGTTACGCTTAGAAGAATTCAAATTAGACTAATGGACACTTGCTATTTCGTGAAAAAAACGACAAAATAGAACTATTCAACGTATTTTTAGGAGTGAAATAGTTATATGTCGGATGAAGTAACAAAGCACTCACCTGAAACCGTTGCAACGGTTGAAAAGGAATTACGCTATATAGCGGCCATTGTGAAACAAAAAGGAAGAGAGATTGTTTCACAATATGCGATTACGCCGCCACAATTTGTTGCATTACAGTGGTTAGAAGAGCTTGGTGATATTACAATTGGCGACTTGTCAAACCGTTTATACTTAGCATTTAGTACCACAACAGATTTAGTGGACCGGATGGAGAAAAATGAATTAGTCAAGCGTGTGCGTGACGATAATGATCGTCGTGTTGTTGTTGTTCATCTTCTCGAAAAGGGCGAACGTATAATACAAGAAGTTATCGAAAAAAGACAGCAGTATTTGCAGGAGATGCTTGTTGGGTTTAATGAACAAGAGGTCGGGCAATTATCGAGCTATTTACAAAAACTACATGTACACATGAAACAGGATTGAGGCGGAAAGTATGAATGCCCCGATAGGCGTTATTGATTCAGGAGTAGGCGGTTTAACCGTAGCAAAGGAAATAATGAAGCGATTACCAAACGAAACGATTTATTATATTGGTGATACAGCAAGATGTCCCTATGGTCCACGAACTCGACAAGAAGTACGGAATTTTACTTGGCAAATGGCAAAAGCACTTGAGAAAATGAATATCAAAATGCTCGTCATTGCTTGTAATACAGCGACTGCAGTAGCACTCGAAAGTTTACAAAGAAATATGCCTTTTCCGGTACTAGGCGTTATTAATGCTGGCGCACGTGCAGCTGTAAAGAAAACGAAGCGACATGAAGTCGTTGTGCTTGCAACTGAAGGAACCATTAAAAGTGGGGCGTATGAGGAAGCCTTGGTGTCACTGAATACGTCAACACATATCATTCCATTAGCTTGTCCAACATTCGTTCCACTTGTAGAAAGTGGCGAATATAAAGGTGAATTTGCCAATAAATTAATCGCAGAAGGTTTAAAACCGTTGAAAAATGAACAATTTGATACGGTGATTTTAGGATGTACGCATTATCCAATTCTGCAAAAGCAAATAGAAGCTGCCGTTGGAGAAGATGTTTTCGTGCTATCATCTGCGGAAGAAACCGCAAAGGATGTTCAAGAAATGCTTGCGTATAATGGCACTTTAGCAGATTCAGATGCTGTGCCTGCTCATAAATTTTATGCAACTGGTTCTGTACCGATTTTCCGTTCGATTGCAGAAAATTGGCTCGAGCAAGGTACACTCGATATAAAACGTATTTCATTAAAATAAAAATCAGCTTAGCTTATGAAAGCTAGGCTGATTTTTTATTTCCCAAAATCAAAAACGAACAGATTGTAAGACTGTCCGTTTTAGGGTTCAACTTTAAATAAATAAGTACACAGCTACGAACATCGCTGCACTGCCTGCCATGACAAAAACATGCCAAATTGCATGATTGTACTTGATTTTTTTGTTTTTATAAAAGAATGTGCCTGCAGTATAAAAAATGCCCCCGATTAAAAGTGTCATAAAGCCGTCGAACGAAATATACGTGACTAATGGTTTATAGACGAATACAATAAGCCACCCCATACCAATATAGACAAGCAATGAAACTTTCTTAAAGCGATAAACGAAAAATTGTTTTAAGACGATACCAATGATTGCGAGTACCCATTCGATAATAAAAATGGTCAAGCCTAGCTGTCCACCAACAGCAATCAGAGCAACTGGTGTATACGTTCCTGCAATTAATAAAAATATGGAACTGTGATCTAGTTTTTTTAGTAATACTTTATGTGTTGGAATGGAATGATATAGCGTAGATGCTAAGTATAAACAGAACATTGAAATGCCGAATATAATGTAACTAATGAGTTCTGTTGTTGAACCGGAAACTAATGCTTTATGAACTAATAAAAGGGTAGCAGGAATTGTTAAAAATGCACCGACTCCATGCGTTAGGGCGTTCCAAAACTCTTCCTTAATAGTATAACTACTTTGCTCAACCGCGGATTGTGGCATGACCCGTCACCTCTTCCTTTATTCACCTTACTATAACAGAACAATAAAATGGATTGTAGAAGAAAGTGTAATACAATCTATATGATAAATATCATATATTGCAGAGAGTTAATCGTCTTATCGATGTAAAATATGATAAAATAAGTGCGCGAAAGATTTTAGGAGGCACGAAAAATTATGACAAGATATGATGGTAGAACTGTGGATGCAATGCGTCCTGTAAAAATGGATAGCGAGTATTTACTGCATCCTGAAGGTTCAGTATTAATCCAAGTAGGAAATACAAAAGTTATTTGTACGGCAACAGTTGAAGATAAAGTACCAGGTTTTTTACGTGGACAAGGAAAAGGCTGGATTACAGCCGAATACTCGATGTTACCACGTGCCACAGCGCAGCGAACGCCACGCGAATCGTCTCGTGGCAAAGTGAACGGGCGAACTATGGAAATCCAACGTCTAATTGGCCGGGCATTACGTGCTATCGTCGATTTAGAGGCACTTGGCGAACGTACAGTATGGATTGACTGTGATGTAATTCAAGCAGACGGAGGGACGCGTACGGCATCGATTACAGGGGCATTTGTAGCGATGACACAGGCGATTGCCAAACTTGCAGAAGAAAAACAACTCGCTAAATTCCCAATCACCGATTTTTTAGCTGCCACAAGCGTTGGAATTGTGGAGGAACAAGGTGCTATTTTAGACTTAAACTATGTTGAGGACGTTGCAGCAGCTGTAGATATGAATATCATTATGACAGGGGCAGGACGTTATGTAGAATTACAAGGTACTGGCGAGGAAGCAACATTTTCCCGAGAAGAGTTAAATGAACTACTTGCATTAGGTGAAAAAGGTATTCAAGAATTGATCGTACTACAAAAAGAAGTACTTGGAGAACTAGCGAACAAAGTAGGAGGAGACTGCTAAGATGACACAGGTTGTAATTGCGACAAAAAATAAAGGAAAAGCCAAAGATTTTGAAGCACTGTTTGGGCCGCTTGGTTATGAAGTGGTGACGATGTTTGATGTTGCACCAGACATGGAAATAGAAGAGACGGGCACTACCTTTGAAGAAAATGCAGTCTTAAAGGCAGAGGCACTGGCAAAAGCACTAGGCACAATTGTCATTGCAGATGATAGTGGCTTAGCAGTAGATGCCTTAAATGGTGAGCCAGGGGTTTATTCAGCACGTTACGCTGGTGATCATGATGATGAGGCCAATATGGTGAAGTTACTGGCGAATTTACAGGGTGTTGCAGATGAAAAACGAACTGCACGGTTTTGCTGCTGCATCGCCATTGCAGGTCCGAATTTTGAGACGACAACCGTATTTGGGACATGTGAAGGTATGATCGCCCACGAAAAACGTGGCACAAATGGCTTCGGTTATGATCCAATCTTTTTCGTACCAAGCTTAAAGCGCATGATGGCTGAGTTAACAGCAGAAGAAAAGGGTGCCATTTCACATCGTGGAAATGCAATTCGTAAGCTAAAGGAAACATTGCCAAATCTTATAAAGTAAGAGGTGATATCCATGCAAGTTTTAGTTATGAGCGATACACATGGCGACAGTCTTGTTATTGATAAAGTTCGTGGCTTTTATCCAAATGCGGATGCCGTGATTCATTGTGGGGATAGTGAGCTTGCTTTTTCACATACCGCATTAACAGGCATGAAAAAAGTACGAGGTAATTGTGACGCAGAAAAAGCATTTCCAGACGAAGTGGTATTTGAAGTGGGCGACGTGGCATTTTTTGTGACACATGGTCATTTATTCAATGTCAAAACATCCATTTTGTCTTTGTCCTATCGTGCAAAGGAAGTCGCTGCGCAAATCACCTGTTTCGGTCATTCTCATATTTTAGGTGCTGAAATGATTGATGGTGTGCTGTTTATTAATCCAGGTAGTTTATTAAAACCACGTGGTCGCAAGGAAAAAAGCTTTGCAATAGTAGAAATCAGCGATGCGAATTTCCAAGTGAATTTTTTAACAGATGATAACGATTGTATTTCTTTACATCAATTTGTGCGGTAATAATCATGAACTAGAACAACATAAAAACGCTTAAAATTCTAATTAATAGAAAGTTAAGCGTTTTTGTGTTTATGCAGGATTGTACTCTTGGAAAGTATGTCCACGGATTGATTTATGTTTAAGTAGAAAAATAAAAGAAAAAGAACTAAAGGAGATAAGATGACAAAAAACAAAATAGGTTGGAATTTTGATAATAGTTATGCTCGTCTACCGCACACTTTTTATACTGCACTCAGTCTAAATCCTGTGGAGTCACCGAATTTGGTCGTGCTTAATCATTCGGTGGCACAGGCCCTTGGGTTGGACAGTGATTCGTTGCAAAGTGAAGCTGGTATAGCGATGCTTGCTGGTAATGAGGTTCCGGATGGTGCATTGCCACTTGCACAGGCTTACGCGGGGCATCAATTTGGACATTTTAATATGTTGGGGGATGGTAGAGCACTTTTACTAGGTGAACAAATAACACCTAGCGGGGATCGGTTCGATATCGGACTTAAAGGTTCAGGTAGAACACCCTATTCTCGAGGTGGCGATGGCCGAGCAGCACTGGGACCGATGCTGCGAGAATATATCATCAGCGAAGCCATGCATGCACTTGGTATTCCTACTTCTCGTAGTTTGGCCGTGGTGACTACTGGTGAATCAATAATCCGTGAAAAGGAACTTCCTGGAGCCATTCTAACACGTATTGCCAGCAGTCATTTACGTGTCGGTACCTTTCAATATGTAGCACAGTGGGGTAATGAAGAGGAGATGCGAATTTTAGCTGATACTACGTTGGCGCGTCATTTTCCCAATTTTAACGGAGTCCCAAACCGCTATATATATCTGCTTCAGCAAGTAATTAAGCGTCAGGCTTCACTCATTGCGAAGTGGCAATTGGTTGGCTTTATTCATGGGGTCATGAACACAGACAATATGACCATTAGTGGCGAAACAATTGATTATGGTCCATGCGCCTTCATGGATACCTATGACCCTGCAACAGTATTTAGTTCTATTGATAGACAAGGGCGTTATGCATACGGTAATCAGCCACAAATTGGCGGATGGAATTTAACTCGATTTGCTGAAACGCTACTACCTCTAATCCATGAAGATCCAGAAGAAGCTGTTAATCTTGCGCAGGAAGCGATTCAACAATATCCGCAGCTGTACTATACGAATTGGATATCAGGAATGCGCGCGAAACTAGGGTTATTTAACGAAGAGGAACAGGATGAATCTCTTATTGAAGAACTCCTTGGATTAATGCAGCAACATCGGGCAGACTATACCAATACATTTCGTGCATTAACCCTCGATAAAACGGAGGACACGGTCTTGTTTGGTATCAAAGAATTTGAAAACTGGTACAACAAGTGGTTGGCAAGGCTAGACAGACAAGAGGAATCAAAAGCGACTTGTCAACAGTTAATGCGAGACAATAATCCTGCGGTAATTCCTCGCAACCATCGAGTCGAAGAGGCATTAGAAGCGGCTGTTGAACATGATGACTATAGTGTAATGGAACGATTGCTTGTGGTTCTTGCAAATCCATTTGTAGATTCTGCCAAGCAGGAGAAATACACGACATTGCCAGAACCAACAGACTGTCCGTATCAAACTTTTTGCGGCACATAATCATTCACAACGAGGGGACTTCCCTTCGTTTTTTTATTTGTTCATGGGGCGTAAGAAGGTCACCTCACATCATTCCTGCGCATACGCTATGTATGAATAAAAGAAAAGGAGATTGTGAAAGGTGCATAAATATTCAAAAGGTTGGTTTGTCCAGCAATTACGAGCAAAAGGAATTAAATTACATCCGCAATTGCGCATGCATTTAGGACTTTTTAAAGAATCAGAATTACGTAATTTATATTACCGATATGTGGAAAATGAGCAGGTGGATACGGAATAATTAAAAGCTCGTAGTAAGTTTGAACGGCTCCCCTATTGGAAATAATTAGATTCAACAGGGAGGCGTTGTATTATGTCGAAGAAACCATGGGTAATAACGCAACAATGGCATGATGTAGTATTTTTGCATTGGCCGTTACCGCCACATGAATTACAGCAGCATATTCCAAAAGAATTGCACCTTGACCTCTATGATGATACAGCATGGCTTGGCATCGTACTCTTTAAAGTAAAAGGAAATAGATTACGATTTATGCCTCCTTTTCTTAGAATAAGTTCCTTTCTACAAATAAATGTCCGTACGTATGTGACTTATAGAGAGAGGAAAGGAATCTATTTCTTTAGCTCAGATGTAAGTAGTGCATTTATTGCTCAAATTTCTTCAATAGGTCATTTTTTGCCTTATCGCCATGCAGAAATAACTTTTAGCAGGATAGATAATGCCTTTTCTTTTTTTAGTCACCACCGAAACTCGAAAGTGAACGAATCGTTTCATGTTACATTCGAGCCCATTGCTGGAGAGATAAAAAGCCATGCATTTGAAACGTGGTTAGTTGAGCGCTATCATTCATGGATGACGGGGAAAAAGAATTTAATTCGCATCGATATTAGTCATATGCCATGGCCTTTACAGCGAGTTAACGCTTTTATTGAAACGAATACAATGGCACCTTTTATAAACAATAGCAAACAAGACAATCAACCAATTGCCCATTATGCTAAAAGTAGAACGGCTCGCATTTTTCCACCTATAGTGGAAACGTAAAAATACCAGGTCACGAACAATTACTCATTGTCGATGGACCTGGTATTTTCTTTATTTTGACATTCAAAATGCCATTAAATTAAAAGCGATTACAAAATTGCATGACAATTGCTTTGGCAATCATATCTGACATGGCGAGTGCTTGAGCCTCTGATGCTGTTCATGATTAATCGCACGCAGTTTTGCATAATCACTTGTTTCAGGTCCAATCAGGTGATATACAATTGACTGTAATGTGATCTGGTCCAAATGAACGTGCCATGGCATGTGTTAAAGCCACAATTCCACCTTTTGTTGCTGCATAGGCCTCCGTGTGAGGTTCAGACATGTTAGCACGTGTAGAGGCGATAGACACAATAGAACCGCCTTGTTCATTGGAACGCATAATTCTTGCGGCCTCTCTCGATCAGAAAAAGACACTCGTTAAATTCGTTTGAATCACATCATTCCATGCCTCCATCGTTACATCATAAGGAGAGACATGTTGAAAATTGGCTGCATTATTAATGAAGATATGAATGGTCCCAAAACGATCCACCGTTTTCTGCATCAAAGCAACGATGTTATGTTCTTTCGTAATATCCGTTTGCACAAATAAAGCATGATAGCCAAGCGTATGTAACTCTTTTTCGAATTGATGGCTAGTCTCATAGTTAATATCAGCCACAACAACGCTCGCTCCACCTTTTGCATAGGCAAGCGCTATGCTTCTAGCGATCCCCTGCGCACCGCCAGTAATAACGACAACTGCATTGTTATTCCTCCAATTTTTTGCTGTTAGTTATTTTAGCAAAAAAATAGTTGTTTTATCGGGAAATGACTATTTGCAGATGGAATAATATGAGATAGGAAATCATATAATGAATAGATGTAGAGTAGTAGCGAGGTAATCCTTCCCTTCAAAGTAAAATTCATGTTGACATTATGTTAAAAAGCACATATAATAAATATTGTCTTTCAAATAGATTCGTTCTATCGGGAAACAACCATGTCTCAGTAGCTCAGCAGGATAGAGCAACGGCCTTCTAAGCCGTCGGTCGGGGGTTCGAATCCCTCCTGGGACGTTAAGATAAGCCTTACAGCCACAACGGTTGTAAGGCTTTTTATATTTATACATAACTGCATATTTTATTGAACAGTGCCCAAAAGGTGCCCGAATCAATCTTTTTCGCCAAATAGTTTATCAAAATGAGAACTTGCTCGCTGATCAGTTTCTTGCAAAAGATGACCATAAGTATTCATTGTTGTTATGATATTAGAATGACCTAATCTTGATTGAATGACTTTTGGATGTTCGCCAGCATGAATTAATAAAGTTGCTGATGTATGACGCAAATCATGAAAACGAATTCTAGGTAAATCAGTATGGCGTTTCATAAAACGGTCCCACCACTGACTTATTGAATCAGGACGATACGGTTTGCCAAATTCATTAGAGAAAAGGAAGATGTGATCATCCCATTCTCGTTCTTCTCCAGCTTCCTCTAGTTGATATTTTTTTACAGCTAAAAGTGTAACCAAATCATTCATTATGTTAGATGGTATTGTCACTACACGTTTTCTTTTACCTTTAGTCTCTTTAACAATAATTCCTTCACCTGTTAAATTAACTAATGCTTGTTCTATTAATAATGTATTACTCTTAACATTTAAGTGTTTTTCTTCTAGCGCAACTAATTCACCTTGACGGGCTGCGCTTACTACAGCAAGTTCCACCAACAATCTTTTTTCGGCCGTTTCACTATTATTTAATCGTTCAAACAACATTTTAACTTGTTCTTCGTTATATGCTTTTCCTTCTTCATATTTAAGTCTTGGTAGCTTAACGTTCTTACACGGACTTTCTTCTATTAAGTTCCATTGAACAGCGACATTCATAATACTAGCAAACGCCTTGTAAATATTATGAATAGTTGAAGGAGCCAATTCGCTTTCTTCTCCATCTAACCTACGTTTTTTCTTTTGTAAATCTCCAACGAAAAATACCACATCAACCTTTTTTATATCCTTTAATTTCATAGTTCCGAAAATAGGAAAAATACGTTTTTCTAAGTGTGTACAGTTATCATGAAATGATCTAGCACTATAATGCTGTTTTGCATAGTTATCTTTCCATCGAGGATAAAGATTATTTAATGTTATCGAATCTACATCGCTAAAATAGACGTCTTTATTTTGTTTCATCTCTTCTTCAAATAGAATAAGGAGACGCATAGCTTCTTTTTCGCTTTTAGCTTCTACATTTTTTGTTTTTCGAATGCGACGATTACCTCGATAGCCTAAATCAGCTATAAGTTTAAATTTATTTTTTCCTATATTTTTAACATAACCCAATATAATTACTCCTTTCTAAAAGAGCATACCTTTCATCGGAATGGTTTTCCGAATAATGCTGCAATCTTTTATAAGCTACTTCTGGTTCTACATTGAACTGTTCACATATAAATTGAACTGCCTTTTTCTCTCCTAAAGGCAACAACAATTTTTTTAACATAAAAGTAGGTACACAAGCATGGAGCATAAAACTATTAGCTTTCCATTCTTGGTATTCAATCCAGGAATACGGCATTTTCCTTTGGCTCCCACTGTGCCACAACGCATGACAAAGTTCGTGACAAAAATCTTGCCACATTTCCTGTTCATTTAAATCTTCTTTTAAAAAAATATAAACTTTTCCCTTAAAGAATAATGCTTGACTTGGGTTTTCCCAATAATACAGTTGAATGTCTAACTTGTAGGCTATTTCTTTAAAATCTAATTGAGATGGTAAGAATATCCCTAATTGAGTGTATAGCTTTTTAATAAAATCTTCTGTATGTGTTGTAAATGACATTCAAACATCCCCAAACCAAATGAAATAGAACGTACGTTCCTTTTTAGTTTACAATAAAACCCCACTTCTTAGAAGAAGGGCTTTAGACCAAAATATTATTTATTTCATTTCGTGTTTAATAATTTCCCAAATATCACGTAATCGACGAACTGCCTCCTCATCTGACTCAGGTAGTTCTTTGTAAAATTCCTGTAATTCAGGATCATTTGCAAAAGCTTGGAATGCAGCTTCTTCTTTTTCTGCTTGGCTAATTGGTGTAGGGTTGTCAGTTCTCCCCATAAGCCATTCAACAGATACACTGTAGAGGTTAGCCATCTTGTTTAAAATGTCAGTATCCGGATCGCGGTAATTTCTTTCATATCCAGACAAAGTACCATTAGATATATCTAATTTTTTTGCAGCTTCAATTTGTGTGAGTTTTGCATTAAGCCTAGCTGTTTTGAGTCTTAATCCTAAGATAACCATTGTGTTCACCTCATATATAATATATCAATATTAAGCGTATCGTTTAACAAATTAAGCGAATAGCTTACTTTTTTTAAAAATAGTGTTGACTTAAGCGTTTCGCTTAATATATACTGTAAATAAGTTAAGCGTTCCGCTTATTTAAGGAGGTGTAGTTATGAAGCCAGTTTACTTGAACATAGAAGAAATTCGAATGAGAAAAGGTGTAACTAAGACGCACATTGCTAAAAAATGCAATAGGACAGTAGCTTGGTATCATGGCATTTCTATTGGTAGACGGGTACCTAATGTCGAATCTTTACAAATGATTGCAGATGCTTTAGAGGTAGATGTAAGAGTTTTTTTTGATAATGAATTAAGCGTAACGCGTAATTACGAGAAACAAATCGTCTAACTGTCCCTATATCATCAACCAATCTATATAACTAGAAAGTGGGTGTTACGTATGGGTTGGAGCATGACCAAACCAAAGCGTAAAAAGAAACGCAAGCAACCATTGCCATCAGATGAATTTCGAAATCTTAAAGGACCTAAGAGAGAAAATTTGATTACTGTAAGAAAATCTAAAGGATTGACACAAACTCAGCTTGGAAAATTAGCTGGGTGTTCAGCAGCAATGGTTAGTTCACTCGAATTAGGTAGAGCGAATCCAAGTGTTGAAATATCAATGCAACTGGAAATGGTTTTAGAAACAACATTCTTTGAATTATTTCCTGATTTATAAAAAACACTTGACATGAGGTATTACGATTTTTTCCATTTCTAATATCAATGTATATAAACTGATGTAAATTTTCTTTAAAAAAACGTAGAACAAAAAGGAAATTATTAAAAGTATATAAACAGATATAAGTTAAAGGTTAATTTAAATACCTTTAAATCCCAAAAATGTAAAAATGACAATATGCATAATAGAAACTATAACAAAAGGAGGAATTTATTTAAATGAATCAATTACAAGTTATTCACGAACAAGTTGTCTTAACAAAAAAATTCGAAGTATATGGAACTTTAGAAAATCCGTTGTTTTTAGCCAAGGATGTTGCAGGTTGGATTGAACACAGTAATGCTTCTTCAATGTTAAAAAGTATCGATGAAGATGAAAAGGTACTAAACAATGTTTACACCCTTGGCGGAATACAAGAAACATGGTTCCTAACAGAAGATGGTATATACGAAGTATTAATGCAGTCACGTAAACCTATCGCTAAACAATTTAAAAAACAGGTCAAAAAAATATTAAAGGAAATTCGTCTAAACGGTGGCTACATTGCTACAAACGAAGATGACGACGAAATGACAATTTTAGCAAAAGGTTTCCTAATTGCTCAAAAAACTGTTGAACGCCAGAAACGCGAGAACGAAGCATTGCATCAACAAATCGAACAAGATGCTCCATATACGAAATTCGGAAAGGTAGTAGCTATTTCTGATGGAGCAATCAATATAGGCACGTACGCCAAAATGCTCTATGAAAAGCATAGCATTAACCTTGGGCGTAACAAATTGATGGCGTGGTTACGTGATAATGGTTATTTAATCATACAAAAAGGCGCTGAACGTAACTTACCTAAACAAAAATATATCGAGAATGGTTGGTTCCGAGTTAGACCAGCACTTGTTGCCAGAACAGATGGAGATATGCAAACGGGAACTCCTTTAATCACCGGAAAAGGGCAAATTGCTATTGCTAATATCCTTTTATCCGAGTTTACTGATTCATCTGAAAAATTTAATAACCAAAGAAACGCATCATTGGTATAGGAGGTTTTTAAATTGAATCTAACAATAAATGAACTAAAGGACGCCTTACTTAATGCAGAACTATCTGACTTTCTTCAAAAAGCTTACAAACAAGGAGTTGAAGATTGTAGAGAGAGTATGAAATTTGAGCTGTCTTTACCTCCAAATTTGAGAAAAGAACATGTAGCTAAAATATTCCAATGTGAACTACCTACTGTAGAAAAGATAATTCGCATGGACGGCTTCCCTAAATGTCATGCATTAAGCGCTCGTTATCCACGAGATAAAGTACTGGAGTGGCGTGATAATAACACCATGTACATGAACTCGCGTTTAGGCATTTATGTGAGTGAAAATGAAAGTCTCAGGTTATTAAGAGCATAAGAGCA
>NZ_JBMGUV010000040.1:0-45838 GCF_049058285.1 Lysinibacillus sp. UGB7
ATACGTTTGTGATTATAGTAATGAATATAGGCATCCAATTCTTTTTCAAAGTGCCCTGGTAGCGAGACCCATTAGAGGAACGAAGGCTAAAAGCATCACGCCCTGTGATAACGCCTTCGTGACCAACATCCTGTTGCTGTCGCTTCGCTTTCGCACATAAACATCCTGTTGCTGTCGCTTCGCTTTCGCACATAAACACCTGTTGCCCCAAGCTGACTTATCAGATGTCCCCCTGAAAGTGCCGAGCCGGAACGAAAATCACACTCCAGTCCTGATAATATATCCAGTTCATATATATAAATTAAATCCTTATAAAATCCTTATAATCATTTTTTACACTATAGTCATGGAAAGGATGATGACTCAATATGAATGATATTATTTTACAAACAGACAATCTTAGTAAAAGCTTTAAAGGACAGAAGATAGTAGAAAATCTATCTTTGACCATTCCACGAAACACTGTTTATGGATTGTTAGGACCAAATGGAGCGGGCAAATCAACAACGTTAAAAATGATTACAGGCATGCTACGTCCAAATTCAGGAAGAATATTATTTAATGGACATGATTGGCGACGCACAGACTTAACAGATATTGGTGTGTTAATTGAAACACCACCACTGTATGACAACTTAACTGCAAGAGAAAATCTCAAGGTCCGAACAATTGCCCTTGGATTGCCACACAACCGTATAGATGAAGTTCTTAAGATAGTGGACTTAACCAATACAGGTAAAAAACGTGCTGGGCAGTTTTCCTTAGGGATGAAACAGCGTTTAGGAATTGCCATTGCGTTGCTAAATTATCCAAAACTTCTAATCCTTGATGAGCCAACAAATGGTCTTGACCCAATAGGAATTCAAGAACTACGGAAATTGATTCGTTCTTTTCCTGGACAGGGCATCACCGTAATTTTGTCGAGCCATATCCTGTCAGAGGTAGAGCAGGTTGTTGATGAAATCGGCATTATTGCTGGTGGGGTATTAGGGTATCAAGGGACTGCACCACAAGGGCAAGAATTAGAATCATTATTTATGCAGGTAGTCGCCGCGAACAGAAAGGCGGGACAATAATATGTTACCTCATGTTATGAAAGCGGAAAGATTAAAATGGAGACGTACTTTTATTCCAAAATTAGTTTGGCTTACCCCCATTGTTACGCTACTTCTTAGTGCAGTTTTAATGGGAGGAAATTTTTTTGAAACAGGCGCTTATAATTGGTGGTATACAATGCTCCTGCCGGGGGCACTGACGATATGTTGTGCATTGACAGTGGAAAAAGATTCAAAATTGAAATATCATAGTATTCTCGCGCTGCCAATTGATATGAAAACGATTTGGCTAGGCAAAATTCTTGCGTGTAGCGCATGGCTATTCCTAATTACGGTTGTGTTCTTGATAGGTATTACGGCGGGAGGGATGATGCTTTTTGACCATAGTATTTCAATTGGAAACAGTCTAACAGGAAGCTTTTTAATTTTTGTGACGTTTTTATGGCAAATTCCCTTATGTCTGTTCCTCTCAGCGAAATTTGGCACATATATTGCTGTTTTATTAAATGTAGTTGGCAATATTGTTGGAGTCGCCGCTTTAGCAGATGGAGGGCTTTGGTTTACCTTCCCTTATGCAATTACAGCCCGGTTATTATGTCCAACACTTCATATTTTACCTAATGGACTTCCTGTACAGGAGGGCAGTGAACTATTAAGCAAGAGCGTTATCGTACCAGGTGTAATAATTGCTTTCGTGTGGTTTGTAGGTTTGACCTTCCTTACTGCAAGTTGGTTTAAACGAAGGGAGGCGAAGTAACAACATGTTATTTTTTCGATTACTGAGGGCGGAGTTTCTTAAAACAAAAAGGACGCCATTTTTTGTCATGCATCTACTTGTCCCTATCATCATTTCAGGGTTGTTTTTAGCATACTACTCCTATTCTCCATGGGATTTCGATGGGAAGGTAGCAGCTTATTATCAAGGACTGGCGTGTGGTTTTCCTATTATTATTGGCTTAGTTTGTGCAATGTCTTCAGAACAGGAAGCAGCAGCAGGCCATTTTCAGCTCATGTTCACTGCGACTAGCATAAAAATATTGGCATTTGTAAGCAAATTGTTGCACTTACTATTATTCAGTTTTGGTGCAATACTCTTCGCTATTTTAGTTTTTAGTTTTGGCTTTATTAAAATCTTACATGAAGACCGATTTGATGTTCAGTTTTATGTCATAGGCGCATGTATTTTATTTGGAAGTACTATATTTTTATATATTTTACATCTTTTTGTGAGCCTTCGTTTTGGCAAAGGTGCCTCTATTGGCTTAGGGATTGTGGAAGCACTTTTGGTCGCTTTACTGCTGACAGGTCTAGGTGATGGCATTTGGTCATTTATTCCTTATGGTTGGGGTGGTCATTTTATTTCCCTCTGGACACTATACGAGTCGGGGGTTGAGCTATCAGTCGTGCAAACAGAATTACAAGTTGGTATGATTACATGTATTAGTGGAACATTGCTAGCATTTTTGTTGGCATGTTTATGGTTTTGGCGTTGGGAAGGAAGAAAGTCTGAGGGCTAGAAAAAAGACAGAATGTTGAGGTAAGATGGATGGCAAACGTGTTAGCAGTAGATGATGAAGCAGATATCTTAGTGTTAATAAAAAACGCATTATTAAAAGATAATCACCTTGTGACGGTTGTATCTGATGCAACAGCAGTATGTAAAATGGATCTTGGTAATTTTGATTTAATTTTACTAGATGTGATGATGCCGGATATAGATGGTTTCACCTTGTGTAGGCAAATTCGTCCTGCTGTAGATTGCCCTATCCTATTTCTAACAGCTAAAACGTTAGAGGAAGACCTGATGTATGGTCTGGGACTTGGAGCAGATGACTATCTTGTAAAACCTTTTGGTATCGGAGAGCTACGTGCAAGGGTGCATGCTCATTTGAGACGTGAAAAAAGAGGCAGGCGTAGCATTCTATATACGGATGAGGTTCACTTCAATTTATCAGGCAAAGAGTTATATGTAAGTGAAGAGAAGGTAGCCCTAACAAAAAGCGAATATGAGATTTGCGAGTTTCTAGCTCGTAACCGAGGGCAAGTTTTCACGAAGGAAAAAATCTACGAAACTATTTTTGGTTTCGACGGCAAAAGTGACAGCATGGCTATTACGGAGCATATAAAAAATATTCGCGCAAAGCTTCATGCCTTTGACATTGATGTGATTGAGACGGTTTGGGGGATCGGCTATAAATGGAGACTATAAAGCCAAGTAAAGGAACACGCCTTCATACATTTTTTCTTCGATATCTCCTTTTTCTCAGTATCGGTACAATATTATTAGTGGCTATACTGCTTGGTTTATTTCTATTTGCCTTTTCTACAAACATTATTTTGCCAGCAAATTATGCCGAAACGCAGATTTCTTTAACTAAAGATCGCATTGCTTCAAGTGATACAGTAACTGCTGATCATATACCTGATCTTGTAGATTATGCTGTCTATTCTAAACAGGGTACATTTATGTCAGGTAATCTTTCAGCAAAGGAAGCTATCTATGCTTGGGATTTAATGCAAAAGGGAGAAAACCAAGGTGGTTCCCAATTTTACACGTTTATACAGCGTGAAAATGAGGTTTGTATATTGCGCTATTATTTAGTACCACAATATCGTTCCGCCATGTTAAGAGCGTATTTACCAAACCCACAACTATTAATGTTCCTCCTATTTTTGTTAGGGATTTTTGCGCAAGCGACGGTGCTTGCTGTCCACTTTGGCAGACGTTTAAAGAAAAAAATGATGGGTTTACAGGATGCCATTAAAAAAATTCAACATCAGAATTTAGATTTCACCATTGCTCCGTCCGGAATACGCGAAATCGATGAAATAGCTTCTTCATTTGGGCACATGAAGGATGCGCTGCAAATTTCATTAAAGCAGCAATGGGAGTTAGAACAATCTCGTAGAGAACAGATTTCTGCGCTTGCTCATGACATCAAAACGCCATTAACGATTATTCGCGGGAATGCAGAGTTGTTACAGGACACGCCACAGGATGCTACGCAACGAGCATATAATGACTATATTTTGAAAAATACCCTTGTCATTGAAAAATTCACAAAAGAACTGATGGATTTATCTAAAATGGAGAAAAATATCGTCCATGAAAAAACATCCATTAAAACGGAGACATTTCTTGCAGAAGTGGAAAATCAAATGAAGGCTCTTTCTTGTGAGAAAAGTCTTCAGGTGTATATTCATAAAGAAAAAATTCCAGAGTGTATTACTGTTCATAAAGATTCCTTCTATCGGGCTATTTTAAATGTCATTGTCAATGCGGTGGAGTATACCCCTTTCAGTGGGAAAGTTACTTTATCTGTTCGAGGAACCTCTGAAGATGTTCAATTTATCGTTACAGATAATGGCGATGGCTTCTCCACAAGAGATGTCAAAGAGGCGACAAAACAATTTTATCGGGGAGATTCAAGTCGAAATTCGGGAAATCATCATGGAATGGGACTTTACATAGCTCTGTCGATTGTACAGAACCACGGAGGGACTTTACTAATTAATAATGATAATTCATCTGGTGGCGGACAGGTAACGCTAACTATTCCAGTTCGTAATAGAGAAGTGAGTGGTAATGAGATGATTTCGCTACATAGTTGAAATCATCTTTTTTCTTGTATAGTTAAAAGAGGGAATAGCAGGGCAATAATAGTAAAAAATGATACAATAAAAGAAAAAAAGAGGCGATGTACGTGGATAACGTCATTGATTTTATTGCAAAGAAAAAGGAACGTGAAGAAAGGCAGCGTGCGCAGGATTTAGAGTATTACGTTGCATGCCATTGTAAGCTTCATCAGCCTGAAAATATTGATGCATTGGTAGATAGAAAAGTACTCGAAATGAAGGATCATACATTGTTTCTAGGCTTTCTATCCATTTTAAAGGATGAGGAAATCGAGCCGCTTGAGATTTTTCAGGATGTTTTTACGTTTGAGCCTGCTCGTTTTGAAATGGACTACAATATGAAGTGGTGGTCGGTTGTCCAGTTAGCTTTTACATTTTTATCCATTTTAAAGGAAAATGAACCGCATACATATGCAGATTTCCTTGGCTTGTCTGAATAATCTAGGGTATGTGCACGTCTGAAAAAAATGGTACAACGTGCGCATACAAAACTAGATTCCACTTAATCCTCCTATCAAAATTAAACATCACCTTTACAATTCCCCTAATTATCAAATACTCTTCATAGAGTTTATAATTCCTCAATAATTTTTACCGAATATTTTTAAGCGCTCCATACTTGCTTAATGTTTGTTTTATAAGATTGCTGTTGTAAGCAAATAAAAATAAACATAAACAAATGGAGGGTCCATGTTATGGCAATTCAAAAGTTGTGGAAGAAAAGTCTAATCGGTGTATTAGCTATTTCAATGTTGGCTGCTTGTTCTGATAGTACATCTAGCTCGAATGATGTAAAAAGTGATTTGACGCTTGATGAAATTACTGAAAAAGCGCAAAAAGAAGGTACTGTAAACTCTGTCGGAATGCCTGATACGTGGGCGAACTGGGTAGAGACATGGCAAGAGCTAGGAACAGAATATAGTCTGAAGCACAAGGATACTGATATGTCGAGTGCAGAAGAGCTAGCTAAGTTTGAAGCAGAAAAAGAAGATGCCACAGCTGATATTGGCGACGTAGGAATTGCTTTTGGACCAATTGCGAAGGATAAGGGCTTAACATTACCGTATAAAACATCTTATTGGGATGATATTCCCGAGTGGGCAAAAGATGATGAAGGACATTGGATTGTTGGCTATACAGGAACAATTTCATTTTTAACAGATACAAATAATGTGAAAAACGCGCCAACATCTTGGACGGACATTAAAAATGGAGATTATACGGTCAGTATTGGTGATGCCTTAACAGCAAATCAAGCGCAATTTGCCATTTTGGCAGCAGCAATGGCTTTCGGTGGAGATGAGTCGAATATTCAACCTGGTATTGACTTCTTTGCGGATTTAGCAAAACAGGGGCGTTTACAAGGAGATCCGTCTATAGCCAATTTAGAAAAAGGTGAAATTGATGTAGCCATTCTATGGGACTTTAATGCGCTGGGGTATCGTCACCAAATTGATGAGGAGCGTTTTAATGTTGTTGTGCCATCAGAAGGTTCAGTGACATCAGGCTACGCAACCGTTATTAATAAGTATGCGAAAAACCCACATGCTGCTATGTTAACACGCGACTACATTTTATCGGACGCAGGACAGGAAAACTTAGCGAAGGGTTATGCACGCCCAATTCGCGACAATGTTGAATTATCTCAAGATGTGAAGGCCTTATTACTGCCAGCTGAAATGTATAAAAACGCACAGCCAGTAAAAGATCAAAAGCAATGGGAAGAAACAACGAAGCAAATTCCACAAATCTATCAAGAGCAGGTTTTAATTTATGCAAAATAATAAAGTGGTCCTTATTGTCATAGATGCACTGCGATTTGATACGGCCTGTTCACATATGGGGTTCATGCAACATTTAATAGAACGCAAAATTGCTGCAAGATATGAGGTTTGTTCGGAGGTACCATCCTTATCGCGACCATTATACGAAACCATTTTAACGGGTACACCGCCAATCGTACACGGTGTAACAAGCAATATGACGGTGCGTTTATCCACGCAAAATAGCTTATTTCATTTGGCTCAGTCAAACGGTTTAACTACAGCTGCTGCTGCTTATTATTGGGTAAGTGAATTATATAATCGTGCACCATTTTTGCATATGGAGGATAGATTGCAGTTTGATACGCAGCTTCCAATTGACAATGGCTTGTTCTACTTTGAGGATCATTACCCAGATAGCCATCTTTTTGCGGATGCAGCATGGTTAATGGATCACAAGCAACCAGATTTCTTATATATTCATCCGATGAATGTAGATGATGATGGGCATAAATTTACGGCACATTCACCACAGTATCGAAATCGTGTGTTGGCAGTTGATGCATTGTTATCTTTGTTTATTCCGAAATGTTTGGCACAAGGCTATGAGATTATTGTAACAGCCGATCATGGGATGACAAGTGATGGTAATCATGGTGGTACAACTACTGAGGATCGTCATGTACCAATGTTTGTCATTTCTAATCATGTCAAAGCTGGTATAAAAAATGGAATTGTTTCGCAGTTGCAAATCGCGCCACTGTGCTGTTATTTATTGAATATTGAACCGTCGGAGGAGATGGTTCCCCTCTTATTAGAGGGCGTGCAGTCATTAAAAGAGGTCTAATGAATGCCCTCTATTTCTACTTTACGAACAGAAAGAAGTGGTCGTTATGATCTCTAAAAGGCAATCATTTGCTGGGCTTGTCCCTTTCCTATTGCTCGTGCTGTTATTCTTTTTAGTGCCACTACTGTATATGGTAATCTCGAGCTTTAGTACTAGTGAAGGCTTTACGCTTGAACACTATCAATCTGTCCTAACAAATGACTATATGCTACAAGGATTTAAGAATAGTATTACTTTGTCAGCAATCTCCGCCGTGATTGCACTGATTGTAACATTGTTTGCGGTCTATGCCATCATGCGCTTTTCGGAGCCAGCTCGAGAGAAAATTCTAATTTTGACTAACTTAACGTCAAATTTTTCAGGCATTCCGTTAGCCTTTGCTTTCATTGTCTTGCTAGGGAATAGTGGCTTATTTACTTTGCTTTTTGAAAAATGGGACATTGGTGCATTATCGTCATTTTCTCTCTATAGCTGGAGTGGCTTATTACTCATTTATATTTATTTTCAATTGCCATTAGCATTGATGTTGTTGTATCCAATTTATGATGGGATACAACAACAATGGAAGGAAGCTGCTGCACTTCTTGGTGCCTCTACATGGCAATTTTGGTTAAAAATTGGCATCCCTGTCATGCTACCAGGTATTGTTGGAACATTTAGTGTATTGTTTGCCAATGCGATGGGCGCCTATGCATCGGCCTATGCACTAACTAGCAGTAATTACAATTTAGTCGCAATACGTATCGGTGCGCTCATTAAGGGAGATATATTTGCTCAGCCAGAATTAGCAAGTGCAATTGCGGTATTACTAGCAGTAACGATGGTAATGGCGATGTTATTAAGTGAGTGGAGCATCAAAAAGACAAGGGGGAAATTATAATGAAAAAGAGAGGCTTTGCTGATTTCTTTTTCCTCCTTTTCGTTTTGTATTTAGTATTGCCGATTGTTGCGACGACACTTTATGCCTTTTCTTCTAAATGGAATAAAACAATTTTTCCAGAGGGGCTGACATTTAAGTGGCTGGGGACATTATTTCAAGATGCAGAATTTATCCAAGCGTTCGGACGCTCTGTTTTATTATCAGGGGGAGCGGTCGTAGTAGCTATGTTAGTGATTGTCCCTGCAATATTTGTCATTGTTTTGTATTTTCCAAAGTATGAAAAATGGATTCAAGTGGCAGTTGTCATGGTGTATTCCTTCCCAGGTGTTATTTTAGCAGTAGGATTAATTCGCGTGTATTCCACAGTAGGTGTACCGATGATCTTAGTGGTGCTAGGTGCCTATGTTATCGGTATTCTGCCATATATTTATCAAGGTACACGCAATAGTTTGCGTAATGTAGACGCAAGGCAACTTTTAGATGCAGCGCAATTACTTGGCGCCTCTAAAATGCAGGCATTTATGAAAATACTTTTACCGACTGTCTATCCAGGGTTATTTGCGGGTGCATTATTATCATTTTCAGTGCTGTTTGGTGAATTTGTTCTCATTAATTTAGTCGTAGGTTCACGCTTTGAAACTGTGCAAATTTATTTGATGAAAAAACTAAGTGCAAGTGGACACATTGCCAGTGCTGTTGTCTTTATTTATCTCGTTCTAATGTGCTTATTAACGTTTGTTATCGCACTGTTAACAAAACGATCGAAAGGTGCTGCAAATATATGAGCTATATTGTCATAGAAGGACTTCATAAAAAGTATGGCCATTCAACAGTTTTATCGAATATTGATATGAGGATTGAAAAAGGGGAATTTATTACGCTTTTAGGGCCAAGTGGCTGTGGAAAAAGTACGATTTTACGCATTGTTGCGGGTTTAACAGATGCATCTGCAGGTTGTATTCAAATAGAAGGAAAAGATATGCTTGGAATTCAGCCGAAAGACCGTCAAGTTGGGATGGTTTTTCAATCCTACGCGCTCTTTCCGAATATGACCGTCAAGGAGAATATAGCGTTCGGCTTGCATATGCAGAAAGTCAATAACGCTGACATTGAACAACGTGTGCAAGAGATGCTTGCTATTGTGCATTTAACGGAAAAAACGAATGCCTATCCAAAGGAATTGTCTGGCGGACAGCAGCAACGAGTTGCTTTGGCACGAGCTTTAATTGTGCGTCCCAAGGTACTGCTTTTAGATGAGCCACTTAGCGCACTGGATGCACAAATTCGTAAAAAATTGCAAGAAGATTTACGAGCAATACAACGAAAACTTGATATGACAATGATTTTAGTGACACATGACCAAGAAGAAGCAATGGCTGTTTCTGACAAAATATTTGTCATGAGTAATGGGCAAATTGCGCAAAGTGGAACACCTACTGCCATTTATACAAAACCGGAAAGTGAATTTATTGCTAATTTTATCGGGCATTATAATGTCTTTACACGTCAAGTGCTTGAGAAAATAATTGGCTGCACCTTGCCAGGAGATGGTTTAAAGTTTGCTATTCGTCCAGAGGCCATTCATGCACAAGCAATGGAAGGGGACGTGGGTCTATCGGGCGTAGCGAAGCATTCATTAATGACTGGCAATGTCATTCGTACAACCTTTGAGGGGGAATGTATGTTTACGATGGAGCAATTACATCAACGAGGAAAACTGTTTGAAGTGGGCAAAAAATATGAGTGCTATGTGGCAAAGGAAGATGTGATTGCTTTATCATGACATATGCAAAAATTGAACGATTCGATTTTATTTTGAAGCAACTAGAAGTAGATGGGAAAATAATTGTCGTAAACATTGCTGAGGCACTTCAAGTTGCGCCAGAAACCATTCGTCGGGATTTGGATGAGCTAGAGGAACAGCATTTATTAACGCGAGTGCATGGAGGAGCAGTGCAATATACAAACGTCAGAACAGAACCGGCGTTTTTACGTAAGCTGCAAATGCAAAAAGAGGCGAAGTGTAACATTGCTCGTCTAGCTGCGAGGCGTATATGTCATGGGGATACGATTGCTGTTGATACAGGAACAACGACTGTACATATAGCTGATTATTTAATGGGGATTGATGATATTACCGTCGTCACAAATTCCATAGCTGCTGCTGCGCAATTTAATCTTGCCATTGAAGAGAGACGAATGACGGGCAAAGTGATTTTGCTTGGTGGGACGACTAATCCAAGACAATCCTCTGTTGCAGGTGCCATGACATTGGAATGGTTGGGCAATATGAATTTTGACAAAGCATTTTTATCATGTGGTGGCATGAAAGGTGGCATTGTCTATGATTATGATTTGGATGAATCGCTCATTTCTCAAAAGATGCTTGAAAATAGCAAAACGGCCATTTTATTAAGCGATTCTACAAAAATCAATGGCAAATCGTTTTATCAAATTTGTCACTTGGCCGAGTGCACAGAAATAATTTGTGATGTGGCATGCCCAGAAGGATGGCAAGCATACGAAGAAATGTGGACGATAGGTAATGGAGGGAAAAGCTGATGACAATTGATTATCATGTGCATTTAGAGGAAGGACCCTATTCATTCCGTTGGTTAGAACGTACCTCTCAGGCCATGGCATTTTTTGATGAAGCTGACATTACTGCGAAGGGGTCGAAAGGGCTTATAGAGAGGCAAATACAGGCCTTAGCACAACGATTGCAAAAGGGATGTTATAATGAAGAATGGCTCGATTTATATTTGCAGCAGGCAAAGCGACTAGGATTACGAGAAGTGGGCATTGTCGACCATTTGTATCGATTTCAGGAGACGCGTGCTTACTTTGAACGCTATATGCAGTTGGATGAAAATACGGAAGTCGGTGAATTGCAACGTTACTGGTTAGATAGTGTTATGACAGAACAGATGGATAATTTTGTATCAGCCATTACAAATGCAAAGGAAAGATGGCGGCGACAAGGTATTGCTTTAAAACTTGGCATAGAGGCGGATTATTTTGTAGGTGGCGAAGAAGAGTTAGCGACTTTGCTACAAGATTATCCATGGGATTATGTAATTGGTTCTGTGCATTTTGTGGATGGCTGGGGCTTTGATAACCCGCAAACGCAGTATATATTCGAGAACATGGATACAGAGGCATTGCAGGAAAAGTATGCACAATTTTTTTCTACGGTAGAGAAAATGATACACTCGAGGATGTTTGATTTTGTGGCGCATTTGGATAATTTTAAGGTCTTTAACTATCACATTAAAGATGAGGCTTTTCTACATGCATGGTATGTGCGAATTGCTGATGCGCTGGTCACAACACGAACAGCTACGGAAATTAATGCAGGGCTATATTATCGCTACCCCGTGAAGGAAATGTGCCCGGGGTCTCATTTCTTACAAGTGTTAGTTGAACAGGGCGTAGAGTTTACAGTTTCCTCAGATGCGCATTTCCCTGATGATGTAGGAAAGTATACATTTGCGAATACGGATGTGCTAAAGAGCCTTGACGTTGACTCCATACTAGGTTTTAATGAGCGAAAAAAGAACTATATAGAGCTATAATTTCATGAAAAGGTCACCGTCGATACATATCTTCGGTGACTTTTTTTCGTTAACGGAGAAAGACGGATAAAATCGCTGGAGTGACGGATAGAATCATTGGAATGGCGGATAGAACTAGCAAAGTGACGGTTAGAACCGCCAAAGTGACGGATAGGACCGCCAAAGTGACGGATAGAACCGCCAAAGTGACGGATAGAATCATCAAACCGACCGGCAGAACCACTAAACCGAAAGAAAGTGTATTTAAGTCGAAACCACGACATTTAGTACGCAAACCTTGTAGGAAGTAGTAATCATTCAGTATAATAATAAAATGGGAATTCGAATGCACGGATTTCGTTTGAAAGGAGTTACCTGATTGCAATGAATGAGGAACAACGATTAGCCAGTCAACAAGTCAATCAACCGAAAAAAGAAGACAAGCCTGAAAAGGATTATAGTCAATATTTTGAGAAGGTCTTTACAGCACCTTCATTAAAAGATGCTAAAAAACGTGGGAAAGAAGAAATTAAGTACCATAAGGATTTTAATATTGCCGAAGAGTTTGCAGGCATGGGCGAGGGGCGTACGTTTTATATACGTACATATGGCTGCCAAATGAACGAGCATGATACTGAAGTGATGGCCGGGATATTTATGCAACTTGGCTACACATCAACAGAGATAATTGAGGAAGCAGATGTTGTGTTACTGAATACTTGTGCAATTCGTGAAAATGCGGAGAACAAAGTTTTTGGCGAACTTGGCTTCCTGTTAAAATATAAACGTAAAAATCCAGAAATGCTTATCGGTGTTTGTGGCTGTATGTCACAGGAAGAATCCGTTGTAAACAAAATATTAAAAACTTACCCTCACGTCGATATGGTGTTTGGTACACATAATATTCACCGTTTGCCCAATATTTTAAAAGAAGCCTATATGTCGAAGGAATTGGTCATTGAAGTTTGGTCAAAAGAGGGCGACGTTATTGAAAACCTGCCCAAAAAACGTCTTGGTTCCATTAAGGCTTGGGTCAATATCATGTACGGCTGCGATAAGTTTTGTACGTATTGTATCGTACCGTATACGCGTGGTAAGGAACGTAGTCGCCGTCCGGAAGAAATTATTGGCGAAGTGCGGGAACTAGCGGCTGCGGGCTATAAAGAAATCATGTTGCTTGGACAAAATGTTAATGCTTACGGAAAAGATTTTGAGGACATGGAGTACCGACTCGGTGATTTAATGGACGAATTACGAAAAATCGATATCCCACGTATTCGTTTTACAACGAGTCATCCACGCGACTTTGATGATCATTTAATTGAGGTACTAGCAAAGGGTGGTAACCTCGTTGAACATATTCATTTGCCCGTGCAGTCAGGTTCGAATGAAGTGTTAAAAATAATGGCTCGCAAATATACACGAGAACATTTCCTTGGCTTAGTGGATAGAATAAAAGCGGCTATCCCAGGGGTTACATTAACAACGGATATTATTGTTGGTTATCCAAACGAAACAGAAGAGCAATTCGAAGAGACACTTGCTCTATATCGTGAAGTCGGCTTTGATATGGCGTTTACGTATATTTATTCTCCACGTGAGGGTACACCAGCAGCGAAAATGATTGATAATGTACCAGAAGATGTGAAAAAACAACGTCTTCATCGTTTAAATGCAGTTGTACAAGAGTATTCTAGAAAAGCATTAGCAGGTTTGGAAGGCGAGATTGTAGAGGTGCTAGTTGAGGGGACAAGTAAACGTCGTGAAGATGTCCTTGCAGGCTACACACGTAAAAATCGCCTCGTGAATTTTAAAGCACCAGCAGAACTTATTGGTCAGTTAGTGTCAGTAAAAATAATCGAAGCTACTTCATATTCATTACGTGGTGAATTTGTGGAAGTAGTAAAAAACGAAAAGGTGGAAGCGTAAATGACTGAAGTAATGTACACAAAAGAAGATTTAATTAAGAAATCACATGAAATTGCACACATGATTGCCAATACGCCAGAAGTTGAGTTTTTCAAAAAGGCAGAAGCACAAATCAACGAAAATCAACTTGTACGTGAACGTATTGCTAGTTTAAAGAGCTTGCAAAAACAAGCTGTAAACTTCCAACACTTAGGCAAAGAAAAAGCGCTGAAAATGATTGAAGACAAAATCGCGAAAATCGAAGAAGAAATTAATGCAATCCCGGTTGTCCAACAATTTAAAGATTCACAAGTTGATGTCAATGATTTGTTACAATTAGTGTCGAACACAATTGCTAACAATGTCACTAATGAAATTATCCGTTCAACAGGTGGTGATTTACTACGTGGTGAAACAGGTTCATACGTAGCGAATTCACAACCTGGAAGCTGTTCATAAATAATAGAAGTAATGGCTCGAATGACTGCATTCGGGCTATTTTTTTGCATGGTATTGAGGATTTTAGAGCTTAGGAGATGTTGCTCGGACTGAGCGAATACATACGCTAAGAGTTTAAGAATTTTTTAGTGTGATTTGGCAACGATGCCCGCAATCTGAAAAAGATATAAAGTGATTCGACTGGATTCTATGAAATATGTTCACCCAATGGGCGCTACCTGCATATGATGGAGTGAAAAGAGTCGAAGGAGGAATTGCGCTGAAACGTTTACGACAAATCGTGACGAAAGCAGTAGTTGCCAAGGGGAAGAAGAGAACGGAAGATCGTGTTACATTATGTCCAACAAATAAACCGACGAGTATTCTTGGTTGCTGGGTAATCAATCATACTTGCTCAGCAAAAAAAGTCGGTAAATTTGTAGAAGTATCAGGGAAATTTGATGTCAATGTTTGGTATGCGTATAGTAACCATTCGAAAACAGCTGTGTTTTCAGAAACGGTTCACTATAAAGACAAAGTAAGACTACATTTCAGAGATGGTGAAGTTAGTGTTAGCGATGATGTACGTGTGCGTGTAATCCAAGAACCAAATTGCATGGAAGCGGTAATTTCTCCATGTGGAACGAAATTTGAAATAGTAGTAGAACGAGAAATTGTCGTAGACGTAATGGGTGAAATGACAATTTGTATTAGTGTACACCCTCTAGATTTCGAAGAAGAATGGAGTTTAAATGATGAAAGTTCATCCTCATCTTCATCTAGCTCCAGTTCTAGTTCATCGTCTAGCTCTAGCTCTAGCGACGAAGGTAGGTATGTATTAGAGTCTTCATCGTTTCCTGACGAGCGTCCAAGATAAAACACAACAAGAAGTTTTTTTGATACATGCGAAATGCTAGCATCTTTACAAAGGTGAAATAAGCGTTTCGCATGTATCTTTTGTTATAATAAAACTATCTTCATTCAACAAAAGACATCTCCTACTAATAATAGGGAATGATTGCGGAAAAATCTTGTTGTTCAGTGCGTGTGCATGCACTAGCTGAACAAAGATATAGCCTACGGTGGATGGCACAGATATTTTGAGCGTGAAAACGTAGTTAGCGCTGTGACGGCGGTAGATTTTGAATGGTATTGTTTTAGGTTGTTAGCCTACAATCGTGACAATTAGGTGACACAGGCTAACTGATTTGTATCATGCAGATTTAAGCACAATTCAAAATCGAGACGCATTGTTAATCTGTTCCGAAAGCCATAGCGGCAGGTACAAATACGCCAAGGCAAATTTGATATATGGTAAGAGCGAGGGAAAAGATGAAATGACAACATACACACCAATGATGCAACAATATTTGCAGGTAAAAGAAGATTACAAGGACGCCTTTTTGTTTTTTAGATTAGGTGACTTTTACGAGATGTTTTTTGAGGACGCAGTTAATGCCTCACAAATTTTAGAAATCACATTAACAAGTCGAGATGCAGGCGCGAAGGACCGTATTCCAATGTGCGGTGTGCCTCATCACTCGGCAAAAAACTATATTGAAACATTAGTGCAAAAGGGTTATAAGGTCGCTGTTTGTGAGCAAACGGAAGATCCGAAACAAGCAAAGGGCGTAGTCAAGCGAGAAGTTGTACAGCTTATAACACCAGGAACAATTATGGAAGGTAAGGCGCTTGATGGTAAATCGAATCATTTTATTGGTGCGGCTGAGCAGTTAGATGCCACTACCTTTGGCTATGCCTATTTAGACTTATCTACGGGTGAAGCAACTGCATCCTCTATTGAAGGCGATGGTAAAGCATTATTAATGCAAATGCAGGCATATGGCATTCGTGAGCTTGTTGTAACAGAGAGTGTCCAACTTTTATTGGCAGAGCATGCAGTGAATTTAGGAATTGTGTTGTCTGTGGAAGTAGATGAAATGGCGTTGGACAAGGTTGTGAACTATGTAGAAGCAGTACCAGAACAGTTACAAGTGGCTTGCCTTCTTCTATTGACTTATATTGACAAAACACAAATGCGCTCGTTATCGCATATTCAAACGTTCACATTCAATGAAATGAAAAATTATTTACGTATTGATTCCAGCTCAAAACGTAATTTGGAGCTGATTCAATCGATCCGTGGTGGCGACCAAAAGGGGACATTGCTTTGGTTGTTAGATGACACGGTTACAGCAATGGGCGGGCGTAAGTTAAAACAATGGATACATCAACCGCTTGCTACGCGTTCTGCCATTGAGTCGAGACTTATAATTGTCACTGATTTATTAGAAGAATATTTTGTAAGAACAGCATTACAAACTTCTCTTAAACAAGTATATGATTTAGAACGTTTGGCGGGTCGTGTGGCATTTGGTAATGTGGGCGGGCGTGATTTAGCACAGCTCCGTGATTCACTGCGTCAAGTACCTATGATTGTGCAACAGCTATTGGAATCAAGTACAGAAACTTTGCAGGTTTTAGGTTCCGCGCTCGATATATGTGCAGATGTCGAGGCATTACTGGCACATGCTATTACTGATAATCCACCAATTACCATTAAAGAAGGCGATGTGATTCGCGATGGTTACAATGATCGTTTAGATGAACTACGCTATGCATCTCGAAACGGCAAGGACTGGATTGCACAGTTAGAACAAGAAGAACGTGTAAAAACGGGTATTAAAAATTTAAAAATAGGCTATAACCGTATTTTTGGTTACTATATTGAAATTACTAAATCCAATATTCACTTAGCAGATTTAACGCGCTATGAACGAAAGCAAACTTTGGCTAATGCTGAACGCTATATTACGCAAGAACTGAAAGAAAAAGAAGCACTCATATTAAATGCCGAAGAAGAAAGTTTGACGCTAGAATATAATTTATTCGTGGAAATTCGCGAAGAATTAAAGGCGTTTATTCCACGTGTACAGGCTTTAGCGGCAAGTATTAGTGAGTTAGATGTCCTGCTTAGCTTTGCCAGTGTGTCAGAGAAATATCGCTTTACGAAGCCAGAATTTCATGCAGGGCGTTCGCTTGAAATCCTTGAAGGACGTCATCCCGTTGTTGAAAAAATGCTAAACAAGCAAATGTATGTACCAAATGATTGTGTGCTTGAGGAAAATCACAATATGATGCTGATTACAGGACCGAATATGTCCGGGAAAAGTACGTATATGCGTCAGGTGGCTCTCATCGTCGTTATGGCCCAAATGGGTTGCTATGTGCCAGCAGAAAAGGCTAGACTGCCAATCACAGACCAAATTTTCACACGTATTGGCGCAGCAGACGATTTAGCAGCGGGGCAATCAACATTTATGGTAGAAATGTTGGAATCACAGCACGCTATTATGCATGCGACTAAAAATAGCCTCATGCTGTTTGATGAAATCGGTCGTGGAACTTCTACCTATGATGGCATGAGTCTTGCCCAATCGATGATGGAGTATATTCACGATAAAATCGGAGCAAACACACTATTTTCAACACACTATCATGAGTTAACGGCACTTGAAAATGAGCTTCCACGTCTGCAAAATGTTCACGTATCTGCCACTGAAAAAAATGGCACGGTGGTCTTTTTACATAAGGTGAAAAAAGGAGCTGCCGATAAATCATACGGAATTCACGTGGCACAGCTTGCGCAATTGCCAGAGGAAATTTTAGCGAGAGCGCGTGTATTGCTCGAAAATTTCGAGGCAGGCAAAGAGCTAACGACGCCACAAGTGGTTGCAGAACAGCCAGTACAAATGTCGCTATTTACGGCAGAAGAGCCTATTTCACCAGCTGAAGCAGAGGTTTTAAAAAGCTTAGAGAAGGTTAATATTCTTGGCACTTCGCCAATGCAGGCGATGAATATTTTATATGAATTACAGCAGCAATTGGTCAACGTAAAAAAATAAGGGAGTGATGCGCTATGGGTAAAATACAAATAATGGACGAATGGCTGTCCAATAAAATTGCGGCAGGAGAAGTGGTCGAAAGGCCAGCATCTGTTGTAAAAGAGCTTGTTGAAAATGCCATTGATGCAGGAAGTACGTCCATTGATGTTTTTTTACTAGAAGCCGGGCTCACTTCAATTCAGGTTATTGATAATGGCATGGGCATGGACGAGGATGATGCCCTCATCTCCTTTTCACGCCACGCCACAAGTAAAATCCACCAGGAGCATGATTTATTCCGCATCCGTACATTAGGTTTTCGTGGTGAAGCATTAGCTTCCATTGCATCGGTATCAAAAATGACGCTCATTACATCCAATGGCGAATCGGGTACATATGTAGAGTTAGAAGGTGGGCATGTTACTACGCAAAAGCCTGGACCGTTACGTAAGGGCACAGATATCACCGTAGCACAGCTATTTTTTAATACACCTGCTCGTTTAAAATATATGAAAACAATTCAAACCGAGCTTGGTCATACGATTGACTTAATGAACCGTTTAGCGCTAGGAAATCCACAAATTGCTTTTCGATTGCTACATAATGGTCAGCAACTGTTACAGACGAATGGGCGAGGAGATGTGCAGCAGGTATTAGCTGCGATATATGGTGTCCATAATGCCAAAAAAATGGTGCCATTTCAAAGGGAGTCGCATGATTATAAGGTATCTGGATATGTATCATTACCTGAGGTGACGCGTGCTTCAAAAAATTATATGTCGCTGTTTGTGAACGGCCGCTGGGTAAAGCATTATTTGGTACAAAAAGCAATTGTGGATGCGTACCATACGTATTTACCAATCGAGCGTTTCCCAATTGTAGCGCTCTATATTGAAGGGGATCCGTATTTAACGGATGTGAATGTGCATCCAGCAAAGCATCAAATACGTTTGAGTAAAGAGCCGGAACTACTGAAACTAATCGAGGAAACGATTCGTGAGACGATTCGAGGCGTGATCCGTGTGCCACAAATGGAGAAGAAGGAAAAAGTTGCTATTACTGCAACAGAGCAACTGAATATATGGAAGCCTGCACCAAAGCTCGATGTGGAAAAAATGAATGCCATTGTCGAAAAGCTGTATGATGTGCAAACGGTACAGGAATCGAGTGTGCTACCTGTTGAAAAAACAGAGGCGACTGCTGTTGAGCTAAGTTGGCAACCAACATTGCCGACTCCGACTGCAACGACTCCTGTTGAAAGTGTCTTGGAGGAGCTAGATGAAATACCTGAGCACGAGTCAATAAAAGAACCATTTCCAGCCCTCGAGGTAGTCGGGCAAATTCATGGTACGTATATCGTGGCGCAAATGGAGGACGGTTTTTATTTAATCGACCAGCATGCTGCACAGGAGCGCATAAAATATGAATTTTTCCGTGACAAGGTTGGACAAGTGAATCCTAACGAACGGCAAGCATTATTGTTACCGCTAACCTTCCATTATGCAGCGGATGAGGCTTTAATTTTACGTGAAAATAGATTGGAACTTGAAGCAGTCGGTGTATTTTTAGAGGAGTTTGGACAGTCATCTTTTGTTGTGCGAGAGCATCCAAGCTGGTTTCCAAAGGGCGAGGAGCAAGAGCTTATTGAAGACTTAATCGAGCAGGTACTGACGACGAAAAAGGCAGATGTGAAAAAATTGCGTGAAGCAGCGGCCATTATGATGAGCTGTAAAAAATCGATTAAGGCGAATCATTTTTTGACGAAGGAACAGATGGATGTATTACTTCGTGATTTACGCAAAGCGGACAATCCCTTTACTTGCCCGCATGGACGTCCAGTACTCATTCATTTTACAACTTACGAAGTAGAGAAAATGTTTAAACGCGTAATGTAATTTACACGATCATTCACGTAAAAGTGCCACGAAATACTACCGCTCTTTATGGAGTAGTTTTTCGTTACTATGACTACGACGAATTCACCATGCTAAAACAGAGGCACGCTGTAAGCCTAAGGGGTCTAAGGGCAAAGAGTGAATTGCGCGTATGCCTACATGTGAAAAGGAGGAGAATGGATGGGGGAATTTATTTTAGCGATTGACCAAGGAACAACGAGTTCACGGGCAATTTTATTCAATAATAAGGGTGAGATTGCCCATGTGGCGCAAAAGGAATTTCAGCAGTATTTTCCGAAAGCCGGTTGGGTGGAACACAATGCTATTGAAATTTGGAGCTCTGTCCTAGCTGTTATTGCGGCCGTTTTAACAGAAAGTGGTCATGAAGCAAGCGAAGTTCACGCGATTGGTATTACAAATCAACGGGAAACAACCGTGGTTTGGGATAAACATACGGGACAGCCAGTTTACAACGCGATTGTATGGCAGTCGCGCCAAACACAGGACATAGTCCATGATCTAAAGCAGCAAGGACTAGAGGATACCTTCCAACAAAAAACAGGTCTTCGTCTGGATGCCTATTTTTCTGCTACGAAAATTAAGTGGATTTTGGATAATGTGGATGGCGCACGTGCCAAGGCAGAAAACGGCGATTTATTATTTGGCACGATTGATTCGTGGATTGTTTGGCGATTATCAAAGGGACAGGCACACATTACGGATTATTCGAATGCTGCACGTACGCTACTTTACAATATTCATGAGCTAAAATGGGACGAAGAGCTTTGTGAACTGTTAAAAATTCCAATGACGATGTTGCCAGAAGTGAAGAATTCATCAGAAATCTATACGACGACTGCTCCAAGTATCTTTTTTGGCGAGAAAATACCGATTGCTGGTATAGCAGGTGATCAACAAGCAGCACTTTTTGGGCAAACTTGTTTTGACAAAGGAATGGCTAAAAATACGTATGGTACAGGCTGTTTTATGCTATTAAATACGGGAGAACAGGCAGTCCATTCTGAAAACGGCTTACTCACAACGATTGCATGGGGTATAGATGGCAAGGTGACATATGCATTAGAGGGTAGTGTTTTTGTAACTGGCTCAGCAATCCAATGGTTACGAGATGGCCTTCGGATGATTCGTACTGCGGCGGATTCTGAAAAGTATGCCAAAAAGGTAGAGGATACGGATGGTGTATATATCGTACCTGCGTTTGTTGGCTTAGGAACACCGTATTGGGATACGGATGCACGCGGGGCGATTTTTGGTTTAACGCGTGGTACATCGAAAGAACATTTTATCCGGGCAACACTTGAATCTCTGGCCTATCAAACAAAGGATGTACTGGATGCGATGGAAGAGGCTAATGGGACACCGATTGAAGTGCTCCGAGTTGATGGAGGGGCAGTTCGTAACAGTCTGTTAATGCAGTTCCAAAGTGATATTTTGCAGCTAAAGGTAGAGCTGGCAAAACTTAATGAGTCAACAGCGCTTGGTGCAGCCTATCTTGCAGGACTTGCCACTAATTTTTGGCCAAGTAAAGAGACATTATCTACATTATGGATGAATGGAAAAAACTATCAACCGAAGATGAATGCGGAGCAAGGGCAGGCTTTATATGCTGGTTGGCAAAAAGCAGTAGAAGCTACACGTAATTTTAAATCATAGATAATGGGGGAGAACAGTATGTTTTCATTTGAGCATCGACCTAAAATCATGCATTATTTAGAGCAGTATAGCTTTGACGTATTAGTGATTGGAGGAGGCATTACAGGAGCGGGAATCGCGCTTGATGCTGCCTCAAGAGGATTGTCAGTCGCACTGATTGAGATGCAGGATTTTGCGGCTGGTACGTCAAGTCGTTCGACAAAACTTATACATGGAGGCCTTCGTTATTTAAAGCAGTTAGACGTAGGTGTTGTAGCAGAGGTTGGACGTGAACGTGAAATTGTCTATGACAATGCTGTTCATGTCACGATGCCTGAAAAAATGCTACTTCCTTTATATAAGAAGGGCTCGCTTGGGCCATTTACAACATCATTGGCGTTAAAAGTATATGATCGACTAGCAGGCGTGAAAAAGCATGAACGACGTATGATGCTGAGCGCACGAGAAACTACAGCACTCGAGCCTCTTTTGAAAAGTGAAGAGCTTGTGGGAGGAGGCTATTATGTGGAATATCGCACAGATGATGCCCGCCTCACAATTGAAGTGTTGAAAAAAGCGGTAGAATATGGGGCACTTTGTTTAAATTATGCTGAGATGACAGAGTTTTTATATAACAAGAAAAAGCTAGTTGGAGCAAAAGTTAAGAATCATCTTACGGGAGAAACAGTGGAAGTACATGCTGCACAAATTGTCAACGCAGCAGGGCCATGGGTGGACGAGGTTCGCCAAAAGGATAAAGCGACAGACAAGAAACAATTACGCCTGACTAAAGGTGTACATATTGTCCTTGACCAAAAGCATTTTCCGTTGCAACAAGCTGTGTATTTTGATATTCCAGATGGTCGTATGGCATTTGCGATACCGCGTGATGGTAAGACCTATATTGGAACAACCGATACAGTATACGTAGGTGATCCGGCACATCCTGTGGCGACGCAAGCAGACGTTGATTATTTAATAGCCGCTGCAAAAACTATATTTCCAACAGCCAATATTGCACGTGAGACAGTAGAATCGTCGTGGGCAGGTGTACGTCCGCTTATTTTCGAAAAAGGCAAGGATCCTTCAGAAATTTCACGTAAAGATGAAATTTGGACAGCGCCAAGTGGCTTGATGACAATTGCAGGTGGCAAGTTAACAGGCTATCGTCAAATGGCTGAAACTGCCGTCGATAAAATTGTCAAAATGCATAAATTTAAGCATGCTAGTTCATGTATTACACGTGAACTTTCACTTTCTGGAGCAAAGGGCATTAATGCCATTAATTTTCCAGACTATACAGCCTATAAAGCAAGAGAGGGCGTGCAGTACGGTTTGAATTATGATGAAGCAAAACAACTGGTGAAAAAATACGGTACGAATGTTGATGCCTTATTTGAACAGGTAAAATATTTGCATGAGCAAGGGAGCACAATGCCGCTGGCTCTTCACGCGATGTTACTATATGGCATGAAGGAGGAGATGGTTTATACGCCAAATGATTTCTTTATTCGCCGTACGGGCTTACTATATTTTGATATCGATGCAGTTAAACGCTATAAGCAACAAGTTATTCAAGTGATGCAACAACGTTTTCATTATACAGAGGCACAAAAACACACATATGTTGCTCAGCTAGAACAGGCCATCCTAGATGCGACAAATTTTGCTGAGGGAGGGCTTTAGAATATGGAACGCTATATTCAAATGTCGGATGGGCATTCTGTCTTTACAAGAACACTGACACCAACAAGTTCATGTATTGGTCATATTCATATTTTGCACGGTATGGCGGAGCATAGCGGTCGTTATGTGAAGTTTGCAGAAGCGCTATGTATTGCAGGTTATGCGGTAACGATGCATGATCACCGTGGACATGGAGAAACAGCAGCATATAACGGCAAGCTAGGCTTTTTTGCAGAGCGCAATGGCTTTGAGCGTGTTGTAGAGGATGTACATGAAATTGTCAATACAATGCATGCTCAGTTTGCTGATGTGCCGTTAATATTGTTTGGTCATAGTATGGGGTCTTTTATAACAAGAAGGTATATTCAATTGTATAGCGAGAATGTCGATAAAGTCATACTATGTGGCACCGGTAGTGTCACAGCATTGCATATGGCAGGCCATTTCTTTGCGCAGACATTAGCAATGCAACAAGGCAAGGGGACGGAGAGTCCACTGTTAAACAAGCTGAGCTTTGGGAGCTTTAATAAACAGTTTCCTAATCCGAAAACAGCAAATGATTGGTTATGTTCGGTAGAGCATGAAGTACAAAAATATATCGATGATCCCTATTGTGGCTTTATACCGACAAATCAATTTTTTGTTGATTTAACGGCTGGTTTTATGATGCTGAATCGAAAAAAAGAAATTGAAAGAACAAAGAAAAACTTACCGATTTTATTGATCAGTGGTAGCAAGGATCCAGTCGGTGATCATGGACAAGGTGTGTACGCGGTGGCGGAGCAATTTGCAGCCGCGGGTTTACAGGATGTGACGGTCTACTTATTTGAAGATAAGCGACATGAGATTTTAAACGAGGACAATAAAGAAGCGGTCTATCAAGTTTTATTACGGTGGTTGAAAAAATATGATACAAGATAAATTACAGCAGGCAGAGGTCGTTGCGATTGTCGGTCCAACGGCTTCTGGCAAAACGGCACTAAGTATTGACATGGCAAAAAAGTATAATGGCGAAATCATTAACGGCGATTCCATGCAAATTTATAAGGGTTTAGATATTGGTACGGCGAAAATTACTGTGGAAGAGATGGAGGGGGTGCCCCATCATTTACTTAGCTTTAAAGAGCCTACAGAATCCTTCTCAGTTGCGGATTATCAGAAATTAGTGCGCACTAAAATTGCTGATATTCAAGAGCGAGGAAAGCTACCGATTTTAGTAGGGGGCTCGGGATTATATGTGCAAGCAGTGCTCTATGATTTTCAATTTACAGAGGAGCAGGTAGATGAGGTGGCACGTGAAGCCTATTATGCAGAGCTTGCAAGCTTAGGCCCAGAGGCAATGCATGCAAAACTTACTGCACTTGACCCAACAACCGCAGAGACAATCCATCCAAATAATACTCGCCGTGTCATTCGAGCACTAGAGATGATTGAGCTTAGCGGCGTCTCGAAGGCGGCAGAAGCACAAAATCGTGGGGAAATTCCGCTTTATCAGCATGTGATTTTAGGACTTGGCCAAAATATGTCGCGCGAAGAGCTCTACAATCGCATTAACCTTCGTGTCGATGTAATGATGGCAAAGGGCCTTTTAGCAGAAGTAAAGGGCTTATGGCAACAAAATATTCGAGGTGTACAATCGATACAGGCGATCGGCTATAAGGAGTTATATGATTATTTAGATGGTAATTGCACACTTGAAGAGTCTATTGAGAGTCTAAAGCAAAACTCACGACGTTATGCCAAAAGACAGCTAACCTATTTCCGCAATAAAATGGATGTGCAATTTGTAGAACAAGATTGGAACATCTAATAATTTCTAAAAATTACTAATTGCTAAATTGGTAGAACATGCTACTATAGGAATGAAGAGGTAGAAAGAGATCAGGGGAGGCGCATTTCATGAAATCAATTAATTTGCAAGATACGTTCTTAAACCATCTACGTAAAAACAGTGTTTTTGTAACTGTGTTTCTTTTAAATGGGTTCCAGTTAAAAGGAACTGTGAAATCCTATGATAATTTTACTGTGTTATTAGTGGATGCTGACAACAAACAGCATCTTATTTACAAGCACGCGATTTCTACATTCGTTCCAGCAAAGCAAGTAGATTTTTCAGAGACAGAGGAATAAGGGTATTTGAACAGTTAGTGTGTGACACTAGCTGTTTTTTTTTGTTCACGCTATAATATAACAAGTTTGACATATTGGAGGATTATACACATGAAAACAATGGAAACAACAGAAATATTAGAATTACTGGATGCAAACGAAGATTTATACATTATCGATGTTCGCGAAGAAGATGAAGTCGCACAAGGTATGATCCCAGGCGCACAGCATATCGCACTTGGCACAATTCAAGATCGTCTAAATGAATTAGATGCATCAAAGCCCTATATCTTGGTTTGTAAAGCTGGCGCAAGATCTGCAAATGCCTGCGCATTTCTAGAAGATCGAGGCTTTAACGTAACAAACCTTGAGGGTGGCATGCTTGCTTATGATGGTGAGTTAGAATTTAAATAAGTGTTGATTGGAACCCTCGTTTAAGCGAGGGTTTTGTGTTTATCTTATACAAATTAGTCGGTGGAAATCTAAAGTATTATTTTCTTCAATTTTTAGAGATACTAATCTTATGTTCGACCTCCCCTGAGAAGGTAATAAAAGTAAAGTAGGATGTATCACGCTAAAAAATGTGTAGTAGCACCATTCATCCCAAAAGAGCGCCACACGCACACTAAGCAGATACCCAACAGTGGATTCATAGTCCATTTTATAAAGTAAAAAGTAACATCACGATGGGGTCCACTTCATTATTTGAATTCTCGATTGTATCAATTTTACTTATGTCGGATACGTTCTCACGTTCGTTCAATTGACTAAATTTTTTATGACTATCATTTGAATTAATTTCGTAAATAGTTTTCATAAAAAGAAACACGAACATTTTGGTAGGAGCGTAAGGCGGCGACTCCAGCGGGAAAAAGCAAGCAAACCGAGACCCTAGACTGAGCGTAACGAAGGAAGCGGCTCGGTGCTTGCCCGCGGAAAGTGTCCGCCTGTAGCGGAATATACCTATGTGATAGGAACAATTACTTTATTTTCTTTCATAATATTCGCCTTTATTGATATGAAAGTGAATGATGACATTGATTCATCTAGCAAACATTTAAATAATTGACACAAAAACTACTTTGTCGTAGATTTAAAGTAGTTGCATACAAGTATTAGGTGCCCATTGCGGGAGAATAGGGAATAAAGTGAAAAACTTTAGCGGTCCCACCACTGTAAAAGGGAGTTTCATAGAGAATACCACTAGCATGGTCTGGGAAGGTTCTATGAAATGTTGAACTTGAGCCAGGAGACCTGCCTAATTGACTTCGGATTATTATATAGACGATGGAAAAGTCTGTAGTTTATTTGTTATGAATAAACTACAGGCTTTTTGTTTTTTTCTTTATTCAAACAAGGGGATATAAATGTAAACCTGCTTGTTATTCCACTTAGTAATAGGGCAAACAGGAAAGGGGAAATTTTCATGCAATTATTACAACAAACGATTCAAAACATTCAACATGTTGACAACAAGATGATGTGGACAGCGAGAGAACGAATAGATGCCCTTAGCAAGCCACCTGGGAGCTTAGGTAAACTGGAGTCTCTTGCTGTGCAGCTATCAGGTATTACGGGAAATTTATTGCCACAGATTGATAATAAAGCCATTATTGTCTGTGCGGCAGATCACGGCGTTTGTGATGAGGGGGTGACGTCAAACCCACAAAATGTGACGGTCTTTCAAACATTAAATTTTCCTAAAGGCTTAACAGGTGTTTGTGCTATCGCAAAAATTACAAATGCAAAAATTGTCACAGTAGACGTTGGCGTAAAAGAAGATATCCCACTTGATGCGGGTGTCATCATGAAAAAAATTAAATATGGGACGGATAATATGGCAAAAGGCCCTGCCATGACAAGGGAACAAGCCATTCAATCTATTGAAGTAGGAATTGAAGTAGCTACGGGGGAAATAAGAAGTGGAGCAAATCTACTCGGGACAGGTGAAATGGGAATTGGTAATACAACACCGAGTGCTGCAATCTTATCGGTTCTGCATGCGTGTAATCCGCTTGAAGTGACAGGTTTCGGTGCAGGCGTTGGAGCAGGTGGGATTGAGCATAAAATAGCGGTCATTCAAAATGCCATCGCCTTAAACAAACCAAATCGCAATGATGTTATTGATATTCTTGCAAAAGTTGGTGGTTTAGAAATAGGCGCAATGGCTGGCGTCGTCCTTGCAGCCGCTGCAAATCGTATACCTGTGGTCATTGATGGCTTTATTTCTACTATTGCTGCCCTGATTGCCTACGAACTTGAACCAAAAGTAAAAGACTATATCATCCCTTCTCATACCTCCGAAGAACCAGGGGCAAAAATTGCAGCCGAATTGCTTGGAGTTGAACCGATGCTACATATGAATATGCGCTTGGGAGAAGGCTCAGGTGCAGCATTGGCGTTACCTATTTTGGATGCAGCTTGCTCCATGATGAAAAACATGGCTACATTAGAGGAATCTATGATGCTGTTAGAAAAGTAATTTTAGTTTTTCAAAAGAAAGAGATACAGCAAGTGCTTGTAAGAGTAGTCCCATTTTCAACAAGCATAGAGCTTATGTTATACGTTGTGTTTTTAAGAAAGTATAGGAAAACAAGCCCAAATAATAGTCACAACTTTTTGGGCTTGTTGTTATTTAATGAGAAAGAAGCTTGACTATGCCCGATTCAACTTCCGCAAAGGCAAGCGCCATTTCTTCATATAAGAAAGAATACGTAAAACGGTAATCACACCAAATAATACATATAAAAAGATATCCCCCGATAATAATTCGAGTCCAATAATAAGTCCCGCAAGTGCTGCCCATACCCCGTAGATTTCATCGCGAAGTACGAGTGGCTTACGTCTAGCTAACATATCACGAACAATCCCACCACCTGAACCGGTTAACACAGCGGCAACGATGACTGCACTAATGGGCATGTCGAGTTTGACAGCATATAGTGCGCCTTGAATCGCAAATGCCGACAAGCCGATGGCATCTGTGAAGTTGCCCCAGCGATGCCAATGCTGAATAAGATGGTGCGGAAATATGAAAAATATTGTAATCGCCGCTAAGGCAATTTGAAACATCATATCCTGTCCCCACAGTGTTGTCACAGGCAAGCCAATAAGTAAATTTCGAATGGCACCCCCACCAAATGCTGTAACAATACCAAGTATATAGACGCCGAATAAATCGTATTCTTCCTCCATCGCAATTATTGCCCCGGAAATAGCGAAGGCAATTGTCCCAATGATACTAAAAACCTCCCAAGCCATCCCTTTCACCCCTTCTAACATATAATAAACTTTAGCAATAAAGGTAAAGACTCCTGTCAAATGCTACAGAATCTATGAATTTTGCAGCCAAATTCAGTAGTTAAACACTTTTTATGAAACAAGTTCGCACATTAGCTTAGCGCATCTTGCCTTTAGAAACAATAGGCAAGTTTTGCAGGTAGGCTTACAAATTGTTAAGATAGGACTGAGATTAAGCGGTACTCCAATGAGCGGAGGATTCTTCCTGCTGATTACTAGTTAAACTGATTTAGTGTTGACGGTCGGTACATCGTTCATCTAACTTATTTTTTTACTTTTCAATGAGCGTTGAACGAGTTATGGATTGTTTACGGAGGACAAATGTGAAACGGAGACGAAGACAATGACTTTTACAAGCAATTTAACACAACAAACGCTAGCTTTCGCGGCAAAAATAGAGGAAAAGGTGCGTCCGTATCATGCGATGGTTGAGGAAATGGCATTTTTCAATCAACAAAAGGTGCTTGCGGCATTCAGAAAGCATCAGGTAAGCGATTATCATCTGCACCCATCTAACGGTTATGGTTATGACGATGAAGGTCGTGACAATCTTGAACGCGTTTATGCAGAGGTGTTTGGTGCAGAAGCGGCCATTGTGCGCCCGCAAATTATTTCAGGTACGCATGCCATTACGCTTAGTTTATTCGGTGTATTACGTCCTGGTGATGAGTTGCTGTATATTTCGGGTCAACCATATGATACATTGCAATCCATTGTTGATGGTGGCGAGAAGGATACAGGATCACTGAAGGATTATAAAATAGGCTATCGCCATGTAGATTTAATCGACAACCAAACGATTGATTGGGAAGGTGTGGCAACAGCCATTACACCGCACACAAAAATGATTGCTATTCAGCGTTCCAAGGGTTATGCAACACGTCCATCGTTTACGATTTCACAAATTGCAGAAATGTGTGCTAAGGTGCGTCAACTTGCACCAGATGTGGTTATATTTGTGGATAATTGCTATGGTGAATTTGTCGAGGCACAAGAGCCGACAGAGGTCGGTGCGGATCTAATGGCAGGCTCGCTTATTAAAAATCCAGGTGGTGGCTTAGCCAAAATCGGTGGTTATATTGCTGGTCGTGCCGATTTAGTAGAAAAATGCGCTTATCGTATGACATCACCGGGTATTGGCGCTGAAGCCGGTGCAACATTGAATACGTTAGGTGATTTCTATCAAGGCTTTTTCCTTGCCCCTCACGTAGTTTCTCAAGCATTAAAAGGGGCAATTTTTACAGCAGGAATGCTGGAAGAGGCGGGCATGACGACATCACCTAGTTATGATGCTGTACGTACAGATTTAATTCAATCGGTATCTTTCCAAACTGCGCAGCAAATGATTGCTTTTTGTCGAGAGATTCAAGCGAATTCCCCAATTAATGCGCATTACGCTCCAGAACCAGCGTATATGCCTGGGTATGAGGATGATGTCATTATGGCGGCGGGAACATTTATTCAAGGTTCGAGTATTGAGCTAACTGCGGATGGTCCAATTCGTCCACCTTATACAGCGTTTATTCAGGGTGGATTAACGTACGAGCATGTGAAATTTGCCATTTGTAGCGCAGTGCAATCCATCTCAAAATAGGGACACAACTAGTCAATTAGGTACCATTTTTTACAATTTTTCAGCACGTTTAAAAAAATCTGAAAAACCATGTTAGGAAACCTTACATCTTTATTGACAGTGAAAATTTTTCGTTATATGATTAGCGGGTATTGGAGGGGACTTAAATGAGTCGTGAAATTAGACGAACTATGCCGTTATTATCCATGAGTATCGTGATGCAATTGACCGAGCTTTCGGCACGCCAAATTCGTTACTATGAAGAACACCATTTAATAGAGCCACACCGAACAGAAGGCAATCGTCGTATGTTTTCATTAAATGATGTCGACATACTGCTAGAAATTAAAGATTACTTGGAGCAGGGCATGAATATGGCGAAGATAAAAAAATTATTTGCTAAAAAGCTTGATTCTGTTGCAACAGAAGAACCAAACTTAAGCGACACAGAATTACGTCGTATTATGCGTGAAGAAATGCGCCAAGCACAGCGCATGCAAAAATCATCCATCAGACGTGGGGATTTATCTCGATTCTATTAAAATTGAGCAGGGGTCCATTTTTTAAGCGGACAGTTTGTTGTTTCATTAATAGGGTAGAGTAATAATATAAGCTAGACAATTTATAGGAGTGTGGAAAACTGTGGGTAAATACACAAAAGAGGACATTAAGCGTCTAATCGAGGAAAAAAATGTAAGCTTTATTCGTTTGCAATTTACGGATATTCTTGGCACAATCAAAAACGTTGAAATTCCTGTAAGCCAACTAGACAAAGCACTAGAAAACAAAATGATGTTCGATGGCTCATCCATTGAAGGCTTCGTACGTATCGAAGAATCAGATATGTACTTACACCCTGATTTAGATTCTTTCGTAGTGTTCCCTTGGACTTCTGAAAAAGGGAAAGTAGCACGTTTCATCTGTGACGTGTACACTGCAAAAGGCGAACCATTTGCTGGTGACCCACGTAACAACTTAAAACGTATCCTGAAAAAAATGGAAGACATGGGCTTCACAAGCTTCAACTTAGGACCTGAGCCTGAATTCTTCTTATTCAAGTTAGATGCAAAAGGCGAACCGACATTAGAAGTGAATGACCACGGTGGTTACTTCGACTTAGCACCAACTGATTTAGGTGAAAACTGCCGTCGTGACATCGTATTAGAGCTTGAGGAAATGGGCTTTGAAATCGAAGCGTCTCACCATGAGGTAGCACCTGGCCAACACGAAATTGACTTTAAATATGCTGATGCAATTACTGCTTGTGACAACATCCAAACATTCAAATTAGTTGTTAAAACAATTGCACGCAAACATGGCCTACACGCTACATTCATGCCAAAACCATTATTTGGTGAAGCAGGCTCTGGTATGCATTTCAACGTATCTTTATTTAAAGGGAAAGAAAATGCATTCTTCGATGAATCGACAGAACTAGGTCTTTCTGAAACTGCTATGCAATTCATGGCAGGAGTTCTTGGCCATGTTCAAGGTTTCACAGCAGTAACAAACCCAACAGTTAACTCTTATAAACGACTTGTACCTGGTTATGAAGCGCCATGTTATGTAGCATGGTCAGCACAAAACCGTTCACCACTTATCCGTATTCCATCTGCACGTGGTCTATCAACTCGAGTAGAGGTACGTTCAGTGGACCCAGCAGCAAACCCATATTTAGCAATGGCTGTTATTTTAGAAGCGGGCCTTGAAGGCATTCGCAAACAATTAACGCCACCAGCTGCGATTAACCGTAATATCTATGTAATGAGTGAAGAAGAGCGTAAGGCAAACGGTATTGAAAATCTACCACCAGCACTTGACGATGCTTTAGCATTACTTGCTAAAGACAAAATTGCTCAAGAAGCGCTAGGTGAGCATATCTATGCCAACTTCAAAGAAGCAAAAGAAATCGAGTTTGACATGTACCGCACAACCGTACACCAATGGGAACGCGATCAATATTTGAAAATGTACTAATTAAAAGCGTTGGGGCTGTAAGGCTCCAACGCTTCTTTATTTTTATGCCCACAAGCCCATTTTATTTGCCCACAAATTGTCCACAAAATATATTTTTTATTTCTGACGCTCCATATATTCATCAAAACTGTCTATTGATTGCTTTGCAATATTATGCGATATATGTGCATAAGTATTCATCGTGGTAACAATGGATTCATGCCCTAATCTTACTGAAATCGATTTTATATCCCATTTAGGCGTTACATGCTCACATGATTTTTTATAAAAGAGCCATCACTTTTCAGAAAGATGGCTAAAGAGGGAATCTTATAATGTGAGTGATAGTCTATGTATATGTCATGATGGTTTCCATTGGTATTTCATGATGAAATTTTATTTTGTTTTGTCATTGGATAAACAATATTATTCCCCATCAAATGGTAGATAATTGGACAGCACTAGAAGTTCCCCCTAAATCTGTATGGTTGTTATTTATTTTATTACTGAGTAACTTTCTTCATAAAGTTTAACTCTTGAGCTATATTGTATTGTGCTTCCTCTGTTGAAAAATTACCATTATAACCATGTGCTTGATTCGATTCTTCAGGAGTAATATATATTGTTACATCTATTCCTAAAGATGATAATTTTTCTTTGAAATCTAATGCTTGATCAGTGAAGGTTGCAACTGTTCCGTCAGTTAAATAAGTACTTGGAAAATCCACATTTGCATTTTCAATAACATTGGCTTCAGCTACCTCGGATTGACTTTCAAATTCATTTGAACCAAAATAAGCTCTAACCATACCGTTGAAAAGCCAGTTTGTAAATGTGAAACCTGTATTATCGACACGAGTTATATCTAATAAGGCACAATTTAAAATAACTCCTTTTAGTGTTATATCCTTTGTTACCTTAAACCCATATTTTTCTGCATATTCATTATTAGTTTGAATAATAGTTAATTGGCCTGCTAATTGTCCACCAGCTGAACCACCAGAAACCACAAAGTTATTTTTATCGATACCATATTGTTCTGCATTTTCAGCAACATAACCTAGGGCTTCTGTTGCTTGAATAATTGGAACAGGATATAAATTATCAGGAGATAAAGCATAATTCATTGAGACTACAATGTATCCTTCATCAACAAAGTGTTGAACAAATTCTTCATCATCTACTTTATCACCCCATGCAAATCCGCCACCATGTATATTAAAAAGTACTGGTCTTGTAGTTGTTGTATTTCCTTCTGGTACAAAAATATCTAAATAATTATTAGGATAATTACTTGCATAGATAACATTTCTATATACTTTTGTATTATCACTTAATACCTCTTCTGTTTGTTCAACACTCTCATCATAACTGTATTCAGCACCTAGAAAACTTCCTGTCACTTTTAAAAATGGGGCTGGATTAAAATGGTTAACGGCAATAATCAATAATATGCTTGCTGTCATTATAATTACCATCCATTTGAAAATTTTTAAAAATTTTTTCATAATTTTTATACTCCTTTTATTTCAACACTACGTTGAGTTATTGATGCTGATTTATTATATTAATTCAAAATCGGAAGACAACAATCAAATCATTTCGATGTGTTATTATCTCAACACTAATATCAATAGTGTCTTAAATGAGTTCATTTATGACAAATACTTATGGCAATAGACGTTCGAAAATGACAAAACAAATGATTAGAGAAGCATTCTTTAAACTAATAAAGCTGAAAAATATTAATAAAATTACAGTTAAAGAATTATGAAATGCCTAAATTTGAACCTGGGCTTTTTTTCTTTTGAATTATTGGTATATTTAGTAATTCAAAGTATACCGTTTAAAAACACTATTAGGAGCGATGAAGTGATGGTCAAAGCTTTAAATTGTCCCAACTGTGCTGCAGCATTCAATCCAAAGGAAAATATTTGTGAATACTGTGGTAGTTATATTATTACATCACAAGCAAAGCAAATCACTTATGATTTAGACGTTTTCAACCCTACATATAAAAAAATCTTCTTCCATGAAATTGAAATGAATGAAAATGAATTCCCTTTACGCTCAGGTGTTGCAAACATGTATTACAGTGCAACTCGTTCTGATGGTGGTCGGCTATTATTAACAAATCAACGAATAATTTTTTGTGCCCATGCTCTTAATATAAATCCTAATTTATGTTGGGAATTAAGTTTAGGCAGAGTAGATCGAACTGAACTCGGTTTAAATCTTCTTATTACACAAAGAGTTCATATTTTTGATAGAGAAGAAAATAATACAACATTTGTTGTGTATGGTGGGAAACACTGGCTAAATGAAATGGGTCATGCCTTAAACAAGATTAAATAGAAAACACAATATAAGAAGTGACCATGGTGTTAAGAGATAATAAAGTTGTTTAATTTACAATAAAGTTGTTTAATTTTTATTGAACTAACTGTGCAGTTTAGTTGAATAATCTTCGGCTCATACAGTTATAGTTGTAAATGAAGAACAATTAGTAGGGGATAAAGATGGAGGCTGTTTAATTTAAGTCGTTTGAAAACAAAATGAAAATATCTGAAAAGGAAGGTTTAAATACAAAAGAGGCTTATTTTGTTGACTAGCCTCTTTAAATAATTAATTTCTATCAAAGAAATCTATTGAATATTACTACTGTCTGTATGTACAATGATTTTCTGCTTCATTTTTTTCACTTCCGATTGACTATAAAAATAAAATAACAGCCAAACTAGTGCAAAAATTAATACATTAAATAGCAACAATAGAATCGTTAGTTTTATCGAAAATGTTGGAAGCCATTTTAAAGAAAAGGCGACAGCTATAAAGGTCCCTATAGCGATAAAAAAATGACAAGCACTTTGTTGTAAAAATGTTAAACGTTCTGTTCTATAGATGTATGAAGGTAGTATACAGGCAATGCCAACAGTAACTGATCCGAAAACTTGTTGTGGAAAATTAGATATAACAGCTTCTAAAAACAAATCCCCTTTCAACCAATATCCAATAAGATTTACAAAAACAAAAACTGTACAGCCCATACTTATTCCGAACCATAAATTCTTGAAAAAGTTCATGTATTTATACCCCCAAGCGCTCTTTAAATGATTTTTTATAATTGCGTGAAATGACTTCTTTTATTCCTAAAGTAAGCTCGATTTCCATTGTGCCATTAAAGGAAGCTTCAATATTTCTGATTTTTCTAGGATTAATGATGGCAGATTTAGAAATCCGAATAAAACCTTCCCCTAGTTGCTGCTCTAACTCGTACAAAGGTTTATTCATAAGTACACGATTACCATCGTCGCTATATAGTACTAAATCTTTGCCTTCCGTCCTAATAGCAATAACAGAATTAGGCTCGATAATATGTACTTTATTGTTAGCGGCCCCTGTTAAAATTTGTTGTTCTTCTTGTTGTAAGAGTGAGATTGCAGCCTGTATAGTTGGCGTTAATTTAGAAACGCAGATTGTTATGTAGGGTTCATCAATTTGTGAATCAATTTTTATGTCTATCTTCAACTCCATCACCTCTCTATAAAATATACCATAAATTACAAATCGAATAATGCAGGTTGTCATCCATAAAAAGCATTTCACCTTTCAATAAAGACATGTTACATGTAACGTATTGTTGCTAAACTTTGATGTCGTTATATTAGGCCTTAGAAACATTAATTTAATACAAGGGGGCAGTTAATATGAACGAGATCACAACGCTAAAAGAGCGAAGAAAGGCAGGATGGATATTAGCAAGCATATCAAGTATGCTTTCATTAAGTGTTATTTTTTGGTATGTAACTAATCCTAAAAAGTTTATTGAGAATGGATTGGGCTATTCACCGGAAATGTACCTGAACTTACCTATGTGGTTTTTCACTGCATTCATCGTAATCGGGTATATTTCCTATACAATGTTTGCAATACCTTTAGTAAAAAGCAATTTGTTCACATTTTCTTGGCTTAAATTGATTGGTATATGGGTTGCTATTGTAAGTGGAATAGTAGAAGAAGTCGTATTTAGACATTTGCTCATGGAGTATGTATTATCTATTGGATTTTCAAATCTTTCACAAGTATTAATCTCAGGAATTGCGTTTGGAATTGCTCATGGCGCATGGGTGTTATTGCGAGGAGAGATGAAAATTGCGCTTCCAGCAATTCTTTCAACGACAATCTTAGGTTGTCTACTTGCGATGCTCTATATTTATACCGGAAGGAGCACCTTTGCACCAATCGTAGCCCATATTCTAATAAATATGGTAATAGAGCCATGGTTGATGCTAGCTGCCATTTCAGGGAAATGGCAGCTAAATAAAAATTCATGGTAATAATTGAGAGGAATGTTGTGTAATTTCCCCTCTCGATATTAATAACTTTATGGGAAAAGGCTATTTAATTTACCACCAATGTTAAAAGAGATCGGATCTTAAACTAGCGGGGTGCTTTAGTTGAACAAGAATTAAACAACTTTATTATTGATTTTTTTCGTACAAACACATTTAAATGTATAAAAATAAACAACTTTTAAGAGCCTTATTACAATCAAATGTAGCAAGGCTCTTATATTTTCCTATCAAAATTAAATAACTTTATTATCACTTTACACATGGACCTTTTGAGTACCTGGTCCTTTTTATATTTCCATTATTTTTAACTTGCTAAAACGCAAACGTTTGTTCTAAAATAATAAAAACAAATGTTCTGTATCGAGGAGTGGGGAATGATGAAAGAACAACTGATTATAGCAATGCAGCGTAACCAATTCTTGAGTATGATGTACATGGCCAAAGATGGCAAAGTGTCAAAAAGGCGTATCAAGATTATTAAAATTGTTGGTAATTCGTTTCAGGCATATTGTTTTACAAGGCAAGCCAAGCGTACATTTATGATAGATAGTGTGTTGGCAGTTGTTCCAATCATCAACAAGGAGCGTTCGGTGGTATGATAAGTTTCGAGCAAAGGCGACTACTTCATAAATTTGTGGTTTATGATATGGCCGTTCAATCATTACAGCGTGACTACAAGGTGATAGAAAACCTTAAAATGAGCAAAGTCTATTTACCGATACTTGATAAGCTTTTAGACGACATATCGCAAGAATGTTACAACGCTAAGAGATTGTTGGCCAAAGATAAAATTAGAGTCGTGAAGTGGGAAAAGAAGTGTGAATACTTTAGTGATTTGACCGTTGCCACAGCTGGTGAAGACCTAGTGTTGACGTATGCTAATCAAGCCCTGAAAAAGCAGGTGGAAAAATTACTATTAAGTCACCAAAATAAATGACAAAAACAAATAACCAGGCGCTAATTTTTAAGTGAGTACCTGGTCTTTTTTTGTTATTCACCTTGTAATTCCTACTGAGGTCATTAAAGATGAACTTGAAAGCAATACGTATATCAAATAGCCCGAGAACAGAAAATGTATCAGTTCACGAAGTTTATAGAGAAGAAAATGAGATACATTTATCGTTTATGGTGGGAAACACTGGCTAAACGAATTGGCTTATGCCTTTAGTAGCAAAATGGAGGAATAAGTTGAGGGACAGTGCAGAAATATGCAAATGTATACATTTCAACTTTTAAATTTTTAGTCCACAAGACTCATTATTTTTTGCCCACAAAATGTCCACAAGAACAAATAAAACTAAATGCTTTTAAATGGGGTAAAGTCGAAGAAATACTGTTAAATCAACATTTACGATGTGTAGAGTTTCTTCTTATTAAATAGGTACAGAAACCGCACAACAGTACACCAATGGGAACGCGACCAATATTTAAAAATGTACTAAAAAATTTTACCGAGTGCCAATTAGAGGTGCTCGGTTTTCTTATGGTATAAGATTTGATAGGCCATATCGCTAGATCATGCGATTTCTACAATAGTACAAAAGCGATGAGCAAAATAAGCCCATCGCTTTCTTTATTAATAGCGCATACGTTTATGATGATGTGGCATATGGTGGTGGTGTTGCATATGACAAGGGTTAGGTGGCATTTCACAGAGTGTATGATTTTCACAGCATTCATTTACTACGGATTCTGTACAAGGGAAATAGTATTGATGATCGAAGATATGTTTGTTAACAGTTGTGATATGTGCTGGTTGAACGTGTGGTACGACAGTATGGATAAAGTTAGTGCGAACATATTGTTCAGCTGGTAAAAATTGTGGTGGATCAAATTGTGTAGGCATTGTTTGTGGCGGACAGCAATGTGGACCTTTACCATGACGGCGATTGCGATTAAACATGTTAAAACCTCCTGTTTTGATAAGTTGTCGTTCATAATTAACATATGAGATGTATGACTAAATGGTCTATTTGTATGCCTATTAAGCGCTGGTTAAATCTCCTAGGCAATAACAATAGGAGTGATACGTGATGTGCCCTACCCATTAGAAAAAGGAAGGAGGTATACAAACTAAAAAAACCTTCAGGAGGCTTCCTTTTGTGAGTTGGGAGGATGTTTTATTATGTCAATAGACAATGTGACTTGCTAAGAAGTTTAATATTTTTCATTCTTAAAAGGGCGCGGTTAATATGAGAGGAAGACCATAACACGAGGCAAGGCGGGTATTGACAAATGACCTTATAGTGAAATGGTTGCAATTATTTCAATTGCATAAAAATTCACTTTTTTGCTAGGTTGAACCAAAAGCATTGTAGGAATTATAATAGTTTGATAATACAGAAACGTTATAAAATTATGAATAAATAGAGTATTGTTTTAGATTACTTCGAATACTTCAATGTCTTTATAACTTGTGATATTATGAGCGAAAACAGTATCTCCATTAGTGCACACTGAGCGTTATCCATCTCGGGGTATGATACGAGGAAATTTTGAAATAAGAAGAATATATGGGGGGGTTAAGTGTTTGAAAAATTTTCTTGTGTGACAAATAGTTAATTACTTTTAACACAAAAATTTATGTTACAAATCTAAATAAGCACTTTACACTATATAAATCCTCTCAATGGATGACAAGATTCTAACAATATTGAAGGGCTTGATGCATTGCATAGAGCATCAAGTTGAAGTCGGCACTAATGTAGAGAAATTATGAATGCGAATGTTAAATGATAAAAAAAGTAGCGCTTGGCATTCCTTGATTACTTTTTAGAGGAATGTTTTTTATTTGCCCATATTCATTCAGATGAAAAATGATATACATATCTTAGCGGTTTAATACTACATAACTAGCAAGCATGTATAGAACTTCAATTAAAAATAGAGAAATGAGGTTAAAAAAATATGAAAAAATATCCTACTTCTACCTACTTTTATTTCATTATTCCATCTCTTATTGGTGTCCTGTTATTCATGACACCAGTCTTAACAGATGCAGGGTGGAAAGTACCGATTGCTATTTTAGCAAATTTACTAGCAGGTATTGTGGCACCGATCATTAGCTATTTTACTTTATTGATGTTTGCTATTTCGGCTATTGGCTCACTTATTGCTAAATTTATTCCTCGGAAAAATACCAAGGAACCTAGTATTTTAGATACATTATTTTATGTAAATTGGTTTTGGACAATCATACGTCTTATCGGTTTAGCCTTTGCATCAATGGTTGTATTTAAGTTCGGACCAGCTGCTATTATCAATGAAAATACTGGTGGATTATTAATGGATCCTAATGGTGGTTTAGTAACATTTTTATTTACAATTTTCTTATTTGCAGGATTGTTATTACCATTTTTAACTAATTTCGGCTTGCTTGAGTTTTTCGGAACAATGATGGTGAGAATCATGCGTCCACTTTTTAAAAGCCCTGGACGCTCATCCGTTGACGCTCTTACTTCGTGGGTTGGTGATGGGACAATTGGTGTTTTAATGACGAGTAAACAATATGAGATGGGGAACTACACGAAAAAAGAGTCTGCTATTATTGCTACAAGCTTCTCTGTTGTGTCCATTACTTTCTGTATCGTCGTGTTAGAAACAGTTCACTTGGAGCGCTATTTTATCCCCTATTATTTAACAGTTGTACTTTGTGGGATTGTGCTGGCTATCATAATGCCTCGAATTTATCCGCTTGCCAACAAGGAAGACACTTATATTGATGGTACCCCAGTAGATTTATCACGAGAACAGTTACCTGCAGGTTATAATTCAGTGACACATGGTTTGGAAAATGCTTTAACAGTCGCACATGCAAATCGTGATCCTCGCCAATTTTTAAAAGATGGGTTTAGAAATGTCTTGGATTTATGGATTGGCGTAGCACCAATTGTTATGGCATTTGGTACGACTGCTTTAATGCTTGCTGAATTCACTAATATCTTTACAGTGTTAGGAATGCCATTCGAACCTATTTTAAAAGTGCTCGGCTTACCAGAAGCGTCTGAGGCAGCACAAACAATGGTTGTTGGCTTTGCCGATATGTTCCTGCCTTCCATTTTGGGTGCAGGTATTGAAGCTGAAACGACACGCTTTGTAATTGCTGTTGTTTCTGTTTCACAGTTAATCTATATGTCCGAAGTAGGTGGGCTTATTTTAGGTACAAAAATTCCACTGAAATTTTTTGATTTAGTTGTTATATTTTTATTACGTACGATTATTTCATTACCAATTGCAGCATTAGTTGCACATATACTCTTCTAATCAAAACAGCAATTGTTTGCATCTTACTAATGTAAACAATTGCTGTTTTGGTTTCATGAATAGTAACGCCGAGTCCTTTTTCCTCCTACTTTGTTATTGGACAGCTAATTTTTTCTTTACTCGTTTCCATAGGAACAACATATATACAACCAGTACCAAAATAATAACATATGCTGTGTACATCGAACTTTCTTCATTGCCCATGAAGTTGAAAAAATTATTGAAGCCATGAAATAGCATCGTCATAATAATCGACTGACCGTCTAGTATTAATAAAGAAAGAACAAGACCTACAAGTAAGGCATAGATAATTTGTACAATGGTATCCTCAACCGATTGACCGCCAATTAACTGTAAGGAATGTGTTACCCCAAAAAGAATGCTTGAAATCCAAACAGCGGCAGTAGTACCTTTAGCTAACAATATTCGAAGCATTATCCCTCTAAAAACCGTTTCTTCAATAAATGCAACGACAAACATTTGCATGATAAACATTAATAGTAAGTTGCTTAATGAATCGAAATTTAATCCCTTCGTACCGATGAAAATAATACATAAAACGAGCATAAGTGGACTATATATGAAAATATTATCTTTGCTGATATGGGTAAAGAAATAATTACGCCACTTTTTTTTCGTTGCTATATATATTAGGAGTCCTAGCGCCAATGGTATGAGCACGACAAACTGTAATAACGGACTAGAAGGTTGCTGAATGGATACATACGCACCATTTAAAATATAGAAAAATATTAATAATAACTCCAGACCTATGAGCTTAAAGACAATCTTTTTAGTCATTACGTCGAGTCCTTTCGAAGCTAATTTTGGTATTTGTATATGTTATGGCTTTAATTCTCAAAGGATTCAGGCCATAGGCTGTTTTTATTATTTTAGATTTAGGCCGGAATCGCCGAAGCCTTATGCATAGCGCATGTAATACCTGCATAGAGCAAAATACTAAAACCTAGTAAACTACTTAATAGGACATAAACTGAAGCCTCTGATAGCAGGTTATATAGTGGGATGTACCATTCGAAAATCACCATGACAATCGGAATCAATGCAAGCAGTCCAATAAAACTATAGCCACCTAGTGTGCCTAAACGGTAAAAGACCACATTCAATAAAAGTCCAGAGATGAGGAAAAATAGTAATAACACTGAGTCTAAAACGATTGTTTGTAAAAAGGAAGGGGAACCATCAAACAATAAAATTGGATGGATAATGATAATATCTTTAACATCTAGCAAGTTATAGAAGAAAGTAATCAATTTATGTGTACAAGCTATAATAAGGGCTCCTGAGATGCTGCAAACGATGAAAAAGAGGCCAACATTACACATATACTGCATACGACTTAAGCCTAGTTTTAAAAAATAGGGCATGGTTCTATTTAATATTTTTGCGCTCATCGTACTATAAAAAATATAGACAGGAATAGAAATCGTGATGGCAAAGGAAATATATTTGCCAAAAAAGGTATCTAAGAAAAACGACAGCAAGACAATGGAAAATAAAATACTCCAGAAAATAATATTTTTCTTTTTATAGCTTTGAAATAATACATAAAAGCTACCCTTTACTGTATTCATACAATTGCCCTCGCTTTCTGCTGTTTACTTAAATACACCAACATGTCTTGTAGAGAAACACTTTGTCGTGTAATGTTGTCGCCTTCGATTGTGCGGCCATTGGCATAGACAACGGCGGTCATTTCTTGCATAAAGGAGTGCTGGTAAATAACCTCCAAGCCAACAGTTGCCTGCTCGACATCATGAGCGCTACCTTTTACAGCTACAATATGCTGACGCCATTCATTCGCTGTTTTTTGAAGTAGTAATTGTCCTTCGTGAAGTATAAGGATTTCCTCAAACAACTCACTTGCTTCATCAATTAAATGCGTTGACAAGATAAATAATCTTGGATTTTCAGTCTGCTGTTCAATCAATAAATCATAAAATGTATTACGCCCGGCTACATCTAGCCCGATATATGGTTCATCAAAAATTGTGATGGCGGCATTGCTGGCAAATCCTGTAATAATTCCAAGTGCAGATACCATTCCTTTCGAAAGACTTCTCACTTTGTCTTTCGGATTAAGCGCAAACACCTGTAGTAGCTCTAAAGCAAGATTTTCATCCCATTTTGGATAAAAGTAGCTATTGGCCTTTAAGCTTTGAGCAATCGTCATTTCTTCTTGAAAATTACCACTCTCTGCAACAAAGCAAATGTCTCGTAAAATAGCTGGTGCATTGAAGACATTTTCTCCGTTCACGCAAACACTTCCGCTAGATGTCGCAATCAGTCCTGCTAACAGATTTAAGAATGTCGTTTTTCCAGCACCGTTATGGCCCAAGAAACCAATGATTTTCGGACCTTCAATCGTAAACGTGACATTTTTTAGCGCCTGTTTGTGCTTATACGATTTACTTACATTACTCACTTCAATCATTATATTATCCCCTTTGTAACATATTTTGTAATTCTTCAGGCGAGATGCCCAATCTAGTCGCTTCTTTTTTCAATGGTTCAATATGCTGGGCAAAAAAACTTTCTTTGCGCTCAGCAATTAATATCGTTCGAGCATCAGTACTGACAAACATACCGACACCACGTTTTTTATAAATAACACCCTTATCCACTAATTCGTTCACACCCTTTCCTGCTGTAGCTGGGTTGATTTGATATTCCTTCGCAAATTCATTTGTTGATGGAATGCGATCTTCAGGCTGTAACAGTTCATCGAGAATAGCATCCTCAATGCGTTCACGGATTTGTTGGAAAATAGGCTTTTCATTGCTTAACGAATAGCTCACAATCCACCTCCTAGTCCATTGGTTAGTTAGTTATGTAACTAACCATATAACGTAAGGTTATGTTTGTCAATCCATTTGATGGAAAAATATTCACTTGTGTACAGAACAAATAAAGTTGGAATCTGTGGATAAGTTTCCAACTTATTTTTTTCAAGTAAATATAAAAAGGTGTTTTTAGATTAAAAAAAGTTTAAAACAATAATGTCGGTAACTTTTGTATAAATTTTCCTGCGTTATTTCCGTCGTCACTTTAACGGCTTCGGTGGGGGGCAATTTACAACCTTTTTATCGAATGACTTTCAACTTAATCAACCTATTGGAATCGCGGTACATGCTGGAGGGAACAATCACCAATTCCTAAATTTCAATTTTCCACACATATTCAAAACTATTTTAAAGAAAATGTAGGAAAGACATATTAAGAAGTAATTGCTGCCTGGTATGAAGAAGTGGGTCGTAAGAAAGACCCTTCATACATCACAACAATTAGTTCCCAATTTGAATATAATCAATTTACGCGAGATTACTTTACTGATCCTGAAAACAAAGGGAAAAAGCGAGAAGATGCTATTGCTGCTTGGAAGGAGATACCAGGAGAAAATAAGTACATACCGAAAAGTAATTCTTGACCCCTTCTTGTTCAACTATAGAAGCAGTTTAGTTGAACAAGGAGGTAATACTTTTGCTGTTTTAAACATCTCTTAATATTGTGGAGATATTTAAAGATGGAGGTTGTTGTGATTAAAGAGGCAGTTTAGTTAAACAGTGTTGTTTAACTTATGTTCAACTATCGGGCCAGATTGATGAACAAAGTTTAATGTACAGGGGGATTAATAATCTGTTTTAATCAATTCTTTTTCAAAACGGATTAATTAATTTAACCTAAAATGTGGGTTTACGAGGTGTTATTGATCAAACTTTATTTTAAACCAATATTAATACCTATCGAAGTCTTTTATAATCGAGGGAGTGGTTTGACTGAAACTTTTAACAGAATCAAAAAGTACATCAAGAAATCTAAAAGAAATTTTAAAATCCCATCCATTAACTTCATTCTTTGTTATGGCATATTTATTTTCGTGGATTGTATTAATTCCATTTATCTTATCTCAATGGAATATCATCCCCAAAACTAAAATTTTTGACGTTTTTTTTGTACTTAATGCTTTCGTTGGTCCTATGTTAGCTACATATATTATGATTCGGACTCTCGAAGGAAAAGGAGCTTGGAAAGTTTTTGTAAAAGGAATATGGAAGCTTAAAGTGGGTTTAAAATGGTACTTATTTGCACTTATCGTCATTCCTGCTGTGATATATTTGGGATTTGTAATATTAAACGGAGGAATTCCAACTTTTAAAGGGCTTACAACGCAATTTTACGCAACATACCCTATTTATCTTGTTGTAGTCTTCTTCTTTGGTGGTCCGTTTCCAGAAGAAATTGGTTGGCGAGGTTTTGCTTTACCTCGAATGCAATCTAAGTTTGGATCATTAAAGGCAACGCTATTGCTCGGAATTCTTTGGGCGCTTTGGCATTTACCTCATTTTTTAACCGCAGCACAAAGAGGTGGCCCAGGTTCAAACATTTCTCTTCTTTATTATGATTTACCTATTTTTATTGTGCTATGCTTAGCTGCTTCCATCATTTTAACTTGGGTGTTCAACTCCAAACAAGGAAATTTGTTTATTGTTATGTTGGTTCACGCTAGTTTGAATACTTTTGGTTTTACACAACCTTATCTTACTAACCCTGCTTTGAAAGAATCTGATTTATCCGTTAGTCTAGGATTAGGTCTTTTCGCTTTGATAATTTTGATTTTTACAAAGGGTAAATTGGGATATAAGTATTCTTCTCCTGAAGTGGAACTAGGTAACTAAGGGAAACTTAAACAAACGGGCGCAATTGTTGAATAACTTTACTTTTCTTCTTCAACTCCCATGAAAGAACGTAATAATCTTTCATTTTCTGTGGTGTAATGTTGATTGTACGCGACATGGATGGCTAACGGGGGCGATTGTTCAATAGAGCAATCGCTTTTTTACGAACAGAGCAGGTTAATGAAAAATTATCTACTTAGAGAGACGAGGGTAATAAAATGAAATATTTTACTAAAGAATGGTAGGAATTGTGTCAAAAAACAAGTTTCCATCTGCTTTTAGAGGAAGAAAAGCAAGTTTAAACATTCTCAGAAGAATATTTTCAACAGCTTTACTTGAAAATCATTGAGCTGTTTAGACAGCTCTTATTTTTTTATAAAACGAAC
>NZ_JBMGUV010000041.1:0-44047 GCF_049058285.1 Lysinibacillus sp. UGB7
AAACCTGTTGCTTGATACATTGCATACAGAGCTTATCCAGTCTATGGCTCGTGGTGAAGCACCTAATCGAATGATCAGTTCAATTGCTAAAAAAATGAATACTTCACGTTCCAACGCTGCTCGTCTAGTTATGACTGAATCAGCGTTTTTTAGTGCTTCGGCACAGAAGGACGCTTATAAGGAGTTGGATGTTTTAAAATATGAAATTATCGCAACCTTAGATTTCAAAACAAGTTCTATATGCCAGTCGATGGATGGTAAGGTTTTTAACTATGATGATTTTATGCCAGGTGTGACAGCAAATCCGTTTCATCCAAGATGTCGTACAACTACAGCACCGTACTTTGAGGATGATTATAGCGAAAGAATTGCTCGTGATTTAGACGGTAAAACGTATACTGTTCCAAGCAATATGAAGTATGAAGAATGGTATCAGACACAGGTTGATAAACACGGAAAAGATAAAATAGCTAATCAAAAGAGAAAAGTTGCAAATAGAGACAAAGATAAAAAAGAATATGCGGAGTTTAAACATATATTAGGAACTAAAGGTCCAAATTCGTTGGATGCGTTTCAAGATATAAAGTATAATGATGACAATGAGTGGTATCACCTTAAAGGTTTTAAAATGGCAGTTGAAAAGGGTGACATACACGTACTGTCTGGATATGATATCTATAAGAATGCAGCTAATGAAGTTCGAACAAACTTGGTTGGTCTAACTACATCTGACGGGATAGCAATTACAAGTTATAAATCACATTTTGTAGATAGAATTATTGGGCAAATTGATGCAGGTACAGCTAGTAAAGGTAAACGGACAGGTGTGCGTATAGATGATGCTAAAGATGCCATTATAAACCCCGCTCAGATTAAAGATAGTAGAAACAATTCTCGCCAGTATATTAACGAAAAGTGTATTGTAACTATTAATGTGGTAACTGGAAACTTGATTCAAACTACACCGAAAAAAAAGGAGTGATATTGTGATTAATATGACGAAAGATGATGAAGAGTTTTTACGAAAATGGTTGCCTAATATAGACGAGTTACGTAAAGGGAAGATTAATGATTTACTGATGGAGATAAATGACATTACGCTTGAAGGTTTAGACGAAAATGATAATGCAACAGATTTATATTACAAAGCTCAAAAAGTATATGACTCCATATTTTTATTAAATTAGCACTTAACCAAACATAAATGGTTGAGTGCTTTTATTATGCAATTTTTTATCTTGCGTCTTTTTAAAGGCTAGACGTAATAAATAAGCGAAACCTTTGCGTGAGGTGTGACACGTCAAAAAACATTAAAAAGGATGATGGAAATGGACCTAAAAGAATTACTTGGAGAAGAACTTTATAAGCAAGTTAGTGAAAAGCTAGGCGAAAACAAGGTGGCTGTAGTGTCTGATGGTAATTGGTTCCCTAAGTCGAAATTCGACGAAGTAAACGGAGAGAAAAAATTGCTTGAAGAACAACTAGTTGATCGAGACACACAATTGAAAGAGCTTGGAAAAAACGCCGAGGCAACAGAAGGGTTACAAGCTGAGATTACTAAGCTACAAAACGAAAATAAACAGGCAACTGAAAAACATGCTGCTGATGTTGAACAACTAAAAATCAATAGCGCTGTAGATTTAGCTTTAAGTACAGCAAAGGCTCGTAATTTAACTGCCGCAAAAGCGCTTTTAGACCTCGATGGCGTTGTAATCGATAAAGATGGTAATGTCGTCGGTTTAGAAGATAAGGTAAAAGGCCTTGTTGAAAGTGAAACAACAAAGTTCATGTTTGAATCAACTGAAACAGTAATTACAGGCACGACACCAGGTGGTCAACCGGGTGGTGGAGGTAGTCCAGTAGATACCTCTAAAATGACATACACTCAAATGGTTGCTTACCAACAAGCGAATCCAGAAACAAAACTTTAATTAAAGGATGGTAAAAACACATGACAAAATTTGATGCTAAATCGTTTAATCCTCAAGCGTTTGGTCAATATGTAGATCGTATTCCAAACTTGAAACGCAATGAATTATTAAAATCAAAGGCATTGAAAGCTAGTTCTGAAATTCGCGGTTTGTTCAATTCGCAGACGACAACAGCTTACGGCCGTATTCCTATGTTCGGTAATTTAGATGGTGCCGCGCTTAACTACGATGGCCAAACAGACATCACAGCTACAAGCACTGAAACATTTGAACGTGGAGTAGTTGTTTATGGCCGTGCGAAAGCGTGGATTGAAAAAGACTTCTCAGAAGATATTACAGGTGGCGTTGACTTTATGGACAACGTTGCACAACAAGTAGCGCAATATTGGGAAGAAATCGACCAAGATGTGTTGCTATCAATTTTAAGTGGTATTTTCGCAATGACAGGGGTTAAAAACCTTGATTTTGTTACTAATCACACTTACGACATTACTTCTAAAACTGGCGACGATTCACAAGGGAATCCATTAAGCAAAGTAGGTCCAGCAACACTTAATAATGCTATGCAACAAGCGTGTGGTCAAAACAAATCGAAATTCGCAATTGTTATTATGCACTCAGCAGTAGCAACGAACTTGGAAAACTTACGACTATTCAAATACTTACAATACACAGATGGTGACGGTATTCAACGCGATTTAACAATCGGTACTTGGAACGGACGTATTGTATTAGTAGATGACTCAATGCCGATCGAAGAAGTACCAGAGGATGGTGGCAATCCAGCATATACAAAATATACAACGTACGTTCTTGGCGAAGGTGCTTTCGATTATGAAGATATTGGCGCTAAAGTACCTTATGAAATGGCTCGTGATGCAAAAACGAATGGTGGTCAAGATACACTGTATAGCCGTCAACGTAAAGTATTGGCACCATACGGTATTTCATACGAAAAGAAATCGCAAGCAACATTATCACCAACTAACTCAGAATTTGCAGACGGTCAAAACTGGTCTTTAGTACACAATGACGGTGCTGGTGCAGCACGAAAAGCAATCGATCACAAGGCTATTCCAATTGCTCGTGTTATTTCACAAGGCTAAAAGGGTGGTGTAGACCATGCTAGAAGATGTTAAAGTGCGATTAAAGTCGTTAGGGGTAACAGTATCTAACGAGCCAAGCAATCCAGACGAAATAATGCTGGAATTTTGCATTATTAAAGTGACCAATCACATTAACAACCAAACAAATTTATCTGAAATTCCTCAAGGACTCCACGAAATCGCAGTGGATATGGTCGTTGGGGAATTTTTAAATGCTAAAAAGTCAATGGGGTCACTTGATGTAGAAACGCTCAATTTAGAGGCAGTAGTTAAACAGATACAAGAAGGAGACACCAATACAGTCTTTGCTATTGAAGCCAACAGCACTCCTGAAGCTCAGTTTAATGCCTTTATTGCATATCTCCAACACAACGAAGTAGACTTTGCGCGTTATCGGGTGATGTTATGGTAAGTGCACGTAGAAAGGCTATTGAGTCGTTGTACAAGGGGATGTGTACTGTGAAGGTATGGCAAGAGGTTGAAGATTCAATCACACATGCAACTACACATAAAGAAGTGATGTTGTTCACTAATCAAAAGTGTAAGCTATCGTTTGAAAAGCAAACGTCAACTACTCCAACTGGTGGTCCAGCATTGATTGCTCAGACAACTAAATTATTTATTGCACCTGAGCTTGATATACCAGCAGGATCTAAAATAATTGTGACTCAACATAGTAAAACGACAGAATATGCTCGTAGTGGTGAGCCTGCAATTTACACGGACCATCAAGAGATACAACTTGAGTTATTTGAGAGGTATTCTTAATGGGTAGAGGTGGACGTGTTGATTTAAGACAGTTGAAAGCTTTCGAGAGGAAGTTAGCAAAGTTAGCCGAAGCAGATTACAAAAAGTTCTGTGAAGATGCAGCTAAAGAACTGGCTACTAGATTATTATCCAAGGTCATAAAAAGAACCATAGTAGCTGACCCTTCCGCGTGGAAAACTCCTGTTAAAGGATATGTGGGTGGTACACTACGCAGAGGTTGGACAGCTAAAACTCATGCTGAAGCTGAATCAGGTAGAGGTAATGGGAAAAATGTAAAGCAATTTGCTGAATCATTAACAGCTAAAAAGGTTGGTAATGTATACGAAATTGAGGTTATAAATCCAGTGGAGTATGCTTCTTACATTGAATTTGGCCATAGAACATCTAATCATCAAGGATGGGTAAACGGAAGGTTCATGATGACTATTAGTGCTGACGAGGTAGAACAACAAGCACCGGCCATTCTTGAGAGGAAGCTTTTAATAATGTTAAGGGGGGCTTTCGATGGAGATTAATGATATTCAAAATGCTATATCTGTTAAGCTCCATGAAGCTTTCGGAGTAAATTACAAAAAGTATATCGATGAAGTACCGCAGGGGTTTAAGACTCCTGCTTTTTTAATTCAATTTTTGAACTTAGAGCATATCAGGCAAATCGGTAAACGATGGAAGGTAACAACATTATTCAACGTTCAGTATTTCCCTCAAGGCGGTCTATCTGAGGCGTCTAATATGACATTGAAGGTACAACAAGCGTTAAAAGAAATAACGCTGTTAAACGGCTCGCTGATGCTTGGAACAGGTTCAAACAGCGAGGTAGTTGACGGTGTAGCACATAATTTCATTCATTTTAATTTCTTCTTGCAAGAAGTTGAAGAGAAGATTTTCATGGGCTCATTAGAACAATACATCAACAAGCAAAGGGTGATTCCTAATGGCAACAACTAAAGTACAGGGAAAAGTTGAACCTGTAAAAAGTGAAGAAGAAAAAGAGGTTGTAACAGATACTTTGCAAACTTTCACAAAAGATCAATTAGTTAAAAGTAAAAAATATGTTCATCGTCGTGATGCCTTGAGTGCGTTATTAGACGATGGAAAAAGTTATTCCATTGCAGAAATAGACAACATACTAAATCAGTTTGATAAAGGAGGGAAGCAATAATGGCATTAGGTGGAGGCCCATTTTTAACTCAAAACAAAGAGGTGCCCGGTACGTATCACAACTTTATTTCGGCAGCACGAGCATTTGTGAATTTAAGTGATCGTGGTTACGTTGGATTACCAATCGCATTAGATTGGGGCGTTGATGGTGATGTATTCGCAGTAACACAAGAGGATTTACAAAAAGATTCACGTAAAATCTTTGGTTATGATTACACGGATCCGAAACTAAAAGGCATTCGTGATGTATTCAAAAACGCGATTACAGTTTTCTTTTACAAGCTTGCTGTTGATGCTGTAGCAGCTACAAACGATTATGCTACAGCTAAATACAAAGGGGTAAGAGGCAATGATATTACCATCGTAATTCAAGCAAATGTAGACGAACCAACGAAGTTCGATGTACAAACATTACTCAAAAATGTTCTTGTAGACGAACAAACGGCTGTTGCTACTGCTGCTGATTTAGTGGACAACGATTTTGTAACATTTAAGAAGGATGCAACACTCACTCTAACTGCTGGCACACCATTAACAGGCGGTTCAAACGGTTCTACCATTACAGGTGGTGCCCATCAAGAGGCGTTGGATGCTTTAGAAGCATACGGATTTAACACACTAGGCTGTCTATCCTCAGATACCTTAATTAAATCGCTATATATCGAGTACACAAAGCGTATTCGTGACCAAGTAGGCGGCAAGTTCCAACTGGTAGGTCATAAATTAGGTTCGGCTGATCATGAGGGTGTTATTGATGTTCCTAATAGTGCTATTGGGGATAACGAAGAAGTGTTTGGTGGAGTTTATTGGACTACTGGAGCACAAGCAGGCGTGGCAGTTAATAAGTCGAATACCAACAAAAAATACGATGGTGAACATACACTTGATATGTCAGAAACAAAGACACAGGCTCAACTCATAGCGCTTTTAAAAGGTGGAAAATATGTATTCCATCGTGTGGGTGACGAGATTCGTGTGTTAGAGGACATCAACACATTTACATCGTTCACAGTGGATAAAAACGAGGATTTCAGTATGAACCAAGTTATCCGAGTACTTGATCAAATTGCAATCGATACAGCACAACTGTTTAACAATCGATACCTTGGCCAAGTGCCAAATGATCAAGACGGACGTATTTCATTATGGAATGACATTGGTGCACATCGAATGGAGATGCAACGTATTCGTGCAATCCAAAACTATATCAAAGATAACCTTATTGTAGAGCAAGGTAATTCAAAGAAAGCTGTCGTGGTGAATGAGGTTGTAGAACCAACTGTTGCAATGTCACAACTTTACATCACTACAACCGTAGCATAAGGAGGTAATTGAATTGAAACCAAATAAAACCTTAATTCCGTTGGATCTTCAGTATTTTGCTGAAGCTACTATGCGTTCTCGTGATGCCATTCATGGTGCCCAAGGGGTAGCGTGGGTGACAATAAAGGGAGAACGACTAAAATTTGCTCAATTAATTAATTTAGAAGCAAGAGCAGACAAGACGAAAACCCAAATTCCTATTATGGGACAAGTGGCAAAGGGTAATAAGGCAACAGGTATTGAATATTCAGGTAGTGCAACGTTTTACTTCAACACATCGATCTTTAGAAAAATGCTGAAACACTATCAAGATACTGGAGAAGATACTTATTTTGATATTCAAGTGACGAATGAAGATGGTTCCTCTCAAGCTGGACGGCAAACAACAATTTTGATTGATTGTAATGTAGATGGCGGTATTGTTGCATCATTGGATGCTGATGCGGAATATTTAGAGGATTCATTCGATTTCACTTTCGAACGATTCGAAATGCCGCAGGAATTTACTATGTTGCCAGAAATGCTATAAGACTGGAGCTCACTATGTGCGCTCTTTTTAATTACAAAAAAGGAGGCTGTTTTAATGCCGTTAAAGGTACAGGATATTACGACTACGGATACTTGGGGTCAAGATCCAAGAGCAGTTTACAAAAGCGTATTTAAAGACATCGGCAATTATTTTAAGTGTAATGCAGAAAGATTATCGGCAAGTATTGAGGATAATCATGTCGGAATGAAAATTGAAATTGATATACCAATCGACGGTATAGTTGTTATTACTAAGGTTGAGGAGTATGTAACGAAATGTGTTGAAGAAACTGTTGATGTAGATGAAATAATTGATAGATTTGGTGAAAAAATTGAGAAAACTTTGGAGGAATTAACTAATGACTAATTTAGCAGCATTTTTTGCACACAACAAAAAAGAAAATGAAAATATAAAGCGTGCAATTTCAAAACGATTCGTTGATGAAAATAGCAAACCGATTGAATGGGAGTTTGCACCTGTTTCACCAGAACGTGACGCAGATTTAAAGACTGAATCCACAAAGCGATCTATGATTACGCAAGGAAAACGTAAAGGGCAATTTAATACTGATTTTGACCACTTTAAATACCAACGTTTATTAACAGTAGAATCAATTGTACATCCTAACTTAAAAGACAAAGAGTTACAGGATTCATACGGCGTGATGGGAGCAGACGCACTACTTGGCAAGATGCTGACAATCGGTGAAATTGCAGATGCTTCAGCAGCAGCACAAGAAGTTAATGGTTACGAAGCCGAGCTTGAGGATTTGGTGGAAGAAGTAAAAAACTAATTGAGGACGGTGATGGCGACGCTAATGTAATGCATTGGTGGGTACAAAAACAGCGTCGCTTACCGTCAGAGTATATGACATTATCTAGTTTTGATAAAGCGTGTATCATCGCTTCTGTTCAAGTCAAGATTGATGAAGATAAGAAGACTGAACGTGAGGCGAAACGAGGAGCAAAAGGCAAGAGAAAAAGATAAGTGAATATGCCACAATGGTATAGTGAAATCTCTCCATATTATGTATATTAATGGTATGGAGGGTATTTATGATAATGAAAATAATATTTCGTCTCTTAGCATTGATTTTATGGTTCGTAGTGTTTATTATTGCTATCGCTGGAATTTCAATCGTAATTCAAAGTAAATTTAATATACCAACAATTGTAATTTTTTCAGTAATTATTAGCGTACTGATAGGTCTCTCTCTTCTTCTATGGAATAAATCAACAAAGTTTAATAAAAAACAAATTCAAACGGAAAACGGCAATGAAGATTTAAAATTAGACGATGTTGATGTTGACTTCTCAATCGGACCAATAACAGATGTAACTACAAGGGAAGTTCCAACAGAAATCTTAAGAGACATGAAAATGTACTACACCAGTTTGCAATTAGAGAATGACTTGAGAATTTTACAGGAATCTATTGAACTTATGAGAGCTACTAAAAATATCGAAACGTTCTTAAGTCGTTCAGATTTAGCTCAACAAACATCTCTAACAATAGAGCAAGCAATAATGGCAGGAATCCTTGTTAAAAATAGATTTGCTTCGTCGCGGGACATTTTAAACCTAAAAATCGAATTACTACCTATATTGCTTGAAAATTCGTATTTAAAGGTGAAACAGGATGCTTTAAAACTAAAAACGGATAAAGGCAAAATAGGAAGGTACCAAAAATATTTAGAATTACTAGAAGAACAAGAATATGATCTTGATATTAGTGGAAATTATGAAGACATTATTCATGATATTAGACAAGAAATAAATCAACTCTCCCACTCATACAAATAGTTCATAGTAAAAATATATGTATTTAGGTATATTTGTATATAAGGAGGGGTATGGATGTTAACGCTCATTATTATATTATTTGTTATTGCATTTGTTTTAATATTACCGTTTGCCTTTATAAAGGTTGCACTGTCCAAATCACAAGAATGTACAACATGCGGCAGGAAAATAAAAATGGTAACAAACATTGTAAAATGTCCATTTTGCAAAACCAAATATTTTAAACATGCCGATGGTACATATCGAATCAAAGAATAGCACTCATTATGGGTGCTTTTTATTATGTTTAAAAGAGGTGGAATCATGGCAACTATTCGTACAGCAATACAAATCCAAGATCGATTAAGTCAACCAATGAGAGCAATGCAAAATGCAGTATCAATGATGGTTAATCAAATGGAGGCAATGCATGTTGCTTCTGGAACTATGTTTGATACTTCTACAATTGCGTTGATGCGAAGAGAGTTAGCTACTGCAGCGAACTCTATGAATCAAATTGAACAAGAAATTCGTACTGCTGATAACGCACAAGATGGTTTAAACAACCGAATACGTGATGGCACAGCTGAAATGAATGGTTTACTTGGTAAAGTTGGTGCTTTAATTGGCGCTTATTTATCTTTGCAAGGTTTGGGTAAAGTAATTGAGATTTCTGACGAGTTAACCAATACTAAAGCTCGTGTACAACTACTGGTTGAAGATATGCCTGTAATCCCAGACCAATTGGCTAAAGTTGATTTTGGACTTGGTGATATGAGTGATATAGACCTCGCACAACAACTTATACATGATGCTGCTCAAAATTCGTATTCATCGTTTAAAGATACTGCTGATATGGTAGCGAGAATTGGTACTAATGCTCGTGATGCATTTGGGAATGTAGGTGAAGTGGTAGCATTTACTGAGCTTGTACAAAAGCAATTCGGTATAGCTGGAGCAAGCGCTGTAGAAGCAAGTAATGCAACCATTCAATTATCGCAAGCCTTAGCATCAGGTGTTTTACGTGGTGACGAGCTTAATTCGATTTTTGAACAAGCGCCAAACCTTATCTCAACTATCGCAGATTATATGGGCGAGCCATTAGGTAAGATTCGTGAATTAGCAGCAGATGGTCAGATTACAGCAAGTATTGTAAAAAACGCAATGTTTGCAGCAACGGATGAAATAAATAAAAAGTTCGATAGTATGCCGGTTACATGGTCTCAAATGTGGACTTATTTCCAAAATGAAGCCTTACGCGCATTCGGTCCAGTGTTGCAAAAAATAAATGACATTGCAAATAGTGAGAGATTTAAGGATTTTGTTGCTAGTGCAACACAGGCGTTGTATTTAATAGCTGGAGTTATAAGCATAGTAATGAATGCGATAGCTTCAACAGGTGCCTTTATTTATGATAATTGGTCTTTAATAGGACCAGTAATATTAGGAGTTGCAGGTGTTATTGGTGTCCTAATATCCTATCTAACTCTTGCTAGAGCAGCAATTATAGCTATAACTGTAGCTCAATGGCTATGGAACGCGGCGCAATTGGCAAACCCTATAGTATGGGTAGTAATGGGAATTATAGCTTTGATTGTGGTAATTTATCTGGCTGTCGCTGTAATCAATCATTTTGCAGGTACATCAATTAGTGCAACAGGAATTATTGCTGGTGCATTCATGGTTTTAGCTACTTTTATTTATAATCGGATTGCATTCCTGTGGAACATCTTTGCTTCGATTGCAGAGTTTTTCGTTAATGTGTGGAGTCATCCGATGTATTCAGTTAAAAAATTATTCTACAACCTTGCTAGCAATGTTTTAGACCAAGCAATTGCTATGACAAGTGGATGGGATAAATTTGCTACGAGCTTTGCAAATGCGATTATCGATGGTGTTAACCGTGCCATTGAAGCTTGGAATTGGTTCATTAGTATGTTACCAGATGGTCTCACAACAAAACTTGGTTGGGAACAAAAGGGTTCTTTTGACCACAGAGAATCATTCACAAGTGACTTACAAGGTATCAAATCTGGATTAAAAGATTGGGTAGGTGAAGCCCCTGCTGACTACTGGGAAGCCCCTAAAATGGAAATGAAGTCTTTGGGTGACGCTTGGGACACAGGTTACGATCGGGGTGCTCATTTGTTTAATCCAGAGGAAGGGATAGGCGGCAATACTGATCTCCTTATGAAGTCGATTAACGATGCCCTAGGTATTGGAGACAAAATTGATAAAGGCAACGAGGCAGGTAAGAAAACTGCTGATAATACAAAAAAAGCAGCAGATGGCATAAAAATGTTAAACGAAGACTTGAAATACCTTCGAGACATTGCTGAACGTGAAGCAATCAACCGATATACGACGGCAGAAATCAAAGTCAATATGAAAAACGAAAACCACATCAGCAACGAAATGGATATCGATGGTGTTATTGATAAATTCGGTGAAAAAGTAGAAGAAACAGCGGCTATGCTAGCGGAAGGAGGCCCAACAGACAATGTATAACTTTTTTGCAGATGGTGTACAGTTCCCTGTGGCCCCTTCTGAATTACGAACAAAAATCAACGGCCGCAATGAAACGATTGTGTTAATGAATGACGGTGAGGTAAATATTATAAAGAAAACAGGTCTAACGGATATTGAGTTTGAGGTATTGCTCCCAAACGTCAAATATCCGTTTTCTGTTTATCCCAATGGTTTTCAACCAGCTACATTTTACCTTGATAAACTTGAGAAATTAAAAGTGGCTGACAAGCCATTTCAGTTCATCGTCAATCGTATGATGCCTAATGGAAACTTGCTCTTTGATACGAACATGACAGTATCTCTAGAGGATTACGAGATAAATGAATCAGCTGAGAACGGTTTTGATGTAATGGTGAATATCCGTTTGAAACAATACCGAGCATACGGCAATAAACGAATCATTATACAGCCTGCTACAACATCCGGTAACGCAACAAGCGCACCAACTAAACAAAAGGCTGTCGTTGAACAAAAACGTCCTACAACGGGCAAAGAGACACCCAAAACACATACTGTCGTCAAGGGTGATACGTTGTGGGCTATTTGTAAAAAGTATCTTGGTGACGGTTCCAAGTCTGATGAAATTGCAAAACTCAATAACATCAGTAATCCAAATGTTATTAAAGAAGGACAGGTGATTAAACTTGGCTAAATCACAACTTTTCATCATGTCTCGTGGTCGTTTTTTTGAATGTGCCGTAGAGGAAGGTATTGAGTGGGAAACACACCGCAAGGGTTCACCGGGCAAGTTAACGTTTAACATCATCAAAGATGAAGTGCTAGGCTTTCATGAAGGTGACGCTGTACGTTTCGACTATGATGGCCATAAGATATTTTTTGGATTTGTGTTTACAAAAAAGCGTAACAACAATCGTATTATCAGTGTTACTTGTTATGATCAACTTCGTTATTTTAAAAACAAAGATACCTATGTGTATGCCAATAAAACGGCTGCTCAAGTCCTACAAATGATTTCTGAGGACTTTAAGTTGCAGACAGGTATTGTCGCTAATACGAAACATAAAATTCCATCAAGAGTAGAGGATAACCAAGAACTGTTTACAATCATGGACAATGCGATATCAGAAACCACGCTAAATACTGGTGATTTATATGTGCTATACGATGACTATGGGAAATTAAATCTACGCGACATCAAGATGCTTAAATCAGACTTATTAATTGATGAAGAGTCCGGCGAATCGTTTGAATATACGACATCTATCGATGAAAACACGTACAACAAAATCAAATTAGTGCGTGAAAATAAAAAGACTGGAAAACGCGAAATCTTTATCGCTCAAGACAGTTCGAAAATGAACGAGTGGGGCGTACTGCAGATGGTAGATAAACTCGATGAAAAAGGAAATGGTAAAGCGAAAGCCGATGCCATGCTTAAACTTTACAATCAAAAATCGAGAAAACTACACATTAGTAAAGTGTTTGGTGATCCAACGGTACGAGGTGGCACGACATTAGGTGTGCAAATGTACCTTGGTGATTTAACTGTAGCTAATTTTATGATGGTTGAGACAGTTAAGCACATCTTTAAAGAATCCGACCATCGTATGGACTTAAAACTGATTGGCGGTGAATTTATTGCGTAGTATGGAGGATATTTTAATTGAGTTTCAAAAAATTGTTCAGGGTGTATTGAATGCTCAAAAACTTTGTACTATCGTATACGGCACCGTCATTAGTGTAGAGCCTTTAGAGGTATTTGTGGACCAAAAACTTACTTTGAAAAAAGAACAATTAAAATTGACTCGTGCTGTTATGGATTACGAGGTGGATATGACAATGGACCACGTTACAGAAGATCGTTCTGGTGGTGCTGGCGAAGCATCATTTGAATCTCATAATCACGAATATAAAGGACAAAAGAAATTCTTAATTCATAATGGTCTTATTGATGGCGACAAAGTAACTATGATACGAGCGCATGGCGGACAACAATATTTAATAATCGATAAAGAGGTGGTTTGATGCTTCCGCAGGTTGTAAATGATGGACTGACACTCGATTTTGAGGAAGTCATTGAACCATCGAAGAATTACAAATTAATACATGATAAGAATCGCTGTGTTGGCTTTATTGATGAATTAGAAGCCATGAAACAAGCGATTTTTTTAATGCTTTCAGTGGAACGGTACGATCACATTATCTACACATGGAATGCAGGTTTTGAATCAAAAGATTTATTCGGCAAACCAACATCATATGTAGCCAGCGAAGTACCTCGTCGCATTAAGGAATGCTTACTACAAGATGACCGGATAAATGAAGTAGATTCATTTGTAGTAACAACTAAGAAGAATAAGGTACACGTAGCATACACAGCGCATACAATTTTCGGGGAAGTCACAGCGGTGAAAGAGGTGGAATACTGATGGCTGAACCATTTAATTTAGATACGACTTTTGAAGAACTGATGGCCCGGAAACTCGCAGGTGTAGACGATTCCCTTGATAAACGTGAGGTTACCTCATTAGTCTATAACGCAACAGCAGCCAATAGTGCTGAAACGGTTCAAATGCTTTTCACATTGAAGAATCTTATCGACATGGTATTTGCTGATACTTCACCACGTGAGTATTTGATTCGACGTGCTGCTGAACGTGGTCTAAAACCACATGAAGCTACTTACGCCAAACGAAAAGGTGTATTTAACATTGATGTACCTATTGGTAGTCGTTTTAGTTTAGATGACTTGAATTATGAAGTTATTGAGCGAATCTCACAGGGGCAGTTTATTTTACAATGCGAAACAGCAGGTAATATAGGCAACTTATTCTCAGGGCAACTAATACCAATCAACTACATTAACAATTTACAGACGGCTGTTTTAACAGATGTATTGGTACCAGGAGATGACGAAGAAGAAACAGAAGCCTTCCGCACTCGCTATTTTAACAGTTTTGAATCAACAGCCTTCGGAGGTAACAGAGCAGACTACAAGGAGAAGGTAGGGGCTTTGGCTGGTGTGGGTGGTGTCAGAGTTTACCGCGCCTGGAACGGTGGTGGCACAGTTAAGTTAGTCATTATCAACTCACAGTATGAAAAACCATCACAAACACTAATCAATGAGGTACAAATGACTGTTGATCCATTGGACCATCAAGGGGAAGGCTTCGGAACAGCACCTATTGACCATATAGTGACCGTATTTGGTGTGGGTGAATCAGTCATTAATGTTACGTTGAATATCACTTATCAAGCAGGCTGGATATGGGCTGATATAGAAGCTCAAGTGCAAAAGGTCATTGATGATTATTTTAAGGAGCTTGCCGAGGAATGGGCCAAAGCAAATAGTTTTGAAGAAGATAACGCTGGTGTAGTGGTTCGTGTTTCGCAAATTGAATACCGTTTGTTAGGAGTAACGGGTGTTCTAGATATTGCTAATACGCAATTGAATGGTGCTCAATCAAATATTGCACTTGATGTTGAATCGATACCAAAGCGAGGTGTCGTAAGTGGCTAGAGAGGTTGATATTATTGGTTATTTGCCAACTACACTTCACGAAATTAAAGAAATTATTGCAACCGCAACCGTCGAAAAGCCTGTTCTTGAAGCTTTATGGCAAGAAATCGAAAACACGTTAAACAATCAATTTGTTATTACTATTAACGAAACAGGTGCTAGTCGATACGAGAAAATGTTGAAATTGAACGTGCCAGCAACAGACAGTATTGAAACACGTAAATTTAGAATTTTAACTCGTTACCAAGAACAAGCTCCATATACTTATCGAGTGCTCAAGCAACTGCTGGACAGCTTGCTAGGTGAGGGCCAATATGAGCTAAAACGAGATGTAGCAGCCAAGACACTAAGCGTAAAAATCGAATTGACTGTTAAAGGTATGTTTGATGCAGTTGTTGTCATGCTTGAACGTATAACGCCACAGAACATGGCTTTAACAGTTCAATTACGTTACAACCAACATAGCACACTAAAACGTTATACACACGCTCAGCTAGCCGCATTTACACATCAACAATTACGAGAGGAAGTGATGCAATAATGCCAACTAACACAACTAATTTCAATTTGGAAAAACCCAATGTAGATGAATTTTACGATGTCGGTGTACAGAATGCCAATATGGATAAAATTGATACAGTTTTGAAGACAATATCTGATGAAGTTGTAAAAATTATGGAAAACGAGAGCTTGAAAACATCTGTCTTAGAACGTGGGGCAAATACAGTAAACACATCTATCAAAACGCTAACAAAGGTGACGGCGCTACAGGGTCGAACAATCGTGAATCATGTTCCTTTGTTTGATAGTGGCGTATGGACCTTTCCTACGGGGGAAGCTGTAAATTGGGCTGTAGACAACCCTAAACGTATCGTAAATAACGTAACAGATGGTCCGAAATCGTCCCGTGCTTCTGTACGTATCGCAGTTAAACCAAATACGACGTATACCGTGAGCTGCAAGCATAACCAGGCTATAGGAATCTATCGCGATAAAGGTATGACCGCTATAAAATCCTGGACAGACCAGCAGACGTTTACTTTTGACAGTGGTGTCGGGGATTACGTCGAGTTATGGCTAGGCAATCACACAAGCGCTACAGGTGTATATATCTTTGAGAACGCGAGCATTAACGAAGGTACCGAAGTGCTGCCATTCGTTGCGAACATTAAGGGCATCACAAACCCAACACTGGAGAATGTGCGCCATAACTTGATACCTGCGTTTAACTACAACGCTAGTGAAACGTATATTCCTGGTTGGCTGAATCTAGACGCCATCGACTATGCGAACGTCAATGCGACGTCAATCAGCGGAAAACAAGCACGGTTACTGCTTCCAGTGGTACCAGGCACGAAATATACATTTTCTTGTACACGTAACGCACAGGTCAAAATATCGACCAACAACGGCAGCCAATGGGAAGCCGACCAGCTGATCACATTGTTTGAAGAAAGCGCCGTACAAAACGGGACAATGAACTGCACGTTTACGGTTCCAGAAGGTGCTTACTTTATACGTATCTTGTTTACCAATCCAGGTACGGGCTTTGTCGCATACCCGATGATGGTAAAAGGCACAGTGGCAGCGCCGTATAAAGAGCAAGTACGCGAAGCCTTAACGCTAAAAACGTCCTTGCACGCTGGGGACAGCTTACGCCTTAACGCACAAGGGCAGCTGGTGAAGTCTGCTAAAGTGCAAGTACAGCCGCTAACAGGCGACCTTCCATACTTTCATGTGACAAATAAAACAGGACTTAAACAAATAGGCATAAACGCTATACGTAATAGTACGGTTACGGGGTACGACCCTACCGTTAAAGTTGTTAAGTACAACGGGTTAATGTTAGAGACGTCTAGTCTGGAAGCTTTGGGTTTGCGTGGTGACGTAGCCTACATTAATGGTAATGATTTTAGGGTATCTATTGCGAACACTGACAGTGGGTGGGGTCCTAACTACGCACCCACAGCAGCCGAAATAAAGGCGTATTTCATGGGTTGGACGATGTTTAATAACAGCGAGCCAGTGGTGAACGATACACCTAACCCGTACAATGGCACAGGGGAAAAAGGCTGGCTCGACACATCCCATAAAAACAAGTTTAATTTACGGCTAGACGCTTCCCTAGTAGTGCCCACAAGATTAGCTAAAAACGATAGCTGGTGGCAACCCTTCAAACTCATATACGACCTGCAGACACCTGTAACAGAGGTCGTAGAAACCGCGGGCAGCGTTACGCTTGACGAGGGCGAAAACCTGCTAGTCGTGAGCGAGGGGCGCATCGTACGCGAAGTAGCAAATCCTGTATACGAAGCTGTGGATATAGCAATTGACCCTAAGGGTAATCGTTACAATATCAACAACTTTCATATGCCAGGTTCGGAACTGCGTAATAAAGCAGTACACGGTGTCGTACGAAAGAACGGTAAAGTTGATACCAATTGGGTAACTTATGGACCTGGTACGTCATCAAGTACATTTGGTGATGTGTACCAATTGCCCGCGCATTTATACGACCCTACAGCCGTATATACGGTCGACTATATCCCGTTAGAGCCGTACCAGCTGACAGCGCCGACAAACCCGATTGCTGTAGACTACGCGGAAAACCTGGGAAGCGCGTTGCAACTAGTGACGACTGCTGTAGCAAGGATGGGGTCGCGGTTATCGACAGTCGAAAGCCGTCAAAATTTCCGTTTCGGTGTTGACGAGGGCGGACCTTATGTAATTATTAAGGGGGATTCAGTATGACAGAGGATTTAAAACTCTATATGGGTAAAGGAAAAATATTAAAAACTCAACGTTTTCAAAATAGTGGTACATTCGTCGTGCCCGCAGGTGTAACCGAGGTGTACATTACAGGTTGTGGAGGTGGTGGTGGTGGTAGCGTCTCTTCTAGTACTGGTTGGGCGAATGGTCATGCGGGGGGCCTTACTTCGTTTGGCGGTATAACAAACCTAAATGGCGGCGGTGGTGGTGGTGCTACCGACAGTAGTCTAGGTCTACCCGGCGCAGTTCCCGGTATAGCGGGTGGCTACGGTGGGCAATCTGGCGAGGGTCCTATCTATTCGGCAACATCTGGCGTACCCGCACGCCCCGGACGCGGAGGTAATAGCGGACCGTTTCATGGAGGTTTGCCAAGCTACTCAAACGGTATAACCATAAATGGGGGATATGGTTCGGGTGGCGCCGGCTATACTGCGTCTACTGGCGGATTCTCTGCGGGTGGTGGTGGCGCACACTATGTTGAGAAGTTCCCTGTAACCGTGACGCCGCTAAAAAGCTACGCTGTAACAATTGGCGCGGGTGGTAAGGGCGGTAATATCAACTCATATAACGGTGGCTACGGTGGTAACGGATTACTAATAGTACAGTGGTGGGAATAGGAGGAACAGACAATGAGATTTGCACAAATTTTGTATAATAAAGCACATTGGATATTTGACGCAGAGGAAAAACCAGATTACGGATCCGACATTTTAATTGTCGATATTACGGATAAACCCGAAGTACAAGAGGGCTGGAGCTATGACCCAAAAACAGAAAAGTTTACAGCACCTATCATTCCTGAGCCAACGCCAATAGAACCACAACCAACGCTAGAAGAAATGCAGGCACAAACGTTATTGAATACAGAATATCTAGTATCACGAAACGAACTAGGACTAGGAGGAATTTAGAATGACAGTATATGACTTATGTATGTTTCTAATTAATCGTAAACGTTATACGTATGAGGCTATGAAAAATAAAGTAAACGTATTTTATGCTAACAATCAGTTAGCAGATGAAGAGTTTACGGATTTACTTTCAACAATGGATGAACAAACAGAGGAAACGCAAGCAGAAGCTTAGCGTTATTTTTTATGCATTTTTTTGGCACTGTGAGAGCAATCGAGATGGGCAACAGTCCATGGTACTGTTTCTCGAAGTGTCTCATTACGCTTATTTTTAAATCATATAGGGCAGAGGTGAGGACATGTGATATTAACAGCAATCGTAGGGGCAAAACTGGCAGAACAAATGTCAAATAGCCCGAATCCGTGGATATATTTAGCAGGACTTTTATTAATCGGATTAGGAATTATTGCACGAAAGATTTTTATCTACATGGTGGATACGCAAAAAGAATTAAAGGCATTAGATGAAGAACATCGTAATGACTCAAAAGGGCGTGAAAAAACACTGTTAGAACAAGTGGATAAATCAAATAATGCTTTTCGTAGTCTTGCAGAAAGTCAAAAAGAAATGGCAGACGCGCAAAAAGAAATTGTTACCGCAGTACAAAGTTTGAACGGTGGAATGCAATCGTTAGAAACACGCATGGATACAATGGAAAAATATACATTTAAAAAGGAGAGTGCTTAAAATGGATTTAACAAACATTTTTATCATTGCAATGACAATCGTTGCTATCGTTACAGCAGTATCAGAGGTGCTTAAAAAGACATTTAATATCAACGCTCGTTACATGCCGATCACATCCGTTGTGGTCGGTATTTTAGTTAGTATGACATTTACACAACTAACAGAATACAACCTATACATTATGGCGGTAGCTGGCGCAGTTGCTGGCTTAACTGCATCAGGAACATTTGATTTATTAAAGGCTGCTAAAAAAGAAGGTGAGCTGTAATGGCATACACAATCAAGCGAAATTTATTACCGTCCAGCAAGTATGGAATTAAAGCGCCATACGCCATGACACCTCAATACATCACAGTACACAACACGGCAAACGATGCTTCAGCAGCCAATGAAATGAAATACATGTTAAGTAATAACAACGAGGTATCCTATCACATTGCTGTGGATGACAAAGAGGTTATTCAAGGCATCCCGTTCGATCGCAACGCATGGCATTGTGGAGACGGTAGAGGGTCAGGAAATATGAAGTCAATCGGTGTTGAAATTTGCTACAGCAAAAGTGGTGGAGCTCGTTATGCTGCTGCAGAGGAAAATGCAGTGCAGTATATTGCGAAATTACTTAAAGAACGCGGTTGGGGCATTGAGAGAGTTAAAAAGCATCAAGATTGGAACGGAAAATACTGTCCGCATCGAATTTTAAATGAAAACTGTTGGAAAAGTTTCTTAAAACGAATCGAACAGGCTATGAAGCCAACGACACCAACACCAACACCAACAAAGGAGGAACCAAAAGTGAATACACTTACATCAACAGCTAAAGATGATTTAAAAGCATTGTTAAAAGAGGCTAAATCAAAAGGTATCTTGAAGGTAGACCATAGCGAAAAGGTAGGCTCAATGACAGATGGTGAAGCATTAGGTTTGCTGATTTCGGTGGTTAAAAGAACTTTATAAGAAACACAAACAAGAAGACCAAGATAGCTTAATTGCCGTCTTGGTCTTTTTGCATTTCATTTAACAATTGTTTTCGCTCTAATATTAACTGCATAAACTCTTCTAAATCTTCCTCTAAAGCTGAATTTTTAATAAAACTACGTGCCCTAGATCGGGCACTAGTGTATTTCGCACGTTCTTTATTCTTTTCTTGCCACCGTTTATTTGCTTCTGTTTGAGGATTTTTTGACACTTTCATCACGTTCCTTCAATAATCTTTTTTGCTCACGTTTTAAATAATAGCCTTGAATGTACAACGCAAGCAATGCAACAAGAGAGACAATGAGTATTATACTTAAAATTTTCATGGGCTCATGGTATACTTTAGGAAACAAGGAGGGGTTAACCCCCTCTTCTTGTTCTTCTGTTTTGTAGCCTTAGTTGTTCATTCTCTAACTTCTTTTTTTGGTTGTCGAGCCATTTTGATTGAAGTTGTAATGCGATGAACACTAGGGCTATTATTGTTCCTAAGTATTCCACTTGTTCACCTCCTTTCTATACTCTTATTATACTAGTACTAGTATGTAAAGTCAATGCTTTTAAGCATTTATTTTCCTGTAATTCCAAATTTCATTTCTGTTGCAAAACAAGAACGTTTGTTCTATAATGTAAACAAAGGGAACGAACGTTCTTATCTAAAGGAGTGTTGATAATGACTTATAAAGCTGTTCCAAAGCCAACAAAAGGCACAAAATCAAAGAAGTTAGATAAGCCGCAGAGAACTACACCCTCACCACCAAAAGAGAAAAAACACTTAGACCGTGACGAATTTGAGCTTGAGGAAATTGCCAATACATTGTTGGAAGCAAAAGAAGAAAATAAATACAAGGTATTTTCGATATACAAAAGAGAAGAACCACTTACAGGTATGGTCACAAATATGGATGCAAACACTAAATTAATTCACATTAAAGATAAGTATATGGATATTCATAAGGTCCATTTCCTAGATATATTAAAAATTTCAGATGTTGAATAATAGTGGAGAGTGATGACAATGTTTAATGACCGCGGAACAATGAAATGGACTGCCATGATGCTACCAGAGCATTTAGTCAAAATCAAAAAGTGGAAACAAGAGCAATTTCACGAAAAGAAACGTGATTTAGTCGAATGGGAGCTAGAGGAGTTACAACAAACAATCCATCGTGTAACTGTAATGAAAAAGCTTGTAACCCTTACTTTGTGGGATAATAACCAGCTACATGATGAGACAGGTTTAATTACTGCAACAGATACAAACAAAAAAGAATTGCTGTTGGAAACTGAAACGGCCATTAAAAGAATAACATTTGATAAAATCCAAAATGCAGAAATAGTCGACGCTGATGATTATTAGTTATTTAAGGAGAGATTGTATATGACAGTAAAATATCAATTTTCAAATCAACAAGCATTTCGGGATGTTACAAAAAGAAGACCTGATGTAATCAAAGTTGTAACTGCTGATATATCTGATGATGTAATTACAAAAATTTATGAATGTAAAGAAACAGCAATTATACACAGTAAAAATAGTAGCTCAAATCATGCAAGTATTTCTAACGCTAAAGGTTATGATTTTATTCAAGAATGGGAAATCAAATATGCAATCAATCGTATCTTAAAAGAAGAATATGAAAACGTAACTATGCTCGTTAGTGGGAATGGGGTCATTCATCTATATGCTAAGGAAGCTAGTGCTCTTTTAAACTAAAAAAAGTCACTCATTTGAATGTTAATGAGTGACTTTCTTCTATATTATATATCTTTTATGTTGGATGAACAAAGTGAGTATTGGCTAGTGAATGGGATATATTTATAGGTCAACGATTAAAATTTGTGAAACGCACAAATAATAAAGTATGGACATCGAGACATTACACCTTATAGCTGTCTACTACTTTGAACGGATTCGATCTAATTGTGAGTTTTTAAATATTTATTCTTATGCAGAAGAAGATGATGGGAATTATGCATTTTATGGTTTGTTTAAATGTAAACGCAGAGTAATGGTAAAAAAAGTTATTCTTGCGCCTGATGGTGAACTTGTCGCCATTGTTTCGCTCTAGTCATGGAGAATAATGTCGAATATTGTAATAACCTTGCATTTATTTTCAAATTGGGCTTGAAACCCATTTAAAAATAATGCTTCCAATGCTACCATTAAAGTAATAAATATAAAGAACTCTTGTTCTTAATTAATATGTAAAGGTGGTGCTACTAAATAATCAGTATTAATAAAGATGAAAATAAAAAACCACATCTCAAGTTGGCGCTTGAAATGCGGTACTAAATTCGAGTGACATCCACTCCCATTAAACTAAGGGTAATTGTAACACAATGTTGTTACAATTTGAACTGGATGTTGCTCCCAACAGGAGGAGCCTATGAATGACACACAACCAAAGCCGCGTTTACTAACATCATTTCTGCCAATGTTTAAAGAAATCAGAAACAACTATGGTATTGATATTTTAGAATATGATTCACTAGATGAATTCATAATAGCGTTTTTATCTTTAAATAATGAACAACAATTTAATGCAACATACATACCTAGTGAATGGGTATATGTTAATGAAGTAGTTGAGAAAATGAGAATTGCGCAAACCACCATACATAACGACATGTAGAAGATATAATAAGATACATTGTGCCAGAAAAAACAGCAAGACATTATGATGCCAAAATGATGCCGAAACTTATGGAAAAGAACATAACTTGATAGAAAACAGGTTTATTACATCACGTTTTCAAATGATGTAATCTAAGATGGATAGACTGATAGAATCTAATAAAAACAAGCATTACATGGGCGGCATGATGTAATCGAACCTAAGGTTTGAATTGCTGTTATATTTTTTAAAATATATTTAATAAAACCTCTCAAGAATATTCTTGGGAGGTTTTTTGTGGTGATGATTCCATAAGGTGAGTGTAATAGAATAGTAGTTTTAAGACCGAATCATCGTTAAACCTTTATTTTATACATTATCAAAATTAGGAGAAGCCTATCATTAATTTTTAGGATTAATGATATGTTCTTCTTTTTTTTCGCATGTTTTCTGTCGCTATTGCAAAAATAGAGAAAATACTTAAATGTCATATTTCAATAGCAAACTACTAGTTCACAATTGGGTAAATCAATTTTTGATAAAATTTCTTGTTGTTTTTCAATTAATTATAATTTACAATACAAAAGTAATTGAAAATGATAATCGTTATCATTTGAAATCAGTATTGTAGATAGAGGTGAAATTTTGAATAAACAAGAAATAAACAGAATAGGGATGGGCAACATTTATTATGTGATTATTGTTCTTTTAATAGCCTTAATACTGTTATCCGCTGTTTTTTCTGTATCGATAGGACAAGTGAATATACCGTTCAAACAATCCATGGATATATTATTGCATACTATTACCAATGGACGGCTTGGCTCACTAGATAATGTCCAAAGTGAATCTTACTTGAATATTATTTTACAGGTGAGGATGCCTCGCGTTATTTTGGCATTGCTGATAGGTATTGGGCTGTCACTGTGTGGAGCTGTCATGCAAGCAGTCGTGCAAAATCCGCTCGCTGACCCTTATATACTTGGTATTTCATCAGGCGCCTCATTAGGTGCAACATTTGCCATTTTAGTTGGATTTGGAAGTAGTGCGCTTTTGGCTCAATTTGGTGTAGCATTCGGCGCTTTTGTTGGTGCAATGGTTACGTCAATGGCAGTCCTTATTTTATCTAGTATAGGCGGCAAAGCAACATCGGTGAAACTCGTTTTATCAGGGGTGGTTATTGGTGCATTGTGCAGTTCTTTCTCAAGTCTAATTATCTTTTTTGCTAATGATGCTGAAGGAATTAAAACAGTTACTTTTTGGTCAATGGGAAGCTTGGCCTCTGCAAGTTGGGAGAAAACACCTATCATGGCAATAGTAATTTTACTTGGTTGTGGTATGTTCCTGTTCCAACATCGCGTTTTAAATACGATGCTATTAGGTGATGAATCAGCTATTACGCTTGGTATTAATTTAAGTGTCTATCGTAAATTTTATATGATTGTTACTGCACTTATTACAGGAACAATGGTTGCGTACGCAGGAATGATTGGTTTTGTAGGTCTGATTATCCCACATATCACTAGAGGAATTTTTGGGGCTGATCATAAACGATTAATGCTTGGAACGTTACTTTTAGGAGGCCTTTTCATGATCTGGGCAGACATCTTGTCAAGAACATTAATACATAATGTGGAATTGCCTATTGGAATTATTACCTCTGTTATTGGTTCACCATTATTTATCTATATGATTGTAAAAAAAGGCTACAACTTCGGAGGGTAGAAAATGGAATTAACAGCAAACGAAATGGAAATAAGGATTGGGAAGAAAGAGATTGTAAAAAATGTTTCAATCCACGTCAAAAAACAACAATTTGTTGGCCTTATTGGACCAAATGGATGTGGGAAATCAACGCTATTAAAAAGTATTTATAAAAGCTTGGTTCCACAAAAGGGGATGGTTTTTTTAGATGATTTGGATGTATTAAAAACTTCAGAGAAAAAAATTTCTCAGCGATTGGGTGTAGTAGGGCAATTTAATGAAATGCATTTTGACTTATCGGTACAGCAAATGGTGATGTTGGGCAGGACGCCACATAAAAAAATGCTAGAGTCAGATAAACAAGAAGATTTTGAGATTGTGGAGGAAGCTTTAACGAGAACAAATTTACTAGAGTACAAAAATCGTGGTTTTTTATCGTTGTCTGGTGGAGAAAAGCAAAGGGTCATTTTAGCAAGAACCATTGCACAACAGCCAAAATTCATGATTTTAGATGAACCTACGAATCACTTAGATATTCGTTATCAGATTGAAATTTTGTCATGTGTTAAAAGTTTGAACATTGGTGTTCTTGCAGCACTTCATGATTTAGAGATGGCAGCGCATTATTGCGATTATCTATATGCGATAAAAGATGGCGAGGTCTATGCTCACGGTACACCCGAAGAGGTTCTAACATCAAATACAATTCAAGCATTATATCAAATAAAATGCCAAACATATACGAATCCTGTTACAAATGGATTAAGTTTTGCATATGGAATATAGGAGGATTACAGTGAAAAAGAAATTATTACTTGGAATTGGTTTAGCGGCCATGTTAACATTAACAGCTTGTGGGGGGACAACTACAAGTACCTCAAAGGAAACAGAAACGAAAGAACATTACCCATTGACGATAGAAAACTTTACGAAAGCTGAAGGCGGATCAACATGGGATAAGAAAGATCAAGTTTTTGATAAAGCACCTGAAAGAATAATGGCTAATACTCGTCCAGCGGCAGAACTATTATTGCATTTAGGCTTAGGCGATAAAATTGTAGGAGTAGGGGCGAACTTTGGAGAACCCGACAAATCAGTAGAGGAAGAATATTCGAAATTAAATATTCTAAGTGATGAGTATGTGGGTAAAGAAGTAACTTTAGGAACTAACCCAGACTTAGTCTTTGGACGAGGTGGTTTATTTGATAATGCAGATTGGGGTGTAGGTACAGTAGATACACTCAATGATATGAATGTTAAAACGTATGTACTAGAGTCATCTGTTACAGGCGGAACGTATGCTTCAATTTATAAAGATATTGAAAACATCGGTAAAATTTTTAGTGTTCAAGACAAAGCAGATAGCTTTATAAAAGAGCTAAAAGACAGACAAACGGCGATCACGTCAAAATTAGAAAGCATTAAAGAGCACAAAACTTTTGCTTATTTGCATACAAACGATCCAAAAGAGCTTTTTGTCTATCCAGCACATGGTGAAACATTCTTCAATGATGCTTTTAATATGATTAAGTTAGATAATGTATTTAAGGATGAAGCAGGAGATGTAAGTGTTGAAACACTTATTGAGGCTGATCCAGATGTCTTAATCATACCGAACTGGGATGGCTCGGATCTTGGAAAAGTGCGTGAAGCGATCTATGCTAATCCAAAATTATCGAGCATGAAGGCAATCAAAAATAAACAGATGTATATAGTAGATTACAATTATTTATTTGGTTATGGCTATAACACAATAGATGGGATGGAACTTTTAGCAAAAGAAATGTATCCAGACTTGTTTAAATAGATTGAACGAGGCTATCTTGAAAATGATATTTGCTGTCATCCAATCAATCGAGATGGCATAAAAACATTGAGTTACACATACCTGAACCATATGAAAAACAAGAAGCCCCTTTGCAGTTAAATCGCTGTAATAGGGGCTTCTTGTTATGTCAAAATTCGTTTAGCGGTGGCTGTAATAAATATACTGACTTATGTTACTCATGGGGAAGATTAAATAAAAAAGCATCAGATTCCCATTGTTATAATTGTGGGCCGACAGGAGGGATGCATAAGTGTATACCACTTTTCATCCGTCCTAATCTCGACATCATTTGACTCCAACAGGTATCGGCTTCGGAAAATAGCCCACTTGGACGCCATAATTAATCATTGTTCGGATAAAGGTTGGACTTGGCTCAGCACAAGTGACATCCGTATTCATAAGAAATACTTGTGTCTTATTCGTATTAAATATAAATGGGGAGTTGCTTGCTCCATCACCATCGAGTTGAGCAATGGCCAATGATAAATATTCGTGTAAAGCGTGTGGATGCTCCGCGTTCAATAACCAGTGTTCATACGCTTCTGCCGTTATAATTTCTAACTCATAGCCAAGATCCTTCAGACCTTCCATAAAATCGAGATATGGTAAGGGGACAGGGTTGCACAGGTGAAATGTATGTCCGTTCGATTTAGGCTGGCGAGCTAATGCAACAAGTGCTTGGCTTGCATAATTTATCGGTGTAAAATCAACAAGCCAGTTCGCTTCCGGCGTTTTCCCTAAACAAAGCACGGATTTAATCATGCGATAAAAAGCATTATCATCCATATTACGTTGAAATTTACCTGTTTCAGAGTGACAAGTTAAATTTCCTACGCGGTAAATAGAAACTGGCATCCCATCTTGCACAGCATTTCTAACAAGCTTCTCTGCCTCTAATTTACTTTGGTTATAAACATTTTCAAGTGAAACATCGTAGTCAACATCTCCATGACCTTCATTAGGTACCGATTGTCTTGCAGCGAGCTCCTCTGAAATACCAATGGTTGAAACATGATGGAAATGCACGCCGGCTTTGCGTTTCGCAAGGTCAAGCAAGTACCTCGTGCCCTCAATATTGACATCGTGAAATTGTGCAGCTGCTCCAAAATGTCTTACATCGGCACCACAATGAATAATCGCATCGATTTCTTCAGCAAGTGTACGTTCGTCCTCGGTTGATAAATTGAGTGCACGTTTTCCTAAATCACCCTGAATGACGGAAACGCGCTTTTCCAGCATGGCAACGCTTGCATCTTCAAAATAAAATTGTATAGTATCTTTTAATTTTTCATCCGGTGTTGCATGTGAACCTTCTCTAATCAGACAGTATATATGGACGTTCGTTTTATCCAATAGCTCGTATAAAACATGACTACCTAAGTAGCCGGTTGCCCCAGTTAGTAAAACAGTATTCATTGGCAATGGTTTTGTGCTTTGAGCGATTGGCAGAGCACTTGGTTCCATCAAATCCTTCAGTACAAAGTCAGCTGATTGAGTTTGAGCAGTTGCATCATTATTCTCAAACTGGTAGCTACTTATATAGTTCTCTAATTCTGCAATGGTTTGATAGTGGAAGAAATCTTGGATTTTTAGAATTGGTGCATGTTTTTTTACTTGAACAAGAATTTCAAGTATTTTGAGTGAATGTCCACCAATATGAAAGAAATTATCATGAATTCCTACACGCTCAATACCAAGTACATGCTCCCAAGCTTGCGCTAACATTTGCTGTATAGCATTTTCAGGTGCATCATAGCGACTTGTTACGGGTGTTGCAACATCCATCTTAGCTAATTGTTTACGATCGATTTTACCGGTAGGGGATAAGGGCATTTCTTGCACTTCAATTAAGCGCTCAGGTAGCATATATTCAGGTAGATTACGTGCCAAATACGCGCGGATTTCCTCTTGTTCTACATGTTCACCGCCGGATACAGTGTAGTACGCGTATAAGCTATTATTGCCATCATCCATTTTCTTTGCGAGAATAACTGCTTCTTGAATGCTAGGTTGATTGGTCAACACAGCTTCGATTTCTCCTATCTCAATTCGAAATCCTCTTACTTTGATTTGTGAATCTTTGCGACCTACAAATTCAATGACGCCACTTGGTGATAAGCGCACTAAATCGCCTGTTCGATACATCAATTTCTCAGGCTCATGTGAAAATAAATGTGGGACAAATGCTTCAGCAGTTTTTTCAGGCTGATTTAAATAGCCAGCAGCTAAACCAGTACCTGCGATATATAATTCCCCGGGTTCATTGATAGGACAAAGTTGTCCTTCCTTATTGACAATATACATTTCATAATTTGCAATCGGTTTGCCGATAGGTATACTTGATTGACTGTCCTTTACATGATCTTTCACCCTGTAATAGGAAGACAAAACTGTGCATTCTGTTGGGCCATAGACATTAATAATTTCTGTATTTATGCCGAATTTTTCTTGCCACTTTTGTATAACAGCAGACATAAGTGCTTCTCCACCAACTGACAAATATTTAAGAGATGACAATGAATCTTTGTGCTCTATAGGCAAATAGGTAGCAAGTTGAGTAAAGAAAGCATTCGGTACAGTAGCCGCTGTCACTTGTTCACGCTTAATCATATCAGCAAATGCCTCAATCGATACCCGTTCTAAGCTTGTTAACATATGCAATCTAGCACCGGAGAAGAAAGCTGTAAATGTTTCCGTTATAGATGGATCAAAACTATAGGAGATAAATTGAGAAAAGACATCTTGCTCGGAAGATTGATAAATTCTTTGATTATCCGTTATTAAATTGATAACAGAATAATGTCTGAGCATCGTCCCTTTTGGTTTGCCTGTAGATCCCGATGTATATATGATATAGGCTAAATCAGCAGGAGCTAAATCGATGTTGATATTGTCTTTTGAAAAAGCTTGTTCCGTTTGATTCAGTGTAAATATGGTACGAGAGTGAAAATCGCTATGTAATAAATCATTAAGTAATTGAGTATGTTCAACTTTGGTTAATATAAATGGAGCACCTGTATCGTTCAATAGGTAATGACAACGTTCTCTCGGGTAGCCTGGATCAATGGGCACATATACGCCACCAGCCTTTAAAATGCCGAGCAGGCTGACCACAGTTTCCGGGCAACGTTCCATGACAATCGCTACATAATTGCCTTTTTGTAGCCCATTCGCTACCAGCATATGTGCAACCTGATTGGAGTGTTCATTTAGCTGACGATAAGTCATTGTGCCACCATCAAAAGAAAGTGCAATTCGATCAGCAAACAGCAACGCTGATTGATAAAAAATTTCCGGTATAGTTTTATCTTTTTCATAACAGGCTTTTGTTTGATTTAACGCAAGATATAGGTTTTTTTCTTCATTCGTTATCAGTTGCGTACGATTGGCAAGTAGCATTTGTTGGTCATAAATATTTGTTTTATGATTTGGTGTAACTAAATCCAGTCCTTGTTTTAAATTCAATCATGACAACTCCTATCTTGTAAAAAAAGTATTCAATGGAAAAGTCATTCCCACTGAATACCTTTTCATTATGATTTCACTATAAATGTATGAACAACAGTCAATAATTCAGTGGACAGCTCAGTTAACACTTGCGCCTCGTCTGAAACTTTGTTGACAGTATTTAGCTGAGTAACTGACGCTTCAGCCACACCTCGAGTATTATCTCTAGAATGTACCGAAAATTCCTCCATATCCTGAACGGATGAAGTTACTTCCTCCATACCTGCTGCCATTTCTTCGATTGTTGCCGATAGTTCTTGAATTCGACCTGAAACTTGATGAATCGATGTTAGAATTTGGCCGAAAGACTTCTCGGAATCGTTAATCATTAGTAAGCCATTGTCTACTTCCTCCACAGCACGTATCATCACATTGACAGATTCATTTGTATCATGTTGGATATGAGATATTAGTGTAGAAATTTCTCTCGCGGATGCCTCTGATTGCTCAGCAAGTTTGCGTACCTCATCTGCGACCACAGCAAAACCACTTCCTGCCTCTCCTGCACGAGCAGCCTCAATTGCAGCGTTTAATGCGAGTAAATTTGTTTGAGATGCAATCCCTGTAATAATACCAACGATTTCCTCGATTTTACCTGAATGTGCACCTAACATTTTAACGGATGCAGCTGATTGATTTACCGCGTCACTGATTGCATTCATCTGCGCCACAGATTTGTTGGTAGAATCGTTTCCTTTTTCAGCTTCCTCTGATGCAAGAATAGAGGATTCCGATATTTGATTTGACGTCATAGCGATACGTTGGATCCCGATACTCATTTCTTCAATCGTTATTGTACTTTCTTGTGCTTTTTGCACTTGTAAATCCGCACCTCCAGCAATTTCTTGCATGGATGAAGCTACATTGTTATATGAATCTGTTGCCCCCTGCATATGTGTAGATAAGACATGTGCCGAATTTGAGACACGTGATGAAACATTGGTTGCACTTTGAATGACTGTTCTCAGATTTTCAATCATGAGATTAAAGTTATTTGTCAACAAACCGATTTCATCGTTTGATTTAACGGGCAAGACTTCCAGCTCCAAATTACCCTCAGCTACTTTTCGCGATTGTTGTGAAAGCTGTTGAATAGGTGTTAGCTTCCTTTTCAATAGCGAATAAACTACGATTGAAGAACCAATTAAAAATAGGACTGTCACTAATAGTGTCCATAATACTTCTGACATCGCTTTAGCGGTTACCATGGATACATCATAGTCAATTGCATAAGCGGCTAGGATAGAGCCATCCTCAGCTAATATAGGTGTTAATCCAGTTTTATAGCTGCCAAAGTCATCGCTGTAAATATCGGTTGCAGTTGCTTTCTGTGTTTCAAATACCTCTTTAATTCTTGCTAGAAAATCAGAGGATAGCCCCATTTCAATCATGTCTTGATTATATTTTGCACCCAAATCCAGAACGCTGGACGATAGAACGGGAGCATTTATATTTTCACCATTTACTGTAATAAGAAATAGGTTTGTGATAATGTCTGAAGCATCGTTGATTTTATCCATTTCCTTTGTCAAAAGACGCGCATCTGGATTATCAGCGCTTGGTTGTTCCAATATAGAATTTAATGTATTAATATCAATTGTCTGAGATAAAATCATCCCTTTATCATAAAGAGATTGATCCATATCTTTTAAATTGCTATTTTTTACAATATAATAGGAGAGTCCCATAGTGACTAATCCGAATAACAATAAAATACTTACCATTATCACTGTCAATTTTTTGCTGATTGACAAGTGCTTTTTCTTACTTTTTTTCATACTCTCTCTTCCTCCTAAAATTACATATAAGACATATTTCTAGTGAAAATGGACATCCGATGATGTAATGGCAAAATGTAAATGAAATAGACATAATGTTGCAAGTAGCTAGTTTTATGTAATTACATATGGTATTCTTTTTACTTTTTTGTCAGTATTTACTTGATAAAATAGTAAAGTAATCCATTCATTTCCTAATCTAAATCCACTATACTGCCTATAAATACGATTCACAACCCAAAAAACTAACTATTTAAACAGTAAAACTTTGATGCTACTATGAAATATTTAGTATTTTTTTACCATTTAACTTAGGTATCAATGCATATAGTTGTCCAAAAAAAATACTATAATAGTATGAATGTGAAATTGATAGTGGATGTCCTATCTTAACGTCTGTGTACTCAAATAAATGAATAATGCTGTCTTGTTCTTGACATAGTACCTCGAACTACATAATTCAACTTAAAGAAGAATAAGGAAATAACATGAATGGCTTCCCATAGTTCATACTGAACATTAAAGGAAGCCTTCTGTTTGTACACTTCTAAATTTTCTTTTCTAAGTTATGTCTTTTAATGTATTTGTTATAGGTTAAAGGCTAAGTATAAGTCAGAACAAAGATACTAAATGTGAATTTGTTATAAAATATAACAAAATTAATTATAATAGAAGAAAATACTTTTAAGGATGTTTAAACATAATGGCGATAATAAAAATCAAGAAAATAAAGGTGCAAAATTTAAGAAATGTACGCAAGGGTGAGATGACATTTGCGGTGGATTTTGAGTCCTTTTTTAAAGCAAATGTTGTTGGTCTATATGGACAAAATGGTTCAGGGAAAACGACAATTGTTGATGCATTTGGTTTACTGAAGACGCTCATTTCTGGTTGGCTTGCTGACGTTAAACTGCCTACTCGAGAAAAACGAATGATTATGGCAGGGGCGGACAAAGCAAGTATCGATATAGAATTTCTTGTGGAAAATCAATTTGGTACTTTTTATGTCCATTATTTCGTGGAGTTACAAGAAGATGGAAAAAGACTGTACACAACGGCCGAACGAGTGACTTACAGAGAAAACAAAAAAGGCAAACGCACAAAGGTTCTTGTGTATGTGACAGAAGAGGATGTGCAAATACGTAATGTATCCCTCGCAGATATGAATGAAAAACAGCGTGTTAAAATGCTTGTCATCCATCAATTAGCAAGAAAGCAATATACGTCTTTTATCTTTCACAAAGATCTAAAGCTATTGTTACGAGAGAAGTTGACAGAACTAGAAATGGAACTGTTGCATAATTTGGCAATCGACTTTAATCAAGACTTGCATGTCGTAAACAATCAAAACATCGCCCCTTTATTTGAAGAGCGGTTTATGCCATTTAGCGTCCATTTAGAAAGAACGCGTGGCTCAATTTCTTATGATTTGAATGGACCAGCGTTATTACCAGAAGATGCTTTTTATGTATTATGCGAAGTGATTGAACAAAGTAATCGCGTATTGGCCACGATTATTCCAGGGCTTACCATTAAGATCAATGTTATTACAGAACAGACATTGGATAATGGTGAAAAGGGGATACGTTTTGAGTTTTTATCGCAGCGAGGTGACCGAGAATTACCTCTTCGTACTGAATCAGAGGGGATTTTAAAAATTATTTCAGTTCTTAGTGTACTAATCGCTGTCTATAATAATCCGAATGCTTGTGTGGTAATCGATGAATTAGATTCAGGTATATTTGAATATTTATTAGGTGAGTTGTTAACAGTGATGGATGAGGGCGGGAAAGGACAGCTTATTTTTACGTCTCATAATTTACGTGTGTTAGAGGTGCTTGCCATTAAAAATTTATGGTTTACGACGACAAATGAAAATTGCCGCTATATACAACTCAAAGGCATTAAAGAAGTAAATAATGCGAGAGATGTCTATTTACGTGCCATTCAGCTAGGCGGACAGGACGAAGAGGTTTATAGGGAAACAAAAACATTTAAAATTAAACGTGCTTTTAGAAAAGCAGGTGTGCAATATGACTAAAAAAGTATTATTAATTATTGTAGAAGGACAAACTGAACAAATTGTTTTAGAAGATTATTTAGATGAGCATTTTGTTAATTCGACGATTCGCTTTGATGTGCAACGAGAGGATATCTTAACAAAATGGGATGCTAAAAAGAATATACCCAATATTAAAAACAGTGTAGCACGAGTTATTCATAACTATTTAGAAAAGTATAAATTTCTAGCCAAGGATCTAACCGCTGTTGTTCATATTACAGATGCAGATGGTTGTTTTATCGCACCAGAATTTGTACAGGTAAAGTCTGATATTGAACAAAATTTATATTATACAGAGGATGCAATATTCGTAAAAACAGAGAAGCGTAAAGAGCAGATTGAACAACGTAATGAGATGAAGGCTAATAACGCCAAAATTCTAATAGCCAATGATTATTTTAGTATTAATCGCTTAAAAGTACCTTATCAGCTATTTTATTTTTCCACTAATTTAGAGCATGTTTTGTGGAATGAGCGCAATGAAGTTGCTACTGAAAAGATTTTAAAAGCGGATACCTTTATTGAGAACTTATCAGGCTCGATTGAAGAATATCTTGGCGCGTTTCTTCCTGTGAATCCAGCACTTTCTTATCGGGAAAAAATGAAAGAAAGCTGGGCTTTTTTAATGGATGGCTGTAATTCTCTTCAACGTGGAACGAATGTGCCGTTATTGTTTGAAATGATTAAGTCCACTGTGCAAAAATAAAATATGACAAGCCTCCCATGACAAGAAGTAAATGGGGGGTTTTTTCATGTTTAAAAATAAAATAAGCGGTGGACCTTTTTTATATGGCTCTTATTTTTGTAGATTTAAATGTACGAACTTAAAAAATTACTACCTAACTATGTGTGTTTTACAATGACATGTTTTCCTTAACCATTTCATAAGCTTTATAGGTATGATTTCATCACGTTAAGGAGGAGGCAAGCACATTCAAATACATGTTGTGCGGGCAGGTGAGTCCATATGGAGTATTGCGCAAGCTTATGGGACATCAGTTCAGAGCATTGTAGACGCCAATCAAATTCCCGAACCTAATAAATTAGTCATTGGGCAAGCACTTGTAATTCCAATTGTGGGGAGTTTTTATTATGTGCAGCCTGGAGATAGTCTATGGTCAATTGGACAACGCTTTGGTATCAATTATTTAACGCTAGCACAGGTAAATGGCATGAATCCAAATCAGCCTTTATCAATTGGTATGCGACTTTATATTCCGCCAGCTCCGAAAACAAGGGCTGAAACATTGGCATATTTAGAGCCGAGGGGTACATCTGTAAGTGAAGCACTATTGAGTCAAGCAAGAGAAGCGGGACCTTATTTAACGTACCTTGCCTTATTTAGCTATGAAGTAAGGAGAGATGGGACACTAAAGGTGCCACCAAGCCAAGGTGTGCCCGAAATTGCTAATGATACCAGGGCAGCACTGGCGATGGTGATCTCCAATTTGGAAGATTTCCGGTTTAGTGGCGAGTTAGCAAGGGATATTTTCCAAAGTACGGCCGTACAAGATTTACTATTTGATAACATTATTAAAGAAGCAAAGCGAGTAGGTAGCATTAAGGATATACATTTTGATTTCGAAAATTTACCAAGTGATCAAAGAGAGGCATACAACAATTTTTTAAGAAGAGCAGTGGAGCGGTTCCATGCAGAGGGTTATACGGTTTCTACAGCACTTGCTCCGAAAACGAGTGCCGATCACCAGGGTCCGTGGGGTGTTGCGCATGACTACAAAGCACATGGTGAAATTGTGGACTTTGTATTGCTAATGACTTATGAATGGGGCTATTCAGCGGGTCCACCTATGGCTGTTTCACCACTTCCTGAAGTAGAGGCAGTTGTAAAATATGCGGTAAGTGAAATACCTGCCAATAAAATATTGCTCGGACAGAACCTATATGGTTATGACTGGACACTGCCATTTGTGCAAGGAGGTCCCATTGCTGAGGCAGTTAGTCCACAAAGAGCTATTGAGATAGCTAAGAAATACAATGCAGCCATTCAATTTGATTGGAGAGCGCAAGCACCTTTCTTTGAATATTACGATGAACAAGGAAGAGCACATATTGTTTGGTTTGAAGACGCAAGATCTATACAAGCCAAGTTCAATTTAATCAAACTGTACAAGCTTCGAGGGGTTGGTTATTGGAAGCTAGGTCTACCATTCCCACAAAACTGGTTATTAATAGGCTCGAATTTTGATGTGGTGAAGAAATGAGGAATTATAGATATTACCTTTACTCAATACCCAATCTATTTTCTTCAAAGTGGAAATAATCTGTAAATAACATTCCCAATTTTGGTAATGTAGTATATAATTATGGTAAATAGTATTTTAGGAGGGATATTTTGGGTAAATTTAAAAAGTTAGGAATTATTTTGACGTCTACTGCATTTTCTGTTGGTGTGCTTTCACCCATTGCACATGCTTCTGCAAATGGAAAGGAATCACCAGAGAGAATTGAGATTCAAGTAGCTTCAACGGAGACGAATGTTACAAAAAGCACGCTTATTAAGCAATTGCGTACACTATTCCCCGATAAGTTTAATTTCGTAACAGATAATGATTTCCATACGGGACGTGGGCATTTCTTTAGAGATGATACGGCAATCCGTTACGAACTAAGCTTCCATAAAACAATCAATGGTAAAGATGTTTATGGTAGTTTTACCTTTAAGGGAGACGATTTAGAATTAGAAAATTTCCATTATCAACCTGCTAACATAGCAGATGCTGTCTACCCTGCAAAGTATTCAGAGGTTGAGGCTCAAAAAATTGCACAGGATTTTCTGAAAAAATTTCCGAATACGGCAAACTATAAACTGAGAGAAGATGGCTTCGGTTTTGGTTATGATATTAATATAAATAGACCGCTATCACAGCCAATTTCTTACTCATTTGTTTACTCACCAACACATAATGGTGTGCCGATTAGCGATCAGCAAATCTCTATTGATGTTCTAGGTAATGGAGAAATTACTGGTATGTATCGTAATACAGAGTCTAATAGTAAGGCCACATTCGATGGTTTAGAACAGAAAAAGAATGAGGCAGATATACTGGCACAAGTTCGTGATAACTTGGCAGTAGAACTACGTTATTTTATTGATTATAACTATCACACAGGCGACCGTAATGTAAAACTTGTCTATATGCCAGCTGCAGGTTTCAACGGCGTACATGCTTTAACAGGACAGTGGCAAACAGCGAATGGCTTCACTTCAAATGTGCCAAAGACGAAAAGCGTAGAAAAGCTTTCATCACAACCACTTTCACCGAGAAAGAGTGGCATGACGATAGCAGAGGTTGAAGAATTTGCAAAATCTTTCTTGAAAGTTGATTCTGACAAAGCAAAGCTACAGATTGAAATGGTTGATGAAAGAGAAAATGAAAATGGCGAGACAATTTACTCAGTAGGTTATATGTACATGTATGCTAACGGTGGCTCAGGCTCATCATTTGAAATTAATAAAGCGACAGGTGAAATTTTACAGTACCATGACTTACGTAGAGAATTCACCCAAACAAGTGATAAAGAAACTACTATTTCTAAGGATGCAGCATTGACGAAGGCTATCGAATACTTAAAGGAATGGGCTCCATCCTATGTGCATGAATATTCGAAACCAATTGATGATGTTGAATTTAATCAATATAGCAAACAATATCACTTCTCCTTCCCGCGTGTTGTAAATAATATTGCAGTTGTTGGCGATGAATTGTATGTAACTATTGGTGCTGATGGTTCACTAGGTTCTTTATCGATTAATAAGCAAAAGATTGATAATTGGCCAAATGCAAGCAAGGCTATTTCGGCTGATAAAGCAAAAGCATCCTATAGTGAGGCACTTGAGTTACAGCTCCAGTATGCTAAGCAAGATAGTGAGGATAAACAGCACTTTGATTTAGTGTATTCTCCAATTTTTGGTGGTAATTTATACAATCAAATTGATGCCATCACTGGTGAATGGCTAAATAGTATAGAAGGATCAAAAGAAAAACCATTAATTTCTCATCCAACGGCTGCTGATGAGTTGAATTACTTATTGAACCAAAATGTGTTAGAAGTTAAAGACCCAGCAAGCTTTAATGCAAATACAGCTGTGACAAAGGGAGAGGCATTGAAAATAATGCTGAAATCTATGACATATGGCTACTTTGGTCCTCAGGGTGAAGAGGGTGGTAAGCAATCCTTCAGTAATATAGATAGTAAGCATCCATTGTATGCTATCGTTGAACAAGCTGTAACGATGGGCATTTTACAACCAGCTGATCAATTTGCAGTAGATGCAACATTGACTCGTCAAGAGCTTGCGGAATGGTATGTCCGTGTACTACGTTTAGAAAATGCTGCAAAGCATAGCGACATTTACAAGTTAAACTTCGCTGATGCTGGCACTATTGATCCAAAGTACGCAGGATACGTTGCTTTAGCAAGTGCGATGGGATTAATCGATGCGCAGCAAAATAATTTTAACGCTACTGAAAAAGTGACATATGCTGATCTAGCCGTTTCGACAATTCGTTTAGCACGTGCCATTAACGAGCACAATAGTAGTCGTAATTACTACTAATAATTTAACTTTATGCACTAGATGAATACGATTTAGCGGAAAGGGCGTCTCCTCATTTGAGGAGATGCTCTTTTTAGGTTTGTTTGCTCTCTATTTGGGAATAATAATGATAGAAAGGAGTGTGTGAAATGGGAAGTTTTAAGTTTTTATTAGTAGCGCTTTTACTAGCAGGAGTGCTGTATGGTTGTAATAAGGATGAGGTAAAAAATGTACCCGCTAATGCTCCTACTGAGCAAAATGCTACGCAACAAGTGAACGAAGATACTGCCGAGCTAACGGAGTTTAACTTTTTAGAGTTTTCATTGGATGTTGATTATTCTGCAACAGAGTCCTATGAGGTAGAATTTGAAAATAAAAAATCAGGCATCGAAGCAAAGTTAAAAGATGATCGTAACAATGAAAAGCTCCAAGGTGATGAGGCTTATACAAAGTTAGAGCCATTATTTAAACAATTGACATTTGATTCGACAACACCCAATGATAAAGTGATTGAACAGGTAATTTCAGTATTTCATATTGCAGACGACTTCCAATCTATTGAAGTTGAAGTGGAGTTTTCTGATGGCACCGAAAAAGAATTTAAACAAATAAAGTAAATAAAGTTCCCTATGCATTTATTTGTATAGGGAATTTCACACTGTAGACAAACTGGAAAAAAGATTTTAGGGTTTGCCTAGTCCGTATGAAGAGAGGTGAAAATAATTGCTGTTTGATAGACCCTGTGTTATTATTGTCTCGAATTAAAGATATTTAATTTCAAGGTAACTGAAATGAGGGAGTCGTATGAAGGAAGGCAATCGTAATTTAAAAGCTTTTACGGTCATGTTCCGAGCTTATCAAGCAATTCAAGATGCGACAAAGAAGGATTTACTTCAATATGATTTAAATCAAACAGAATTTGGGGTACTTGAATTTTTGTACCATTTTGGCGAACAGCCGATTCAAGTCATTGGTAAGAAAATATTAATTGCTAGCAGTAGTATTACGTATGTTATTGATAAGCTTGAGCACAAAGGTCTTGTTTATCGTCGTGCTTGTCCTAGAGATCGGCGTGTTACCTATGTATTATTAACACGCGAGGGACAGGTAATGATGGAAAGAATTTTCCCACAGCATGAGCAGGTTATAAATGAGATTTTTGAAGTATTAGATCCACATGAAGTGGAAACAATGACCCTGTTACTAAAAAAGGTTGGCCTTAATGCCGCTAAAAAATAAAAATTTTTTACACATATATCTCGAAACTGAGATAAATAGAAGGAGTTAATAATATGAATCACTTAAAGGGAATCCACCACGTTACAGCTATTACAAGTAGCGCTGAAGAAAATTATAAATTTTTTACGTATGTGTTAGGCATGCGTTTAGTGAAAAAAACGGTCAATCAGGATGACATTCAAACGTATCACTTATTCTTTGCAGATGACAAAGGTAGTGCAGGCACAGATATGACATTCTTTGACTTCCCAAATATTTCAAAGGGTGTTCATGGTACAGATGAGATTTCAAAAACATCTTTCCGCGTGCCAACTGATGGCGCTTTAAATTATTGGGTAAAACGATTAAATCGTCTAAAAGTTAAACATACAGGCATAAAAGAACAATTCGGTAAGCAAACACTATCTTTCGTTGATTTTGATGACCAACAATATCAACTTATTTCAGACGAAAACAACACAGGTGTTGCTTCAGGCACACCATGGCAAGATGGTCCAATCCCTCTCGAGTATGCAATTACAGGATTAGGACCCGTATTTGTGCGAGTTGCTGATTTTAAATATTTTAAAGAAATGCTGGAAAAAGTAATGCTCTTCACAGAAATTGCAGAAGAAGGTGATTACCACTTATTTGAGGTTGGCGAGGGCGGTAACGGTGCACAAATAGTGGTAGAATATAACACAGTACTACCAGTAGCTCGTCAAGGTTTTGGTACTGTGCATCATGCTGCTTTCCGTGTAGAAGATCGTGCTGTTTTAAATGAGTGGACAGAACGTCTAGAAGGTTTTGGTTTTCATACATCTGGTTACGTAAACCGTCACTTCTTTGAATCACTCTATGCGCGTGTAGCACCGCAAATCTTATTTGAATGGGCAACAGATGGTCCAGGTTTTATGGGTGATGAGCCTTACGAAACGCTTGGTGAAAAATTATCATTGCCACCTTTCTTAGAACCTAAGCGTGCACAAATCGAAGGGTTAGTACGACCAATTAATACTGTAAGAAGTACGCATTCTTTCGATAAAGAATATGAGTAAAGTTTTAATATTTGGGGGTCGTATAAGTGGAATTTACAAAGCTAATTGATAAACGCCGTTCCGCAAACAATTTTATCCAAGAGGTCCAAATGACCGAGGAAGATATCCGTCCAATTTTAGAGGATGTGAAGCTTGCGCCATCTGCATTTAATTTACAACATGCAGAGTACATCATAGTCTTAGATGAACAAATGAAAGAAAGTGTACGCGAAGCGGCATATGGTCAATACAAGGTGTACACTGCTTCAGGCGTAATTTTAGTATTAGGAGATAAAGACGCCTATAAGCAAACGGCCCATATTAGCCAGGGGATGGTTGATTTGGGAATTATAACGGACTATGAGCTTCAGAATCTTATTGATGAAAATACGAATTTTTACGAAGAACGTGGCGAGGAATTTATGAAGGAAGATGCAATTCGTAATGCATCCCTTTCAGCTATGTTATTCATGTTGGCAGCGAAAAATCGTGGCTGGGACACATGTCCAATGATTGGTTTCGATCAAGAAAAAATGAGAGCTCTTTTCAATGTGCCAGACACGCATGAAATTGCACTGATGATTACAATCGGCAAGGAAAAAGAAAGTAGTCGTCGTTTACGTGGATATCGTAAACCGGTTGAAGAGTTTGCAACCTATTATTAAAGCGGAATACAATTAAATTGCAAAACAAATAATAATGGCAATGTACAATTAGGAGGAACATCATGAAAGTAGTAGCAATCGTAGGTAGTATCCGTAAAGAATCTTATAATATGCAACTAGCAAAATTCATTCAAAAACGTTATGCGGAAAAAGTGGAGCTTGAAGTATTAAGCTTACGTGATTTACCAATGTATGACCAAGATATTGAAAATGAAGCACCACAAACTGTGTTAGATTTTAAAGCAAAAGTAAAAGAAGCGGGTGCAGTACTTTGGGTAACACCAGAATATAATGGTACAGTGCCAGGTGTTATGGTGAATGCAATTGACTGGTTATCTCGTGTAGATAAAGTAATGGTTGGCAAACCATCTTTTGTAATGGGTGCATCAATGGGGAACTTAGGTACTGTCAAAGCACAATTACATTTACGTGATATTCTATTCTCACCAGGCATTAACTCTCCATTACTTGGAGGCAACGATGTGTATATTGGAGCAGTACACACAAAATTTGATGCTGAAGGTAATTTAACGGATGAGGGTACTGTTAAGTTCCTAGATCAAGTTATCGAGAATTTCTTAAACTGGGTGCCAAAATACGCTTAAAAAATAGAAGGATGATTTCTCTTTTGAATGGAGAAACATCCTTTTTGTTTTCAAATAAAGACTGTGAAATTGCTTCTGCATGAAATCTTCAAACTTTAACGTTATAATTTTATGAAAACCAAAATATGGCGGTAAGAAGATGAGTAAACTTTCATTAAAGCTTGGGATTATCTTTTTTGTTATATTATTTTGCATTGAGACGTTCATGATGTTCTTTTTACATGTTTCATTAGCCAATTCAAGGGTTGAGGAAGAACTGGACAGTTTACAAGCAAGGGGAAACTCGCATAGAACAATACTCGAACAAAATTTCAATTTGGAAACACTTTCTCATGTTGCATTAATGGAATCTGAAGCAAGGACAGATGTAGTGATAACAGATAAGGATGGAATAATATTAGCCCATTCACAATCACACCCTGAAACTCAAGATTACTTGAAGAACTTAAAGAAACCTGTCCCCTATATGGGCAGCATTTTAGCGGATAATTGGAAAAAAGAACAATTTATAGCCACGGTTAGCCCAATTCAAAAAGACCAAACAACGATTGGTTATGTGTTCATGTTTCAAAATACAGCGTCCATACATGCTTTAATGGAGCGATTAAATAAGCATTTCCTAATAGTTGGGATTGTCTCGGGATTGGTAACTATCGTAATCATCATTATATTATCTAGAAAGCTTGCTCAACCATTAATTCAAATGAAAGAAGCAACCCTAAAATTGACTAAAGGTGATTTTACAGTAGCTCTTACGACAAACGGTCAAGACGAGCTTAGTGATTTATCCAATGCGATACAGAAATTATCAGAGGAATTAAACCATTTGAGACAGGAAAGAAAAGAATTTTTATCGAGTATAGCACATGAATTAAGGACGCCTTTAACATTCATTAAAGGCTATAGCGACATTCTCATTAAGCGTGATTTAAGTGAGGAAGCTCGATATAAGTATTTAGTAATCATCAAAGAAGAAACCAATCGGCTTGCTCGTTTAATAAGAGATTTATTTGATTTAGCAAAGATGGATGAAAACTCCTTTGTCGTAGCTAAAGAACGTCTTAATATGACCGATTTTTTTGCAAATATTGAGGCGAGATTTAGTCCAGCTTTTCAGGAAAAACAAATTCATTTCACAGTGCAATGTGAAGATAAATTATCTTTAATGGCTGATCTATCAAGGTTTGAACAAATTATTATGAATCTACTTCATAATGCATTAGCATATTGCGCTGTTGGAGATACAACTATGGTACAAGTCAAACAACTCAACGAAACATTGCTAATAACGATTGAAGATACGGGAAAAGGTATTCCTAAAAAGGATCTTCCTTTTATTTTTGATCGTTTTTACAGGGTAGAAAAATCACGTACCCGTGCGCTAGGAGGTTCAGGAATAGGCCTTGCTATTGTTAAAGAGCTTGTACATGCACACGGTGGGGAAGTCACAGTACGTAGTGAAGAAACCAAAGGAACTACTTTTGAATTAATGTTTAAGGGAGTAGGAACGAATGAAAACAATCTTAGTAATTGATGATGAACCGAGAATGTTAGACTTATTAGCTCTCTATCTAGAGCCTAGTTTTCATTGCATTACAATGTCAGCTGTTCAAAATGCATTAAGCTATATAGAAGAACAACATGTGGATTTAGTATTGTTGGATGTCATGATGCCCGAAATGAATGGCTGGCAAGTATGTCAGGAAATTAGGAAGTATTGGGATGTACCCATTATTATGCTAACAGCTAAAGGGGAACAAGCTGATATTGTAAAAGGTTTAAATCTTGGGGCAGACGACTACATTGTAAAACCTTTCGACGAAGAAGAATTGCTTGCACGAATACATGCAGTGTTAAGAAGAACTAAACTTGTGGGACATGAAATAATGTTTGAAGGATTACGGTTAAATACAGAGTCCTTTGAATTGCATTTTCAGCTGGAAGAGATTCCTCTAACACCAAAAGAGTTTTCGATGATCGCATTATTTCTTGAATATCAAAATAAAGTTTTTTCAAGAGAGCATCTAATAAATACTGTGTGGGGATTTAATGTTTCGATTGAAGACCGGACAATTGATTCACATGTGCGTAATTTACGAGAAAAATTGAGGAAAAGTGGGTTTCCAGCTGATAATTATTTGCAAACCGTTTGGGGAATCGGCTACAAATGGCATAAATCCATTGATACAGACTGTTGATGACAAAATGAGCTGCTAAGGGTGTAAATACTCTAAATAAAAGTATGCTTGCATTAATGACTATAGAAAAAATCTTAGAATAGTACCTAAAACCAAAACAGATTGAGGGTCTGTCCCCAAAGTACAAACAACATGCTTAGAGGTATCCTATTATGCTGTTTTTTTGATGCAAAGGTAAACATCCGCGAAGACTCCTGTGAATCATATTTGCGACGAAAGCGTGAGTGAAACGTAGCGACAGGAGCAGTCATATATGCGACGAAAGCGTGAGTGAAACGTAGCGACAGGAGCAGTCATATTTGTGACGAAAGCGTGAGTGA
>NZ_JBMGUV010000042.1:0-43467 GCF_049058285.1 Lysinibacillus sp. UGB7
AAAATACGTATTATGAAATTGATTCAGATACCTAATCTTTTAAAAAATATGGGCCGGCCATGTTTGTCACGCTCCGGACTAGCCTGTCAAGCGCTGGTCGTTCGTCGGTCTGTCTTTCCTGGTAATTAATTATTTTTAAAAATACTGGGAAAAGAACTTACCCGCGCCGTCCTGCCTCCAATTATTTCGCATATGGATACTTAATGCACTAAGTGAACGAATATAACATATGTAACGTTTGTAATGTCTATCACATTTTTAACAAGCATTACATTGTTCGTTATACCTTAATAGGTAATGTTATATCACTGTCTTTCATAAACGTGGGAAGTTATGCAAAATACTGTAAAAAACAGAACAAAACAACCTCTTTTATGTATTAATTATTCATAAAATAACCATATTACCCTTATAAATCCTCATTCCTCATATACTTGGCAAACATATTAATATAAAATACCTATAGATAATCATTTTTTATTCTTTAGTAGGCTCAAAACGAACAAGGGAAGATTTATATTTACTGTATTTTTTATAGCTATTATGGCAATATTCGTTACAATAGAACCAGTTAAAGCGGTGTATAACTATAGTTTCACTGCGACACCAAAAGTATCTTCTACAACTCAAGTAAATACGTCACTCGCAGATGTTGATTCAAAAAATACACATGTAACAGCCATTTTAACATTGGCGTCACAAGGTGTTATAGATTCAAGTGATGGGACATTTAAACCAACACAAGCACTTACTCGTGAACAAGCGGTTGTATGGTTAAATCGAACATTTAAATTAGAAAAAATACGTTCTTACAGTGGCTTTAAGGATGTAGACAAGTCTAATAAGTATTATGAGGATATCGTATCTGCTTATGAAGCAGGAGTGATTGACGGTTCACAAGGAAATTTCTCGGGCGGAAATAATATTTCTCGTGGACAAATGGCAAAAATCTTAATTGAAGCATTAGGGCTAGATGTAACTAAGGTAGGAAAAAGTCCTTTCCATGATACTACAGATCAATGGTTCGAGAAATATGCGACAGTATTATATGAATTGGAAATTACGACAGGGACGACACCCACTACTTTCTCTCCATATGAAAATGTAACACGTCAACAATTCGCATCGTTCCTTTATCGCGCATTACAGAAAACTGAAGCGCAACAGGTTACAGGCGAAGAAATTTTACACGGATGAAGTTCCTACGAAGGATATGACAGGTGTAGAGGCTATTAATATCATTAAAAATAAGGAGTACATGAAATGGTTAGCTGATAAGGGTTTTTTGGATAGAAACGAGAAAAATTTTTCTAGACAATTTCCTGAGTATTGGAGTAGATCACAACTATTTAGAGATTTTTATGCTAATGACATTCTAACTTCTTTGTTACAAAAGGGATATGGACTTAATTATAATCCTGTATTTGAAACATTGAGTGCGTCTAGTGTAATGTTATCAGACGATACAACATCTTCTACAATAATTGGAGATTATCTAGGGTATAGTATGAAAATGTCTTTAAGTACTTTCCCAAAAGATAACTATGAATGGTTTAATATTAGCTTTGATTATCTAAATGATAAATCACTTGAAGATTCTTTAGATGTCATACATACGATGTTACCGCAAATAGAGATAGATAATGTACTGAAAGACCAAGTTGAACAAATAAGATCCAATTCAGATGAAATATTACCTATAATCCAAGATTGGTTAGATTCTGGTAGTAAAGGTGACTGCTACCTTTGGAAATCTGATCTAGCTAATACTATAACTTTCCTTCATGACTCTGAGGACAAAGATATCGGGATAACTCCAATATCTGTATATAAAAAATACGGGATAGATACATTACCAGAAGGTTGGTTCATAAGATTAGGAGTGCGAACTACTGCGTTTGGTATACCTTTAGGAATAATCGAAATACAGATACCAAAATAAGAGAAGGAAGGTACATTCTAATATAACTAGAATGTACCTTCCTTCTCTATGTCAGTTAGCATCTATTTAAGATTTAATCAAAAAAACTCCCCTGTCTTACCACTTCAATCCCTTTCTTTTGAATCATTCTGTAATTTTTCACAATATATTCCATAGCACAAGGCCCCTACATCATGCCATCATCTGATTTACAATGTTATTCTTAATACGTCCAATGCTTGTTGCTGATAAAGCCATATGCTGACCTATCCAGCGCATTGAACTGCCTTCCAACAACCAAAACAGTACTTCGATTTCACGCGGCGTATGCACCTTATCAATACGTTCTTGCACCACTGTTATCTTATGCTCATACTCTTTAATTCGTTTGATATGTTTCAAGCGTCTAGCGACCTCAGACATAATCAGATCTCTTATGCCTCCTGCTGCCTTTGGTAAAGTCGCTACAATCCCGTACTGCGCTGTTTTTGCTCCGACAATCAACCCGTTACGAAGTTCCTTTACTGTGTTAACCATCCACTCACTTTACACCTCACTACTTACAGTACACATTTGTTACGATACAGTTATCCAATAATATCCCTATATCCACAGTTGCAGCTTTAGTAGGTGATACTCCTGAAACGATTTATAAAGTGTATGCACATTCATTTGAAAAAGATGAAGTACACGCATCTAATTTAATGGATGAAATTATTAATTTGAGTTCATTTGAAGAATCTGAGGAAATCAAAAAACGATGATATTGGGGCACTTTTTGGGGCACTCGCCTTTTTTCTCTCTCTCCTACCCATATAAGATATAAATATAATCACTTAGAAAATCAGTATAAACGTTGATATACCGGTGTTTACGAATAAAAAAACACTCGTATTTTAAACGAGTGTTTCGTGATTTTTATGATAACCATTTCGGTGGTGTGTTCTTTTCCCAGTAAATATCGCCTAAGTTATTATGTGCCATAAAGTCGTCTTCGGCACTGTGGTAGTGAAAATTATAATAATAACCTTCTTGAGGTCGTTTCTCCGTACGTACATGGAAGCGGATTAAATCCGATCCTGTTTGACTGTTAGTAATATTGAAAATTTTTTCACCATAGTTGCCACTTGGTCTTTCTGTGATTGATAGAGACGCCAATGATCCATCGTCTAAGCTTGCCACTGTCATAGCTATCGCTTCTTCCATTTTCGGAAAGATAATGGCATCAAATTCATTGCTAATTTTCGGCCCAATCTTTGTGCCAAACTTTATGTACGATTGCTCTTTTGCTGCATCAATTAGTAATGCACCGTAGTCAATCGCTTCTTGATATAATTCGGTATCTTCTTCTTGATTTGAATCTGGTTCAGCAGCTACAGCAGTGCTTGTCCCAGATGACGGCCCGATAGCGGCACGATTTGACGAATTTTGGTCGAATGCATCCCATATTTCATGTGTTGGCGTAATTAATCCAAATGTTAAAAACGCAACCATGATTACGATACTTTTTTGAACCCACTTTTTCATTAATTAACACCTTCTCTTTATGTACAATTTGGTAATTATTCTATCTATATATACGTTTAGCCCAATAAAAGGTTTCATATTTCTATAATTCATTGTACAATATTTATGTATAAATGTGTCGTTTTTTAAAGGAGGTACAAAGCATGTCAATCGCAATGGGTATTGGACTTTTAATAATGTTAGGTTATTTATCATCTTTATGCTTCACGGACTAATTCATTTTCACTAAAAGACCGCGATCTTCACAGAGCTCGCGGTCTTTTCATTTTTATGTCCAATGTTGTGGTGTATTATCCCAATTTTTGAAAAATTCATCTTCCTTCACCATTTCATTATAAATTGGCCATAGAAGTGTTTGGATACGTTTCATAACTTCTTCAAACTTTAATGGCTGTTGTCCAATAAAAGCTAGCCAGGCTTTATTTCGTTGGGTATCTAGATAAAAATGCTTGGAAAATACCGGATGATCTTTTTCTAAAGTTGTTCTATGGTTATCAAATGTTTCTGCAATAGCTTCCTGCAATACACGTCCCTCAATTTTTTGCGTAGTTGACAGCATATAAATATCATAAAAATCTTTCATTCGACAATCTGAAGCTGGCAAACTAGTCATTTTTTCAAACTTTTCTGCAATCATGAAGGCTGTTGGATACACTAAAATCATTGGTGATGGCATATCCAATAATGATGGAAACGCCATTATTTTTGGTGTCAGTGGAAGACTGTCTCCAAAGCTAATGCTTACTTCTATGTATGTTTTGGTTTGAGCGAGTGTAACCGGCATATTAACTTGAATCTCTTCATTTTCCCAGGTAAACTCGAATTTATCTTCAAGAAAGTGAATACCGTCTTCGTGGGAGTGAATCGAACAAATTTCAATAATCGCTTGCTTGATAATCGTCATATCCTTAGGCATTTGTTTTGCTGCCAGAGCCATCTCTCGGGATGTTTTTACTGCGCCATTTGTTAATGCAAATAACAACACATCATCTTTTAGCAAAAATCGTTCTTGATATGGGGATACAGATAATCTATATAACAATCTTTCTTGAACATAAAGTCCTAGCAGTGCATCAAGACTCTCGCCTTTTTCTGTAGCCAATGTTTCCAAATGCTGTAATACCTTACTTGATGTAGTCTTCACATTTTCCATATTCCAGCCCCACCTTTATAGCAAAAATTTGATTTTTTCTAACATTCTATATTTTATTATTACGTAAATTTTAAATGGCGTAAACGGTAATATAATCCAATCGCTTTATGGTAATTATCATCTATTCTTAATGATAGCGTCGACATATGATTGACAATGCAAAAAAGCATCTTTTAGTCAAAAATCAACTTAGAGATGCTTGATCAATACCTCATATTAAATTCTTCTTTACTGAGCTTATTTGATGAACCCATGAATTGTATTATTGCAAGATAAATTAGGCAAGGGGCAGCCCCCGCTATAAGCGAAGCCACCCCTTTAGTATTTAATAGGTAACATTTTTGTAAATTATAAAGTCTCAACCCAATCATCTGGGGAATAATATCTAGAAACGTCATTGTTTCCTTACCGCGGTAAAATTCCACTGTGTGCCTTCTAACTTAAGCAACGCAAACCCAACCTTCTTTTGCGTCCTTGCAGCCCCAAAGCATGCGCCAGTGTGAATAAGTATCCTAAAAAACAAAAAGCAGAATGCCAGATTACAGAAATTCGCTACCTAAAATAGCACCAAATCATTATATCATAACATTTAAGAAAAGTAAAATTATATTTAAAATACTGCAAAGAACTTTTAAAACTCTTTGTGACTACTGTACTTTCGCTCTATCCATCACGTTATTTTCCATGTTAAAAATTCCTTATAGCGTCTATCCATCACTTCTTTGACTTTTTTGTAATTCGCCTCTGAATACATTACACCATAAAGCCTATCATCCATGTCTGGTAAATGCTCAAAATCGAGGTGACTATAGTCACTTAAATAATGGCCAAAGTTATTTTTGTCCTCATAATAATGATTCGCAAAATCCGCACCCGAATCATTCAAATCCTCATCTAACAATACTCCGTCTAAAAACTCAAATAGGAAATTCAAAACACTATATTGCCCTGCTTTTATCAGGTTTTTCTCTTCCTTTGCATCCTCGAATAATTCATCACTAGCAAAATCATTCTCTAGCATCCAGCGATAAAAAAAGGCGATATGAACCCCTCCCTGCGTAATAGCCAGATTACTCGGAAAATCCTCTGCATCGAAATGCCATTTTGCTTTATCATATGCCATCAAAATCGACCCTTCCATTTGAGAATTAGTTTTTTGGATCTAATAAATTATTAGTAACTCCTTACTCATTCTTCTTCCAGTTGTATCAAACCTAAAAATTCTAAACTGAAAGTCCCTCATAATACTCATCATATAGTAAAATGATTGTATTATAGGCTGTTGGCAGGTCATTCCTACCTTGCTTATCATTAGCTTTTTAAACTGTTCTGCATAGGAAAAATCATCATGTATTAATTGATCAAGTTTATTTGAAGCTATTGCATAACAGACTGCCTCACGAAAATCCTCTTCAAAGGTTAAGCCAAAATCTTAGGCAAACTGATTGTAAAATTCATCATAGAGCTCTCTAAATTCTCGTTCATAAGGTCGTTTTTGATTTCTGACCACGAAGAGTTGTGCTAACTTTTTCGCGAAATCCTCATCATGCTCTCCCTCAACTTGATATACTGTTTCGAGATAATCATTGATTTAACTGTTCATTATCGCTAAAATTGCCAAGCCAAATCGATACATATCCGCTATTTTCTTGGTAATAATCGTAGATCATTTTGCCACTTACCTTTCTAATCCCAACTCCAATAGCTCTCAGGTAAGGATTTTATTGCAATACTATTCAACGAGAGAGGACAAAAGATTTTTATTCAAGGTTAAAATTGTTTTATATTACCATAATTCATATTTTTCATAATTAAAAGAGGGTTAGTTGCAAAGAACCTCCCCCCTTATCATTCCTATAAAAAATTATATATAAAATCCTAATCGCTCATACAGACGTCTAGCAGAACTTCCTTGTAAGACATTAAAAGATACACATTTGCCATGGACTTCATTTTGTGAAAATCAGGGCTTTAGATAAAAATGCTCAATAATCAAGCTCAGTCGTTGGTTTAAATGCCACATATTCAGCGAATGAAGTGTCTATTTCTATAATCCACTTATAGGACAAATCGAAAGCATAGCGAACGTTGCCTTATCTTCACTTCATCATGTGTGCACAATCTTGTTTAATCATCTCAGTACCTCTGCCCTTAATTCTGCAATTACTTCAACATCTACATTAAGAGATTGACGAAGCATCAATTGATTTTTTATATGTAAACCACCGTTCCTATTGTCTAAAACTTTCAGGCCTCAAGAACCCCATAATGGAATTTCGCGGTTATCCTCGTTAACTGTTGAAAACCATATGTTTCAAACCATTCCGAACGAAAATGCGCTTTTAGCACTACACGCTTTTTAGCCACACGTCTTGCTTCACTTACCCACTCTTCGGTTAATGTTAAATGCTCTCCAGCCGATCGTAATGCTTGAAAATTATTAGCCTCTTCAATGATTTCTTCAAACATCGGATCCATATATACAACATCGAATGCATTATCTGGTAATGATCTCAAATAGGTTACCGCTTCCGCCTGTACGACTTCTATTTGTCGCATACAAGCTGTTAATGGTAACTCAGACGTATCATAGGTCTGCATGCCCTGTTCCACAATAAAGGCTATGTTCGGATTTGCTTCAGTCCCAATTACACGGCCCGCACCTCCCACCGTGTAAGCCGCAAGCATTGCATCAGCCGCAAGACCAAGCGTACAATCTAGCACCGAATCCCCTGTTATAAGCTGCATTGCCTCTAAAAACGGGTCAGTCTCTCCACGAGCCACACGCTTTAAACGAAAAGCTGCGGAATTCGGATGAAAGAAAAACGGCTCACTCGCTTCAAACGCATAATAGTCATAACGATTTTTCCCAGCGACGATCACATTGGCCTGTATTTCGTGCGAAATTTTTCGCACAGAGCGCTTTTTGCGAGGTTCAAAAGAGATATTTAAATTTTTGCACGCAAAAGCAGCGAGCGCCATCGACACGTCGTCTGGTCTGCCCGCTGTAGTGACAATTGTTGTTATTTCTCGCATGTTTGCTCTAAAACACCCGTCAAATGCGCTGTAATTTGCTCCACTGGGAAGCCTTCAATTTGCTCACGTGCAATAAAGTAAGCTAATTCGCCATCTTTTAAAATCGCCATCGATGGTGAGCTAGGCGGTACATCCTCAAAGAAACCACGCATTGTTGCAGTTGCTTCAGGATCTTGTCCTGCAAACACCGTTACTAAATTATCTGGCTTCACTGCCGCAACTGCTTCACGCGCTGCTGGTCGTGCTAATCCAGCTGCACAACCACACACTGAATTAATAACCACTAATGACGTGCCCTTAGCCTCCGCCATAAATTCATTCACTGCATCTGCAGTCGTAAGCTCACTAAACCCTGCCCCCACTAATTCCTCACGCATCGGTTTTACCACTTGCTTCATATATTCATCGTAAGCGTTCATCTTTTTACCCTCTTTCATATGTATTCGCAAAGCCTATTATAGCAAGGTTTTATGTGGTTGTATAATGTTTCGATTTCACCGAAATTCACTTGCATTCAGATTTTTGGTTGCTTTTTTGTTGCTTTGGTTGCTTTTAATTCTTAGTGAAATGCATTATAAATAACCTTCACAGACAACAAATATAATAGATAGAAGAAAATCACTCATTTTTTTATGAGTGACTTTTTAAGTGTTCCAATATTATCTTAGTCTTTTCAAAACTAAACCCTTTAAACGATACTGTTCTTAGAGAGCCTGTGTTAGTTTTCTCTAGATGTTGAACCTTACAATTTAAATTTGGTTCCAACCAAGTCGTATTGCGGTCAACCTTTGTTGTAATTTGTTTGGCTAATTGACGAAAAGCTTCCTTTTCTTCAGGTTTGAATCCAAACTCGACATTAGCGAGTGGCTTGTATTTACCTTTGCTCAATTGTTTTCCTACCAGCATTGTAATAGGATTTTCTTACAAAATGATTTATGTACCTTTCTGCCCATATGAAAATGAAGGCATTAGTCCGGCAAAGTCTCCTGCCAAACTAGCAAGCGGCTTCCACTTATCGATAGCTATTTTATAGTTTCCTGCATAGATTGCTTCATCTATTTGGACACATTCAACTTTTCCAAGCACTAGATAATCTCCACCGACAGGAATAATTTGGTCTAACTTAAGTTCTATTGAGATTGGCGCTTCTAGCACTGCTGGTACATTCAAAAGTTTACCATTCCGAACAGTCACTCCTGCAAGCTCAAACTCATTTTTCTCTGGCTCTACACTAGCCGATGAACGATGCATCGCTTCCCCAAGCGGCTCAGGTACCATATTAATTATATATTCTTTCACTTCGCGAATGTTCGTTAACGTATCCTTAATGCTTCCCTTTCGTTCATTAACGCCCGGTCCTATTGAGATCAAAAGTGTTGGTGGATTTCGAGAAGCTACAGTAAAAAAACTGAATGGCGCTAAATTTAAAATGCCATCCTTACTTATTGATGAAACCCATGCAATCGGTCTTGGTATCACAGAGCCAATTAACAATTTATACATCTCATCCTCGCTCAAATCATTTGTATTAAATATGAGTTTCTGTTCTTTAGACATCTATTCATTCTCCTTCAACTATATTTGATTAAGTAATATGTCGAATCTATAATAGAATTATTATAGAATTCTGAAATACTCATGAACCCATCCTAAATTATAAACTCGAATACAAATAAAACTAGTATGCACTTTTTTGTTAGATACTTACTTAAAGGAGAGTGATGTTATTGCCGGAATCAAGTAATAATTTTATGAGGCGCAACAAACAAAGACCATTTGACTTCACATTATCGTTAATAGGTGGCAAGTGGAAAATGAAAATAATGTATGAATTATCTTCCGATACGATTTTACGTTATGGAGAGTTAAAGCGGAAAATTCCTGCTATCACTCACAAAATGTTAAGTTCTCAGTTAAGCGAACTAGAGAACTCTGGAATTGTTCACAGAAAAGAATACCCTCAAATCCCTCCAAAAGTGGAATACTCCTTAACGCCAAAAGGAAAGAGTTTAATGCCAATATTAGAGGAAATGTGCAAATGGGGCGTGGCAAATCAAATATGAACTTAATTTTATAAGGAGTAAAAAGTGCTATGTAAATAATTTTTAGTGATAGATCGTAAAGTAATTATTAAACTGAACATGTTGATTAAAAAAGATATTGTAGCAGAAACCCCTTTAGACAAAACATATCTAAAGGGGCAATTAAACTATCTTGGTTATTTATTTTGGTAACTTAATAATAATTTTTCCACCTGCGTTTTCAATGCCATAAATAAGTAAACACTTGATCATCGCCAGCTGTGGCAACAACGAAATCGCTAAAGTATTCATCAGTCTTTTCCCAACGCACTACTCTAATTTTATCTTTGGCCAACAATGTCTTAGCGTTGTAACATTCTTGTGATATGTCGTCTAAAAGCTTATCAAGTATAGGCAAATATACTTTGCTCATTTTAAGGTTTTCAATCACCTTATAGTCTCGCTGTAAAGATTGAACGGCCATATCATAAACCACAAATTTATGAAGTAGTCGCCTTTGTTCAAAGCTAATCATACTACTTTACGCTTTTTATGAAGGACTGGAACAACCGCTAAAACATTATTGATAGTAAATGTACGCTTTGCATGTCTTGTAAAACAGAACGCTTGAAACGAATCACCGACGACTTTTATTATTTTGACTCGTCTTTTTGTGATTTCGCCACATTTTGATACATACATCATGTTAACTAATTGATTACGTTGCATTAGTTGTTCTTTCAACCTCTACACTCCCTTAACAAAATTAATTGAGTACTTGGGCATTTTTGTTATGTACATACATGATTAAATTTCTTAAAATGGAAAATAGTTCATCAAAAGTTAAGGAGGGGAAATTATGAAAAATTGCCCTAACTGTTTTGCCACAAATTCATATAAAAAAGTTTATAAGGAAGACAAGAATATATACGTATGTGAATATTGTGGGTCAGTATCGGAAGATTACACGATAAGGACAGAAAAAATTATTAAGGAATATGTTCCTGTAGAAACAATGTTAGAAACAGAAAAAAAACCCTATTATTATAGAGAGGTTACCCCATCAAAATGGCCAAAAAAATTAGCATTAATTTTGATTAGTATGTTAGGAGTATGGATATTTGGACAATCTATGGTATTGATTTTTTCAGAAGAAGAGAAGCCGACAAAACAGATCTCAACCATTACGCCAGAAGAATTTCAAAAGCTTAAAATAGGAATGAGTGAAGAAACCGTAATAAATATCGTAGGAGGTGCTCCATTGAACTCGGATAGAGACAAACGTAATTATAAAGGAGAAAACGGTGTAGAAGAAAATTCCAGGGTACTTTTAGAATTTTATTATGGAAAGTTAAAAGCTAAATATGAATTCGGATTGATTACAAAAAAGAAGTATGAATAGGGTTATACATAAATCATTTTTTACAATACAATACTCTAAAAAAAACTTTTTTAAAATTTGGACCAAGACGGCAATTAAGCTATCTTGGTCTTTTTCTTGGTCTTTTTTATAATGTTCGTTTAACCACCGAAATCAGCAATCCTAACGCTTCGACATCTGTCATTGAGCCTACTCTATCACTGTGATTTACTTTTAAAATCCCTTGCTTATAAGTCTCTTTTAATAACCTCTTAAATCCTCTTTAGCTGTCGAAGTTAGTGTGTTTGTCACTTGTGGTTCCTCCTTTGGTTGTGTTGGCATTGTTGGCTCCATAGCCTGTTCAATTCGTTTCAAGAAGCTATTCCAGCGGCCCTCGGCTCTGATGCGGTGAGGACAATTCTTTTTAAACCAATCGTAGTGTTGTTTTACTCGGTCAATTCCCCAACCATACTCCTTGAGTAATTTTGCAATATACTGCACTGCATTTTCTTCAGCTATCTCATATCGGGCTCCGTCACTTTTGCTGTAGCAAATTTCAACACCGATTGACTTCTTATTTCCCGACCCTCTAGAAGCATCAATATTCATAGCTTCTTCTAAATAGCGTTGAATATTTGCTACAAATGGTTGGGCATTATCTAAAATGGCATTTAGTTCTTCACCTTGCAATCTCCCTGCTGCCATTGCTTGAGTCAATTGAAGCATGACTGAATTAACACCTTCAACTAAAGTACCAGCAATCGAAAATGTTTTGTTAATCTGCTCTCTCCGTAGTGTTAGCAAATGCTCCTGATGCTTACATCCCTAATTTACCTACCATATCTGCTGTTGATTGATAGGATGTAAAAGTACGTTGCGCGGAATCGAAAATCATATCTTGTAACTCTGCTGTTGTCATTAACATATTATTAATGCTACCAGCGGCTTCTGCATTTTTATGATAAGTACCATTCATTAGCTCTAATCGAGCTTGTGTATTAATCATTTCATCAGATAAAGCTACAATATTTTTTTCAGTTTGAAATGATAAGTAAGCTGCAGCAATACCTATTATTTTGCTTAGTAATCCATCAGCGGCGGTTGTTCCATCCCTGATATTATTATTAAAACCTCGTTGAGCATCACCTGCATTTCGAACTTCATCTTCCATTCGATTAAATTCATCTGCTGCACTTGCTAACTCTCGTCTTGCCCTAATAATTAGGATTTGATAAATACCAAGGGAGGAAACCTTTACCGCCCGTTCCTACCTCCAAGTTTACATTACCGTATGCAGAAAATAGAAGCTTTGGAACATCTAGAACATTTGTAACATATGTATCAGACATTATGTAGTCTCTCTATTTAGTTTGAATTTTTTTTATAAAACTCCATGGCTTCTTTTAAAAATTCTTGCTCCTTTTCTGTAAAAGGATTAGGAAATGAAAATGATTCTGTGGATGGTAGCTTTTCTTCAACCAAATCCAAATTTCCCTTCAAGGTTTCATCCATAAGCAATAGCAGTGTTTCAATAGTTTCTTGCGTTTCTTTCGAAGACGGTACAGCATCAGTAAACTTTAAATGTTTGATTTCAGATAAAACTTTAGTCCATTTTTTATCTAAATCGATTTCTTCGGATTTATTTATATTAAATAATTCATCAGTTATATCTTTAGAAAAGTGCTCTTTAAACCATTTTTCTGTATCTTCTTCAAACATTAATTTTTGAAGCATAGCACAAAATATTTCAATATTGATGATTTCCTCATCTTCTATTGTTTCAATAAGATGGTTTAAATCTGATAATATATTAATAATCTCAAGTTTTTTTGCTTCAAATAACTGCTTTTGGTATTTTAAAGATTTTAATATCGCCTCGCCTTTAACAGTGTTTTTTTGAAGCATGATTTTAATATCTTTTAGGGATAATCCAAGAAACTGCAAGGATTTAATGTTTTGTAGAATAGTTAAATCCTCGTTTGAATATAGTCTATGTCCACCCTCTGTATAATCACTTGGTTTAAGTAGGCCTATACTGTCATAATATCTAAGTGTTCTAATGCTAACACCAGACTTTTGCACAAGTTCCCCAATAGTAAATATACCTTTTCCCGACATATTACCCTCTCCTCTTGTTCCTATATTGAAACTTAAAAACCCTTGATTTTTCAGACTTTAAAGTAACGTATAACTGGGTAAGAAAACTTTTTTCCTCTTAAAGTATAAATTGCTGCAATTATAATTAATATTGTTTCAAGTATAATAAGTGCAAAAGAAAGAACGGCAGCCGCGCTCCATTTTTTAGAAATAAAAGTTAGTAACAAAAAGACTGGGAAGAAAGTAAAATGAAGGTTCATTCCTTCTTTTGCATGGTCGGAAAAATATTTATTTCTATTCTTTGATACCAAGTATACTAATATAGGTAAAACAAAAGTTAGTAATAGCGAGAACAAATGCATTAAACTTGCCAATCCCCTATTTAATAGACTCTCTTTTTTCATAATACTGTGCCTCCAATAGCGTAAATTATTTAGTTGTTACCTTTTAATTAAGTAACTAAATTCATCATAAAAGGTGACGCTACTAGAGATTCAAGTACAAAATTAATTTAATCCAATTAATCTTTATTTAATCACTTCTTTGTGGTTAGAAGTTAGATGTGCCAATAAAAAGACTCCGAAGATCACTTCCCGAGAGTTTCATAACATTAATAATTTAAATATTGTTATAAAGCTTTAAGTATTAGTAATATTCATAGCTTTATGATTAAAATAATTAAACCTTAAATATAATTCTAAAAATTAAACCCCTTTTTCTAAAATTTAATCTAATCAAATCCAATTTTGATTTTTTGTTTTTCTTCCTTTATATCTATTTTGAAAAAGAGTTGATAAGAGGGAGTGAAAATTTTTGTGTAGAGTAAACTTTAATAATACTTGATAGAAGCTTATTTAAAATAATTATAAGGGCTTAAAACTGTTTAATTTTTTGTAAACAGCTATAGAATGAGTTTACTAAAACCTTTAACAATGATGAACAGTTACAAGATATGGGCTGAACAAGGTGTGAACATCTACACAGATTTAGTTAAGTGTGATAAAAAAGGAATTAGTATTGACTAGATATCAGAATAGGGATGACTATATGTACTTTATCTTTAGGAGGAGAGACACATGTCATATAAAAAAGAGGTTAGAAAAATGTATAAAAATATTGCTCTTCAAATGGGGGTCAAAGCACCCCCTCTAATAATTATTGGAAATAGTAAGTCGTTAAATGCAAGTGATCATAATGTAATTATTACGATAAATAAAAGTCTTGCAAAACTAGTTTATATGGATACTGATTTAGTGAAATGCATGATTGCCCACGAACTAACTCATTCTAAAAATGGTGATACCAAAACTCGCCAAAAAAATCTTTTCAAAATTTTTTCAAAAAGGGTACTAGCTTATAGTTTGGTCTGTGAAATGAGAGCATCTATTGGTGGGTATACATATATAGGCATGAAATCTGAATTGTCAATAATGGAAACTGAGAAAAAATTTAAAGTGCCAAAATTATTGGCGGATAAAAAATCAGCATACAGATTCGGGTATCCAACATCTGAACAAATTGCATTTTTCGCCAGTCAATTCGATAAAATGACAGTTGAAATAGCTAAAGAACTTTTGGAAGATTATTGTATTGTTTTTAATATAAAAGATAAAGAGAAATTTATTGACCATGTGATAGAGGTAGTGAAGATATAAAGTAAGTTATTATTGGTGAAAAAATAATAAAACATCTTCAATCTAACAGTTTTTTCACATAAGGATATTGATTCGAGAAAAATAAAATATTATATGGCACAACGGTTTTTATTTCAAAAAATAGTATAATAAACATCAATAAAAATAATAACGGAAATAAGGTGAAAAATTGTTGTTTTAGATATTCGATTGAAAGACCTAAAGTTCAAACTAAATTTATATTTATTTTTAATAATAATTCCAAATAATTCAAAAATGTTCACTTCAAACTAAAACCCACTTTTTCCATGAGTAAAAGAGTAGGTTTTAGTTTGTAATGATTTATGTATTTAAATTTATATCTAAAGGAAAAGGATTTTTTGTATATTTTCCAACATCAAACAGATACATTGTTTTCATTTTTTATATTAAGTGCTTGAAATGCCCTCGATGCACCAGTTAATAAATTCTCTTTATTCTGGAAATCATTATGTTTATGTTGATTAAAATAACTAGCAGCACCTATTTATTGGCGCGCCTTGAATAATTACCCATTTCGAGTTTTCCATTATTATATTAATTAATGAAAAATAGTGAAATACTCTTGATTTCGAGTTATTTCACTATTTTTTTCTTACTGAATGTGAAATTTAACCTAATTCTAACCAAGCGACAGCCTCGCAATGACTCGAGAAATGTCTTTCGAACTGCCTGTTCTCGGAAACATATTCATAACATTTTGGGCTGTGTCGGCCGGAGAACATATCAATGTTTTTTGGGGCTTCGCAATAGAGAAACCATCGAACATTTTTTTGTTACTCAAAAGTTCTATACATTTTTTAAACAAACTGGTTAAAGAAATCATGATTCCTTTTTTTATACTTCTTATCAAATTCACTTGTATAATCAGTTATCGCAAGTTCATCTGCATTAATACTTATCTTCTGTCCACCGTTCGCTTTAAAATAACCAAATATATCTAACTCATCGACTGAAGAAATGATATCGTTATTTTCTTTCCTAAAATCCAAATATTTTATGAACTCTATAAAATCCACACACTCCTGCGTTATAATATCTAAGTCATATATGTTGACTACATATGGGGTAATATGAATAGTCTTATCAAATTCTACATATTCATGTATCTTTGATGGTATTACGCCAAAGTTCTCTGCTGTAACACAAATGATATATTTTTCCTCTGTATTACCTAACTTTATTTCTTTCTCTTGTCCATTTATAGTTTTATGAAAGCATTTTCCTTGCGTTATATAGTTTATAGATCGAACCGCTTGTTTATATGCAATTCCTATAGCTTTATAAATATCAGTTTGAATACTTTCTGTGATACCTTTTAAAGTATTCAAGGTCAATATTTTACTCTTGCATTCGCAAAATATTGTTATATTTTCATACTGAATAGTGACGTCTGCTTCTCCATCTTCATTTTTGTATTCTAAAGAACTATATATATACCTTTTGTCAATTAGGCGTTGTAAGTATTTTACGGTTAAATCTTCAACTACATCTCCTCTATTTTTAGTATATCTACCAATTACATCTTTGTTAAATTTTTTCTCTGCTATAAAAGTATAATGAAATAGCTTCGGTAAGTTCATTAATGTGGATTCTAATAATGGCAAGTATATATAATCTCCAAAGTCAACTAATGGTTTTGATGTTAAAATTTTAAAATCTGATACCTCAGTGGGCTTTAATCTTGATTCTCCTGGACAAACACTTAGATATTTTACAATAGAGTCAACCTCAAATTTATTGAATTTACTATACAAGTCTTCTTTATAAACTCTAAAAATATAACCTTCTTTAATACTTGGCAACATTAATACTGCTTTTCCACGTATTAATTGATACAGGGTTTTAATCATATTAGTAAGTTTATATTTCTTACTGTGTGCTTCTAAAGTTTTTTTAACATACAATTTAAAAATATAAATAAATAATTCTTCACAGCAAGTAAAAGTAAATCCTAAATTTTTTTTAAATTCTTTATCAAAAGGTCTATATAACATTTCCGACACGGATAATAATTGGTATATATACCCATCACCCCGAAATGCCATGCTTTTTAATTTCATATGCTCAGACTTTAAAAATTCATTCTTTTTTTCATCTGTTGCCTCTATAAGAGCGAGTGCTTCTTCAAAAAGTTGTAATATATCTTCGTTATAAATATTTTTTGAAAACTCTTCTAATTCCAAGAAATCATTCCATGTAAATAACTTTTTTGAATCAGATATATAATAACGGATGACATTTGAGGCTAAATATTCTGCTGCTGGAATCCTTTCATCTACCAATTGACCATGACTAGACATCTGCATCTCTAAAATACCTGATAAAACATCTTCTGTATTATATTTTTTTAAGAATTGCTCTAAATCTACATTCCTTAACTCCATTTTTAATACCCCAATCTTTGACTAATTATATTGCTTTGGAAGTTACTTATCGATTTCTTTCAAGTTGTAGTCGAAGGGATTATAGAATTCTCTAATGCGTAATTCCACAGATTATCCCAATACACTAAATATTTAGCCACCTTATTACAGCAATGCCTCGGAACATCTGGTCTCGCATTTCCCTTTTCCGTCTTAGGGGCTGATTTGTCAAAGCGCAATCTATGTATCTAGCTACATTACCATAGATACTATCTAGAAATCCCATAAATATTTGCCGGCTTCTCAGAATATATACTCATACTCTATATAATATCATCGGAAATAAACTTAAAAGTATTTTGCTCTTGTGACATTTGGTATACATTAATTTGCAACTTGCGAGCAATATCAATGAGCCGTTGCTTATCGCTCCATTCCATTCTTAAACCTAAATATATAGCGACAGGGCTACATTTTTTGCAGATAAACTTTTCTGCACATAATGTCTCTAGATTGTTTGATTGGACATGTCCGTGAAGTTTATAGAAGTTTGTATCGGATTGTTTCTCTTTATCAAAATACACTTCAGGATTCAAATGTAATACGTCGTTATTTTTCAATTCATATAATGCCCTACATTCATTTTCGTTGCTCCATTCAGTGGATTTGACTGATAGTAACTTTTCAAATATTTTCTCATCATATTCGTTAAGGGGATACATTTCACTTTTGTAATCAATATCGAACACTTTGTCTGACGCTTCTACAATACCTCTCTTTTCGTAACCGACGCAGAAACCTTTGTGAGAATTCGCATAATACGCCCATAATAAAGGATTGTCATATTCCTTTGAAGTACAGAAAACACGATATTTGAAATTAGCAACTTCTCGAAAGTCCTTGGAAAATCTCTTTGATAACATTTCGGGTAAGTCGGAACCTATGGATTTCCAATACTTTTGTTCTTCATTATTCACTTGGTACAAATACGCCCCAACCCCCTCTAGAGGGTCGTTCAAAAATTCTAACGGACTAAAACAAATATTGCCGTCCTCAATATTTTTATACGCATATAGGCTCTCGTTCGAATAGTATTTATATAATACTTCCATAATCATTAAACTCCTTTTACTGTCAGACTCTAAATAATCGGAACATCTCTGGGCTATTCTTTTTTTAAATCAGGCAACACCATCTCCAAATACTTCGGCCAATAATCGTTATCGCCTTCCATGTCATGAATCCAATAGTACATTAACAGTATTTCAAATTCTTGCTTTCTTCCTTTAGTAAAGGATTTTTTAGGCATCTTTCTATACAAAGAATCCAGATTAAAAAGATTACTTTTTTGCTTGTAATCATAATCATACTTTTTCCAAGTTTTATTACTTTTCTTTCTATGAGTTGTAGGCCAGACGTCTTCATTTTCAAAAAAGCGGTTTATCCAACCATAAGCAAATGCTAGAAGATTAACCTGATGTTTTGCCCATGTTTTATCAATCCAATCAGTAATTTCTTCTGATATTGATGGAATTCCAAATTTAAACTTTTGCTCGCTCTCCACTCTGTGATAGTCCCTTATTAATAGAAAAAGCATTTCGGTCTGATCCTTAAGAAACGGCAACCTTTTAATGAGTTGTGAGTAGCAATCATATGAAGTATTTCTAAATTCACTTTCAGCATTATAAAGAAAGAAAAACTCATTCTCCTTAGTAATTTTCCCAACATGTTTGTGTATTTGTTTCCCATATTCATTATAAATACCAACAATCCATTCTCTAACTTCAGGCTCATACTCCTTAAGCTGATTACGATACTTCTCTAGCTTTTTATTATTCAGTGTTGTTTTTTCTTCAGCCTCCGTAATATTCAGATAGTTGTTAAAATACTCGAATACATAATCAACACAAATTTTCATATTTTGAGTACGTGCATCAATATCAAATTCATTAAGCTTATCTTCTTTTTTCCTTCGGGAGATATAATCCTCTATACTCAGCATTCAAGCCCCACCCCTCATATTTGATTTTGCTATTTAATTAGTAAGATTTTCAAAAACTCATTACAGCATTAAAGATTAATCTTATTGTTGTAGCTCTGCAGATTTGATGGAGTCTTTTCGATAGCTTTAAAATGACCATCAAGCTTATTTACATGGTTAAGAAATTAAGTTCCAAGAGAAGCCGATCCTTCTTGGTATTCTGTTCCATATATAACCCTTGAAAAACTCGTGAACATCTAACATGTTGTCCACTTCTTATCGAAATTATCATCAACAATCATCAATACATACATTACCATATTTAGTTAATCCTTAAAATGAAGCACCATCAACCAAGAAAAATATATCTCCTAATTGATGGTCGGTCGCAAATGCAAGGTTTAAGACCCCTATTTCAAAATCCGATTTGAATTTAACGATGAGTTTATTATCAAGTACAGTTACTTTTTCAATTTTCAATAAGCTGCCTTACCTTTTGTGGAATATATCGACTCACGTTATACTATTTACCTAAGGGGGATGGGAATGGAATTTACTATTGATTTAATTGAAAAACACTTACTCGAAACTTTTAAAGATAAAGATATGTCTTACTTAGCACTTACTAGTAGAAGTGAAAATACATTTCGCGATTTATTTGCTGAACATATGCAAAATACTTTTGCAGAAAACCAAATACTCGTTTCAAGAGAAAGTAAAATAAAATACGACACTCCAATCAAACAATTATCGTTTTATGATAAATTCAAAAATTCTTCAATAAAACCTCAAAGATTTTATTCAAAAACTTTCGTGGATTTATTGATTTCAGAATACACATTCGAGTTGGAAAAGAGGGTATTTATTGAATTTGGTTGGCACTATTCAACAGAGTATTTATGGAGATCTCAGCAGATTCGAAACAAGATTATTAATGACTTTGGTAAGAATATACCTGCTTTAGTTATAGAAAATGAAAAAATAAGGAAAAAGGCACGAAAATGCGAACTAAAATTTTTTCAAATAATGTTTATAGTAGATTTTGAAATTGATTCAAGATTAACACCAGGGGAAGCCAATAAGAAATATAGTGGTGTTATCAGGCATTTATTTGATTATGGTCCTGATAGTAATGGATTGTACAAAGAAATGACCTCTTTCAAAAAAAAACAAATGAATAGTAGTTTGTTAAAAATCATGCAGGATAAAGCTTTTGGTGAAGACATGAATAGTCCAAAACTCAAATATCCTTACAGTAACAAAAGGGTGGGAAAATTAGGTATAATTCATAATTTCCAAGAATTCAATGTACAAATCTACTACATCATATTTCAAAAAGAATGGTGTACATGTGAAACGCCATCTGATTATATAAAATGGAATTCCATCTGTTCTAATTGCAATAAAGAATCGTTAGAAAGTTTGTATATCGACTTAAAGTCTCAATAGACTTAATGGTGTTGAAAAGCCTTATACCCAGACTGCATGATAATCATACAGTCTGGATATTAAATTAACTTTATGCCATTTTTGTGTCTAAATATAATTTCGTAACATAATTCTTAGTTATAATGAGTGTTGTCTATTATTCAATATTGAAGTTTACTTTTTTGAATAAATATTGTAAACCGATGTTCGTTATTTCAGATGTTAATATATAGGATATTTGTAGATTTATTCTAACCTACAATGCCCTAGATTATCCACGATTAAAAAACCTTTAATCCTTTTTTGAACTATAAAAAAGAACGAATTCCACCAAAGGAAATTCGTCCTTCTCTCATTACACTAATTCCAACCAGCAACTGCTTCTAATAGGTACTGAAGGTGGACATTTTAAATAATTAAATTTAGAAGAATCACATTCATACTATATAATTTAAAAATCATTTTATTAGTGGTTCATCCAATTTAGCTATTAATTTTCCACAATAATAGATTTTAACTATTATATCTATTACTTTATTTATTTTCAGTTATACCTAATTCCTTCATTAAAAAATTTTTTCTCTTCTATATTTTTATCTTCAATCGTAATAATATTACTAAACTCAAACCACTTTGTAACTTCACCGTTAGAGTTGAAAATTTGCTTTTCTCCACCAATAAACCATATTATTTGTAAATTATTTTTTTCAAGCCACTCATCTAAAATAGCTGCATTAATCATCGCTGCTGATGGACCCTTTTCTTTCTCACTTGGGTCTAAAAATACTATTTCATTTTTAGAATTCATCCATTCACTAAAATTTTCAGAAGAAGAAATTAACTCTAATTCCCTTATTAATAACGGATTAGGTAAATATATTGATATGTTTTGATCTATAGATTTATCATCTTCACCAGTTCTCTGTTCATATTCATTTGTTGGAACTAAATGTTCTATGTTTAGAGTTTGATTACCGTCATCATTACACCATTCTTTTAAAAACGTATAGTATGGATGCCATGGATACTCCTTTAAAAATCCTTGTGATGAGGAACTTTGAGGAGAAAAAACAGAAGGGTCAAATAACGGGTTATTTTGCATTTTTTCGATCATATTAATTACATTTTCTTTTTTAACAATACACGAATTTACTCTATACCATATCTCTTCTTTAGATTTATTATCTTCCGTTTTTTTAGTCCATTTTCTAAAACCTCTTAATTTATACAATTGTTTATTATCATTAGGGTTTGTTACTTTTAATAAATCCCCGAAATTTGGAATTGTTTTTTCATCAAAGACCCATTCCTCTGAATTATTTGCACTGAAGGTAGGAATACATGGTGACCACCAGACATCGCCAAATTCATCCCATCCTGAATCATTTGTAGATCTTAGCCAAATTGTTGGATCAATATCGCGTTTTCCTACTTGCCAAGGACCTTCATATTCACTAGCATCATCATATTTATTAATCCAATATAAGTTATCTGACATCTTTGCTAAAAGCTCATAAAACGCTATCCATTGATATTTTTTACCTATTCTTTCAATGTTTCTAGGTTCTCTATCATAGCTACCACAATACATTCGTTCAAAATCTTCAAAGAGTTCTTTTTTCCAACCCAATTCAAATGCTCTCTTACAAACCCACCTTTGCGCCCATTTCCTACTAAAATTTGCTGGTCTATTTGTAACTCCCAAACCAGTTATCCATCTAAATGTTTCTTTATCTGATTCATTTAATAGATTGCTAACTTTTTCTTTTAATGTTTGCCAGTTATCACTAGGTTTGTCTATATTTCTAGTAACAAATGAAAACTCCCTTCTCTCTTTTTCTTCACCTTCTTCTACTAAATTTACCCTATCACACTCATTTTTAAAATCATCGAATACGTTTGGTTCATCTGGTAAATCTATAATGGTTATTGTTCTTTCTGTACTATAATTTTGGATTCGTTCATTAATCTCGTTTAAATATTCGCTTCTTAATTCTGCAGGTATCTTTTCTGCAAATTTCAAATGTAATTCATAAGAATTTTCTAAAGTACTTTCTGTAATTTCCGTAGGTGACCAACTATGAACACAACTCATTGTATATTTCCCAAAATCCCCAATAAAGCCTATAACAGAACTTTTAATTGAAGAGTATTCTTTATCTTCTATTTCTGATGCCGTAGGATTTTCAATAGGCCATTCACTTTTATAAGGTGGTCTAAAATTAACCTTCATTTCTTCATTAATTACGTTTTTATATAAAGCATATTCCAATACACCTCTTGCATAATCTCTTAAAAGAAGATGTGGATCTGGCATGTTATCAGCGAATTGTAAATAATAGACCCTTTCTGCAATTTCTTTTATCTCTCCAAGATTGTTAATATTACATACTACGCCATAAGTTGCCGCATATAATCTTTCTTTTAAATATAAATCATCGACATCATTAAATTCAAACAGTAATTCTTTAACGATAGATGGGCGTGAAGATAGAATCCTTACTAAAGATTTAGTAGCTTGATCTCTTACTTTTCTATTTGAAGTCGTTGTCATCCATAAAAGTGTATAACTTAACAACCTTATTCGCTCATCTTCTATGTCACTTAAATCCGTAAACAATGCCCAATTAATTAATGTTCGAGTTATCGATTCAGGTTGTTCCTCATCTTCTTCATAATCACTTACTGCTAAATGTGCAGACCAAAAACAGTCTCTTTTTTCCATATCTAGCTTTTTTAAATTCCTATGCAAAAATTCAGCATTTAAAGGATGATCAGGTTCTGTAGATAAAGCTAAAATTTTATCTAACGAATCTTTAAAATAACCGTAACTAGGAATTTGGTTTAACAACTCAATCGTTCTATCGGTAATGGAATCCTTGCTACGTAATAAAAAGATATTTACAAAAGAAGTATTAAATATAGATCTATAATAAGGTGAACTTTCAGGAATAAAATCTATAAATTCTATCTTAAATTTCTCTGGGAATGTTATACCTAGAGCTTCTATAACACCTGAAAACATATATGGCTCATTTAATATTGCTTCTAAATTTCCGTTATTTTCAAATTCTAATTCCAACTCCTCAGGATTTAAAAGATTTACAATGTTTTCTGCTATAAAATAATCACTAAATCTCTCATACGTGAAACGTACTACTTCAGTCAAATCACCATCTTTGTCAGAAATCATATCCAACGCCAATAGTCCTTCTGAAATTAATAATTTTATTAAAGGTTCACCACTATGAGGATTGGGATCAATATTTTGAATAATTTCATATGCCACACTAATATCAATACCAAACATATTATGGGGATAGAGCTTTTCTACAATGGAATTCGTAACATTAAGAATTATTTTTTGACCTTTAAAGTAATCTTTTTTTATTCTAATTATCTCATCAATACTATTTAGATAAAAATTAAAAATAGCTGTTTGTCCTTCTAATCCCTTTGGGAATGAGGTTAATTTTTTTGATTTTATAGCCTTACAACATGTTTTTAAAAATAATGGGTTACTAAATTCAGGTGACAATATTGGCATTGATGGCTTGTCTATTCCTTGCTTTGCTAAATATTTCATAGCTGCACGATGTTCATAACCTCTGAAGCCTGTATGTTGAATTCTGACTATATTCTTTTCTATTGTATTTGGAAGTATTCCATCTTTATAGGTTTCTCTACAGCTTAAAAGTAAAGATATATGCGGATATTCTTTTAACTCAGCTATAAATGAAGCTAAATGATCTATCCACTCAAATCTATAATTACCTTCATTTAGTGCATCTATTATTATTAACGTACGAGTATTTCTAGATTCTCCTGCAGCATCTAAAGCGCCTAACATTTTTTTAAATGGGACCTGTTTCAAATCCAATTCTTCTGCTAAAAAATTTAACGGATTTCCACCTGAATATTTCTGTCCTAGTAAAAATATTGTCGGTAAATTCTCCTCTAAACGCTTTAAAGCTATATCACATAATAAATGAGATTTCCCTATACCAGCCTCCCCCAAAATAATTGCACTTTTTAGCTCAAAAGATTTTACTTGTATGCTGAAAACAAAGGATTTAATTGTATTGATTTCATCTAATATCTTTCTAAACTTATCTCTTACTTCTTTCCAACCTTCTTCTTTACTTTCAACTTTGTCCCAACAGAAACTATTGAACTTTACTGCTAATTCATCTATATCTTCAATTCTTAATCTAGCTATTTCAAATTGATTTGAACTATATTTCCCCTTCAAAGCTTCTAAATATATTTCGTTAAAAGATATACATTTTGCTAAAAAGTTTTGCCATAGTTTTTCTTTAACTATTAAATCCTTTTTAAAATTATCTAATCTATTAATTTGTTTTAATAAACTATCTATAGATGCTTTTTGTTTATCAATCTCTGATTTCCAATAAGCGGTAACCCCTAATCCATCCAATTTTTTAGAGATAGGTAATTCCACATGATATTCTTCAGAGAATCTCTCTCCTATCCCCTCTTTAGATTTATTTGTAGTATGTTTGAATTTTTCCATATTAAGTAAAAGTTCATTAAACCAATAAAAAGCTCTCCCGGCATACTTACTGTCATCAGTTTGCAACATCATACTTAACTCATGACGTCCCCAATAAATAAACTCTACATTCATTCCCTTAGAATTTGCTATTTCTGTCCACGCTTTAACATACTGGTTCCATATATCTAATGAAGATGTAACAGGCTTTTTACCACGGCCTAACTTTCTACTATCATTAAAATCTCTAGGTACACTAATATAGTATTTAGTTAAATTGGGATGTTTATTTAGTGCAGTTTTAACTGAATAATCTATTTGGCTCCACTCGCTACTTTCAAGTCTTTCAGTAAAATACTTTGCTTGCCAGGCATGTTCTGAACCATCTTCTAATAACCAATAGCATTCAACACCGGCATCTCCCCCAGCTCCATCCTTTCTAACAAAACGCTTACCAATCTCAGGTTTATTTAAATGGGCTAATTGACAAACTAACTCTTCAAATCCGCCATCTTTACTACCGTCAAAAGATCTAATACGTGTAAAATCAAGTTCAACCATTAATTCACCCTCGCAATCTCCATCAGATAAATTACCATTTTTAAGTAATTATAACTTGAAACTAAGTTTTTTTCTGTAACTTAAAACATTTTAGTTACCTAAAAATCTAATTAATGTTTTTGAAAATAGTGGCTTTTAAATAGTGCAAACTGCAAAACCATTGATACTACTACTTTTTCAGCATCTTTAAGTAATCTCTCAAACAAATATTCCAAACCTTTGATATTACAACGTTTCAAGCTATTATAGATAATTAATCTCAACTTCTATAATTTCTAATAGGCACCACTATTAGTAACCAATAATGATGCCTATCTTATGGAAATTAATCCTCCAAAAAAACTGCCATTTTCCTTTTCGAACGCATGTTGAACTGTACCAACAGTACCGGTACGATGTTTTGCGACATCGACTTTAATTATATTTTGATTTTGTTTTGCAGTCATAAATCTTCACGGTGAAGGAGCATAATGATGTCTGCATTTGTTCTATGTAGCCTGTATCACGTAGGTTACTCATCATTGGGCGTTTATCATTTCGGCTTTCAACGCTACGATTTAACTGACTTACTAGTATCTTCAGAAATTACTAAAACCCCTTTCGAAACTTACCCCTCGGCGCGTGTAATTGCTGCAAGTTCTTGCTGAGTTAAAAACTTTTCACCCTTAAAGCTCATATTAGCTTTTGCTTCAGCACAAATTGACCTTGTTAATAATTGTCTTTTAGACATTTCGAGTGAATATAATAATACTTTAGTGTTTTTCATACAAGCACTCATTAATGAACTTAATGCTAAGGCCGTTTTACCAGTGGAAGGGCGTCCTGCAAGTACTTTTCAACGCATGATTTATTAGGGATTGTTTTTGATATATCAAAATTATTATTTGTTAAAACATAAAAAGCAGACGGTTTAGAAGTGCAATAATGCACTTCTAAACCGTCTGCTTTTCCTATAATAAATGAACCCGCGCAAACAAAGATTGCGTTGAAATATGGTTTATTAAGATAATTCGAGCCATACACAAGCTTCGCAATCTGATGAGTGATGATAATGGTAAAAATATTAAAGTAGAGTAGTAGTTTTCATCTAATTGTTACCAATATGCGACTCTCTTTATATATTTCTAAACAATTGTCTGAACAAAAGTAAGTATTATTAATACTAAATTTACGACTTTCTATCTTAAAACAATAAGTTTCGCATTCTTTGCACATTCTAACTCTTTTTCGCTCTTTACAATCACTACAATAACCCACATAACCTTGTTCATCTTGAAGATTTAGAATATATATAAATAAAGATTCTTCCTTACAGTCACTACATTCACTTAAAGTTAATGCTGTACCTATTGGAGCTTCCCAAAAACAAGATAATCAAACTAACTCATCTATATCTGCGATTTCTGAGGAATTCTCAAAGATAATTCTTCTTTAGTAACCATTGTACAATTTTCACATCCAGGCAGACTACTACTTGTCCTTTAATGTAATCAAATATAAAGCTTTCTACTCCAGTTGCCCATATCTTATTTGGCCCCAAACGAAAGTCTACTAAAGTTTTAAGTAAAGATTAATCGAAGTAATTGTCACTATTCAATTGCTAAAATGAATACTTTTTAAATTTTTATACTAATTTATACATTAGTCTTTTTATACAAAACAGATATATCCTTATTAAAAAAAAGTTCTAATTACATATATCCTAAATTTTAAATTAGATTAGATAATCTAAACTTTTAAAAACAAAACCCAATTCCAAATAAGAACAAATATAGTATTCAATATATTTGAAATTAGATTCTGTTAAGAAGTATTCTATTCTTTTTGTTTATAGTTTAACGTTACAATAATGCTAATTTTTTATGCAATTAAAGATATCACTAGCTAAAACCTTAGATCCAGCAGCACCTTTTAAATATTTTAAATCTCCGTTCGAAAACCAATCAACTTCTTTTAAATTCATTAGTATCTGAGCTATTTTTACTGAATCAGGCTGTTGAGATTTGACTAAATAATTGTCATTTACAACTTGATTACCTACTATTGCAAGTGCATTTAAACAAGTTACATGTGTCATACGATAAAGTGAATTGTCTTCCCACTCATCTGAAAACAATTCTTTAATTGTATTAAAATAAGATAGACATAAATTGAGCTTTTTCTCTTTTGAAAGTTTTTCAAGTGGTGATTTTTTTGTTAATAGTTTGACTATGTTATATAAATTTTGCAATGTAATATTCTTTTCTTTGCTTCGTTTCCCAGTGAGTGTACCTTTACTAAAAAATGGGCTTTCAGGACTTAAAATCAAATTAGTTGCAACCCAACTAATATCATCATTATCACGATTTAAATAACGGCTTAATGACGTCCCTATGCCTTTGGCTTTTGTATTAATTACATCAAATAATTTTATTTCTTCATCGTCATCTAAATAATGAAATGCAAGAAAAGGAACGTTTAACGTACTGTCAGTCTCGCTAATATAATCTTTTATACCTCCAAGACGATGTTGACCATCCATTAAGGTAGCCTTCTTCTTGCAAATTAGTCTTCCTAGATTTGGGCGATGTTTATCATAAGCATGAAATTCCCAATTACCCGCGGCATTTAATAATATAGGCGTATATAGTGAATCCTCGCCTTTAGATAAGTAATTTGCAAAATCCGAGCAACGCTTTTTATTAATCGGTCGTTGATACCCCTTTCCAGAAGGATCATTATATAACTTAGAATACGAAAAAGTAACCGCTACCTGTGATGATACAAATCCTTGATAGGTTACTCTACCACGCATTTTGGATTGGATTACATTTTCAATTGCAATATTAGATGGTAAATTATTACTCATTTTTTTCTCCTTTCATTAAAAGTAATATCATTTTAATACTAAAAGATAATATAAATCAATTAAAAATAACTTTAAAGTTATTTTTTTTATATTTTAATGGTATGTGATGTTTGTTGAACCTCACCTAGTCTAAAAGTGAGGTGATTTATTATGGATTTAACAAAAAGAGTAGGAATGAATATTAGAGCTATAAGAAAATCTCAAAACTTAACAATTGATGAATTGGCCGAGAAATGTGATTTTCAATCTCCATATTTATCCGATGTAGAACGTGGAGAGAGAAATATTACGTTACAGACTTTAACTAAAATATTAGATGCTCTACAAGTTGAAGCCGGAAGTGTACTTATTCCAGAAAGTAATTCAGGGGGAGGGGAAGAACAAGAAAATATAAAAGAAGAAATTTTACAAATATTAATCAATACTCTTGAAGATAAAGATGAGGATGATATACGGATGTTATTAAATATCTCGAATGAAATCTTTGGGCGCTTGAAAAATAAATAAAAAGCAGCTTGTGAATATAATCACAGGCTGCTTAAATTTTTAAAATGAAAAAGTAGTCAATTAAGGCTTCTCTTCTTTATAATGCCATTAGTGCTTTGATGGCTTAATGGGCTTTTTGCATTAACGGAGATACCATTTCAATCACAAGTAGTATCTCCGTCTTATTTAATTATATTTCCTTTTCTAAACTGCACTAATTAGCCAATCGAATGTATTATTTTTAATTTTAAATTTTTCATATGTCTTTTATCAAACTTAGCATTAAAATCATAGCAATTGTTTTCAATAATTTCTTTAATTGTTCATCCTCTACTTTTGAATACGACTGCGATAAAATTTACCCGAAAAATAGTTAACATTAGTTTAAGTGTACTTCTTCACAATCTTCATTAGTGTACTAAAGTTTTAATCCGAATGTTGAACAATTAAATACCATGGGCAATAAAATAAAGGTTAAATTTTCTTTATTCAGTTTGAATACAACTTATATAAAAGCAGTAGCACCAACATAAGGTTCAGCCATTAAATTTAATTTTGCTATTTTCTTTTGTAACAATTCAATTAAGTCTATTTCCCCAGTTAACACAACTCTTAGATCATAACCATCGAGTAAAAAAACTGCTTTATCTGGATGTTGTTTCATTAGTGGAATTACATTGGATGACCATCCGTTTATTGATATGAATAACCCCATAGTTTGTTTTCCCGAACGTGAAATTTTCCCATTTAATGAATCTAATTGCTTCATGTCTGTTAATTGATTTGTCCATTTCATTTCTACAATATAGTGCCATCCATCTAGTTTGAATGCCCCATCAATCTGTTCTCCCCCATTGTTTCTTCTGAAACTTTCCAATAACGCAATATCATATAATTGAAATAACATATTTACTAACTCTTCTAACATATATCCCTTTTTTTGAGGATTATTTTTCATAGTAGCCATCTCATCAAACATCATTAATAATAACTTGGAACGTTCCAAGATTTCTGACTTCTTTTCATTTCTTGCTTTTTGTTTTAATTCTTCGATCCTTAACTTCTCCTGTTTCTTTTGCTCTTCAAGCAATTCGGATTCAATAGCTTCATTTATTTCAATCGTATTTAGAACTTCCCTTGCTTTTTGAACTGTCGCTCTTGCAGTATATTCATTATCAGCTAAATGAAATTTACTCCAATTAGAAGCAATTTCAATAATAGATTTAATAAACTTCTTTTCTTCGGTTGGATTATCAAATTCTTCTAATAACTGCGCACCAATTTCTCTTTTAGTCCATAGCTTTCCAACAGCATTTTTAGAACCTCTCAGCCTTACAAATTGTTCTTTATTAATTCCAGCAGGCTTTAATATTTGTTCAAACATTTGATTTTTTATATTAACTAAATTAGCAATGATTTCAATTGTAAGCTTTCTATTATCCTCATTTAATTGCACTAGATACACCTTACTTTCGTGTTATTCTCCAATCCTTAATTAGGATAGCATACGTAACTTAAAAAGTTAAAAAAATGCGACGTGTGGATGCATGTTAGGCTTTATTTTTACTAGCTCAGCCTAAAGGTTTTAAATAGAGATTAATTAATTCATTTCCAGTTGGTAACGTATCTAAATTAGATTCTACACAAGTGGAGGCATCTAATAAAGCTTTGGCAGCTTTATTGATGGTATATAGCCATGGGGAAAATAACGTAACATGACCCCAACTACTCTCAAATAAGGTTTTATCCAAATATATATATTCAATGAAATACACCCTTCTTCATTAGCTCCACCATCCTCTGTTGTTCCATTTTTTACCAATAAATAAATTGTAATGGTTAATGTAATTAATAAATATTGGTAGGTGGATAATTACAATATTAACACTATCGACGAGATATGTTTAAAATATATGAATAATAAAGATTTCAAAAGAGATTTCTAACCGATAAGAACTAAATTGACTGCTATACATCCTAGACTTAAACCGAAGGAAGGGAAGGAAACTTCTGAAAAAAATAATAAAACAAATGAATTTCCATGCAAATTAATCAAGTAGCAATGAAATGCAATCGTTGCGCTTATAACTGTTATAGGGGGATTATTGGCTACATATGCTCTTGGGCATTCATCTGGAGAGAAAGATGCAAGAAGAGCCTATCCTGCTAAATATGCTACTTTTGAGGTTGCACTTAACAGTTTCAATTCTATAAAAGAAGCCCCCCTTTCATTCCTGGAGGCTGTTTTCTTTTTAATACTTATATTAAAGATTATTCTTTTTTTTAGCTTTATTATGATTAAAAATACTTTTAAAACAGACTAACACTATCTCATAACTAGATTTAAAGAGAATCCATTTTGCAAAAAAGTTGAACTGGTTTTATCCAATAGATTTCAGTATAAAGTCTTCAGTCTTATTAACTTCCTCTTTCAAGGTAAAAGGAATGTTACAAAAGGGAGCTTTTAGTTTTAGTATATATCTTGAATCCTAAATGGGATTAGCTTTCGTTGTGTCCCTGTTGGATCCGCTCCAAAAGCTGCTGCCCATTCAGGTTGAATATACAAAGATGCAAGATAATTTTCGAAAATAAGAGCTAGGGTATGGGTAGCAAATTTTGCTCCTTTTTGCATTTCAAGGACAAAGTTGTTTCCAACTTTAAAATCCCAAGGTTGATAAAATGTTTTATAACCTGCCTCTTCTAAAAGGAAAGCAATCCAACTTGCGTATGCTTCATCTTTGTAATTGTAGCTAATAAAAAATCAAAACTATTTTCACTCATAGTACCTACTCCTTTTACCCTTTAATACCGAAATATATAATGCTGGAAAAACTTAATCTTGTGAGAAAGTCAGAGGATAGTTCTAACCAACAGTTTTACGTTTACAGTGTGTTGGTATTTGGATAAAACCTAGTTACAAGACTAATACCATTAAAGATTAATTATTACTATCTGATTCCATAGCTTTATTAAGCATTTCCTTTGTTATATCATTCTTTAACTTTTTCAATGGTTCCTCCTCAAACTTTTCCAGAGTAACATTAATAATGCCTTCTATTAAGAAATCTTTTTTACTATCTAGGCAGCTAATTAAAACTCCTATTTCCTTCTTTGAATTATAACCATTTAGAAAATTCCTATAACCATCGCTTATCATATCTGTGAAACCTGACATCTGATAATTTCCAACATCTATTGATATAAAAATACGGTCGTTATATTCACGGACTAGAACTTTTATTGATTTAGCCATTGTTGCATTATCATTTGGTAAAATTGAATTATTTTTTATACTGGTAACGCACTTAAGAAATTCTTTTTCATTTTCATACAATTTTCCTACTATAGGTAAAACAGCCTCACTTTTATCAAGATTCATAAGACAGCCTATAAAAATAAAACATTTACCTTCTGATATATTAATTTCTACACTACCATATGGCATATCCACTCTTATTATATTTTCATCTATTTTTTTATAATGCAGAAATCTTGTTCTATGCCAAGTTATATCAACAATCATATTTGACTGACCATTATTCATTTTAGAAGGTAGTAATTGTTCCTTGTATTCACTTATCCAGTCTGCAAAATAAATAGCCGCTTCTTCTGGTTTTCCTAAATCTAGCAAACATAAAGATATACCCTTTAATGCTTGAAAATTAGTTTTATCATAGTCTAGACATTTTTTAAAATATCTTATGGCATGATTATGTAGCCCTATATCCCTTAAAAGTTCTCCTTTTTTCCCATATGCTTGATACATATGACTATTTAACTCAATTGCTCTGTCTAGATGAAAAATCGCATTTTCTTTCTCTGTAAAATCACTAATATTTAAATGTGCATCTGCAAAAGTATCATCTAATTCTAAGCATTTTCTATAACAAGAATAAGCTTTATCATTATCTTTTCTAAGATAATATATAAATCCTAGATTATAATATATTTCTGCAGTCTCCTTTAATTCTTTTGCTTTATTTAAATATTCCAATGCATTATCAATTTGATTTAATTGTCCTGAGGAAGTTCCCAATATAAAATAGGCTTCATAACTTCTTGGATTTAATTGCAAAATCTTATTACAATAACTAATTGCTTCAGAATAATTATCTAGAACTTCATATAACATCGCACAATTAATTAAAACAGCTTCTTCCTGATATAAAACAGCCAGAGAAGAATAAATTTTTAATGCTTTAGAGAAATCTTTTGATTTAATATATTTATCAGCTTCAATAATATGTACTTCTAATTTCTTTAATATTTCTTCTTTATCTCCGCCTAATATTTTCAATATCTCAGAAGGAGTTTTGAATTTGCGATCATAGAACTCATCAAGAACTTTGGTTACAGCAGTTTCAATTCGATATTGATTTATAGTTGCCTCCAAATCTTCCTTATTAAGATAAGCTCTGTCACTTCTCATCTTACTGATTTTAAGTAACATATTATTTAGCAAGTCTTCCTTATTACAACTATAGCTATTTGTATCTAGCCAATAACTATAGTTGGCATATAACGCCATTGGGGCCATATCTTCCGGGATAGGTGCAAAACTGGTAATTAATAACTTTTCATAGTACTTTTCTAATTTTTGTTTTTCTAAAATCTTTTTCAGAGATTCCTCCGCATCAATTTTTTCACTATCATTACGACTAGAATTTTTAATATTTTTCAGCCACATAATGTTTGTCATTAAATTTCTTAGGTCTTCGCTTATGCTGGTACCTATAATTTCGTACATTTTATCCTTTTTAATTTCTATACCTTCTAATAAAGTTTTAGCATAACTGATATTTATATGTTGCCTTTTAACTTGTACACAAACTTCATATGTTTCAAACATTATAGTAAAATCATTAATTGTTTCCACAGATACGCTTTTAAAATCATTCTCTGAGAGATTCATAAACACCGTTGAAAGACAACAGTAATCCTGATATTCAAAGCCCTTTGAAGCGTAACTTCCACCTGTATTTTTCTTACTAAAATATGTGTCCATAATTTCTCCTCACTGTAAACATTCTTATACTTAACTTTGCTATTATTTTCTATTTGAAAATAATCTCTGTAATATCACTGCATTCTTCACATTGCAAGAAAAGTTTTTTGACTATTCCATCTTCACCTACTTCATCATCAACTATTTCTAACTTCTTGCTAGTACAAGTTTTACATTTGTATTGAGAAATTGGATCAAAAACTTTTTGTCTAATATTTTCATATGCTCCAACCAATGAAGTACATAATGAAACGCATGTAGATGCTTCATAAAAAGTTGCGTTGTGGGAATGAGTAAGTTTATTAGAGTAATCCCATGTTGATTCAGTCAATTTTTTTATTATACTACGATAATCACTATTATCTGAGCCAGCTAAGTAAAATTGTATAAACAACTCTGCCTTTCTTTTGAAATTTGAAGCTTGTGGCTGCTCATTTTCTCCAGCCATTTCTGCAAAATAAATAGAATTGCCTAAATCTATTAATACTTCTCTGCACTGTACACCAACTGATTGAAAATCTTCAATTTCGACTGTAGAATCTATTAGTTTGGCAATACTTTTTAGCTTTCTAAACAATTGAGGAGCAATATCTGTTTCTAACGTCACTGCATTTACATAATCCTCTGGATTGTATGCTGATGCCTTCATCCGTTCTATTATTCCCATATGAAAGGAATAGACTTCATCCGTACCGAAATAAAATGCATCTTGCGAATACAGATTCATCGGAACCGTGTCCCCCTCTACAACCCACCATGAACCATCAGTATCAGTTTTTACATTCCATACTGTAACCTTAACACCTAAGTCATTAAAAGTTTGTTCCGGTTTTGCACTTAGAACTTTACATTTATGTTGGCTCTGAAATTCAACATAATTAGCAACTTCTTCAAAAGTTTTTTTTGACATCTGGCTTTTCCTTTCTTAATTAAACGATTATTTGGCTAAGGTAACTCTTTCCTATTATCGAATAACATTTAGTATACTAGGTTTGCTTACTATTAATATCTAATATATTATTAGCATTTTTTATTATTTATGGTTTATTTTACAGAACAATTTTCCATTAACTTTTGGACCAATTTAAACGCATTAACCGACTTTTGAGTGCTATAGACATTTTTTAGCTCTTTTTCTATATATCCAAATAAGAGATTCAAGTCAATATCCATATTATGGAGTTCCGTTAACCCGTCCCCTTTAACAAATAAATTATTTTCTTGCATTAAAGTCCCATAAGTATTTCCTCCAATATAATTAAGCCCTTTACACATTGATTTTAGTAGATTTGGTAATATAATACTAAAATCATTATAGTACGTCAAAATGGTTTGATTACAAACTTACCTAAAATAAAAATAAGTATATCTTTGCCGACGCGGCAAAGATATACTTAAAATCACAGAATTAATTATTATTGTAGTAGGTTAAAAAGGAAATCCCTTCCTGAAAGGAGCTTATCCATGCCATCAATCCCACTTTCTTTAAGATACTATCGGATTACTTATGATGATTCAATCGGTAATTATAGATACTTGTTGTCCTTCGAATCAAGAAATAGAAACAAGGGTGAAGAAGTAGTAATTGTTTTAATGAACCCTTCGAAAGCTGGCATTTATAATGGCGTTGAAAAAGTTGATCCAACTGTAGGAAAAGTTCTTTGTTGGTGTGAACGCCAAAATTATCATACAGTACATATTTTAAACTTATTTCCTTATCGTGATCCAAACCCCTTACAATTAACTACTCTCGGATTCACAACCTTAATTGGAAATCAAGCACGATGTAATACTAGAATAACAGATACTTGTAACAACAGTAGTATAAGTAAAGTAATTGTTGCTTGGGGCGATTGTGACGGAATTCTACCTAATCTAGTTCAACGTCGTACTAATTGGCTTTGGGGCATACTAGATATAAATAAAGTTTATCATGTTGGAGACAAAACCGAGAATGGTAACCCTCGTCATGGTCGTATGTGGAACAGAAACCCTCAACTAAATAAATGGAAATAAGAACCGTGAAAGAACGTCGAACAATCTCATGCGTTGTTCGACGTTCTTTTTCTTCTAGCTATATTCTCAAGTTTTTTATATGTGGAAGAACTTACTATTCTGTGAAAGTTCAAATATAGTAGATTCTTGAATTATTCATCTATAGCACTAATTCTTTCTCTTAATATAGGGAATATTAATTGGCCATCTATTTGATTGGATAAATCTATTATTGTTTCCAGTTGATTAATATGCGTATTTTCTAATTGATCATAAATCAAAAACTCTGGAACAAGCGTTCACACCACAATCCCCAAAATGGCATCAGTAATGCATTGAACATTATGAAGCCTTTGGTATATCTCAAACTACTAATAAATTGTTCTTCCACTAGGAACAAAATATTTATTACGAAATTAAGATTACTGGTGAAACAAGAATCATTATTGAACCAGAAATAACTATTTATTGAATGAATTTGATGGTAATCAACTATCACTTGATATAGAAGAAATAAAACCCGCTAACTTGATATCGAGAAATAAAGTATAAAAAATTCCCAGCCAGTCAAAAATGAAAATAAAAATAAGACTGGTGGGAACTCAATGAAAAACGATTGGATATTTCGATTCCATCGTTTTTATAAAGACCAAATTATTTATGTAGTGGTTTATTCATTTATTTGGATTATTAATAGAGCAGTTCTCTATTAATGTTCTGACCAATTTAAATGCATTTACTGACTTCTGAGAGCTATAAATATTTTTTAATTCCTTTTCTATATAATCAAATAATAGATTTAAGTCAATTTCTGTTTCGTGCAGCTCTAAGAATCCATCCCCTTTAGCAAATAAATTATCTTCCTGCTTTGTATAGTAATTCTGAAATTGTTCGTATATAAGGCGATTGAATTCTTTTTCTGCAATTTGCTTTTCTCTAAGTAATTTTCTATATTTACTCATTTCAACAAATTTAGACTGATTTTTGCTTTCTTCATCGTGGAGTTCTTCACTCAGTAATTCTTCCAAGAAAAATTCTGAGTATAGTGAACTATATTGTTTCATCGACAGGTTAATTGAATAACCAAAATATTTTTTAATTTCATTGCTCAAGAATGATTTAGTTGGTATTTCTTTTTCTGTATTCACTTCACCATTTTTAATTTTAATTGCTAAGTCTTTACTGAAACGCTGGAGTTCTTTCATCTTTTTTTGGAAATTTTTATCCTTAATTTGTCTGGCCATTTCTAAATCCTTATTGGAACTAAGATTATTGTAGTGAAGAAAATCTTTAACGAGTTTTGGCAGCTGTTGTTTATAAAAATCATTAGACAAAGTAACTCTTGAAACCTGGTAATCCTGTTTATTTGGAAAGAGTTGTTTAGTTGTATCGGAGATTAACTTTTTATTCATTAAGTCTTTTACACCCATTTCGTGTAAATGTTTTATTGCAATCTTAATTCCTTCAATTTTTCTCTGTTGTACTATGGTGTTCTTATTTTTATCCATTCTTAAACACCACCCTATTTTTACTATCTCGATACAAAGAAATATTAACTTCTTCTTCAAACAATCCTTCTTTAACTATTTCTTTGATACGAGAAACAACCTCTTTATCTAAATCATTTTTTCGAATATTCTTGTATATCGGACTTAAAAATCGATTGGCCGTAGACTCACTCCAACCAAATCCTTGTTTTACTGACATTAAAGTTAAATTTTTTGTTTGATTGATTTTTTCAAATCTTATACAAATATCAATAAACTTGTTTACTAACAATACTTTTGAACCCCTATTTTTCTTTAATAATTCTTTTTTACTTTCCATTAATTCAATAATCAGTAATTCAATCTGATTATATTCATACTCAAGCAGATATTTAATAGCATCTTTTTTCTCAATTGTTTCCTCACCTGCTCGAAAATACTCACAACTTGTACAACCAATACCTGTTTCAGCACAAGCCACTAGGGTTTGACAATCTGTATCTTCATCAATGACTTTTGTAGCTGCCGACAAATTTCTCGAGCTAAAATAATCAGTATTATTGAAATAATTATCTATGTCTTGTATAAACGCAAGATTACTTTTATCTTGAACATTTGGATTAATATAGCCCGGTTGATTCACTACTAGTTTATTTTCACCATAAGTATGACCATACTTCTCCATAACTTTAAATGTATCAACAGCAATCATGAAATGCTCTCCATAATATTCCTCAGATTTTCTGTTTCTATGTCCTGTGAATTTCTGAATTTCAACTTGTGTTAATCGAGCATATTTTCTAAAAATTTCAACTGAAAAATGTCGAAAATCATGAATATTAAATAAAGGTTTATCTAATCTTCCTCGAATTCTATTATTATAAATATACGCTTCTCGGTTTAAAATATCATATACTGAGCCATACACAATCTTATTCTCAATTTGAATTTTTTTACTTAATTTATTAATAGACTGATATCCGCATGGATTTGTGATCGTTCGAAAACTAGGAAATAAATACTTCTGTTCTGGTTTTATTGGCAAATCCTTATATATATATTTTGCAGCTTCAATTAACTCCAAAATAATATCTAATGAAAGCCAATCATATTCATAAACATCATTTCTAAGTTCCCCTCTATCAAACTCAATGGTTCTATTATTCCCACCCTTCACAGTTTGCAAAAAAATATATGGACTTTTAAAATTAATTGCGTCTTGAACTTCTATTAATTTCAGTTTATTCAGTTCTTTATACCGTCCTCCAGTAAGTAAAATTAACCAGAGGAGTCGTATTTTTATATATTGATATAGTTCGTATTGCGATTTCGTCTCTAAACTATTCTTTCTGCTAAATATTACTTCAAAATAAATACTTGATGCAAAAGCACCAATTCCAGTTTCCTTTAGTGCTGTTTTATCAGCAATTTTGATTTTTTTGGGCAAAGAGAAAAAAGACGGGTCTATAAATTTTCCGTCAGTAACAAAAAATGAATTATAGTGACGGATTAAATTACTAACTGCTGCTAGATATTCCTTCCTTGAAAGGTTCTTAATATGTTCTATAAACAAATCTCTATGGAACCCTGTAAATTCTTTAAAATGTGTAATCGGTACTTGGTGATTCTCAACGCATAGCTTAAAAAATGAATTATATATAGATATACTTCTTTTTAAAGCATTATAATTCAAAGTTTTTTTAGCCCATCGATCATTTATGTATGATTTGGCTACTGAATAAAATTCGAATTCACTAAATTCACTCAACGTTTTTTCGAAATGTTCTTTCAATTCAAGTTCTGGATCTATTGTAAAATTACGTTTATAACGATTAATATAGTCAATTATATTTTCATAAGAACCAAAGTAATTATATTTTTCTAAGAGCGGATAGAATTCCATCGAAAACTCAATAACAGCTTTAGTATAATTATCTCCCGAATTTTTAACTAACATAAATAATAAATCTAGTATTTTTTCTTCACTTATAAATTGGTTTCCATACTCAGTTTTTAAAAAAAGAATACAAGCCAATTTCCTATTTGATTTCATCTTAATTGAGTCCCATTTGGGCAAAAAATCCTTTTGAAGCGATCGGTAGAAAGGAATAATAAATTGCATTTTATTATTAATTCCCTTTAAAATGAACTCATTTAAAAGTATTTCATTATAAGGGATAATTTTACACAAAATATTTAGGGCCAGATAATCTTTTAGTTTCAATTTTAATTTTAATTCATAATTATTACTGCTTTCTTCAAAAACTAAATGTTCAATTTGATTATTGAAAACTGTAGGATTTAGATCATTGCTATGGTTAATCCACCTGTTATAGGCTGTCGTAAATTCTTCATAGTATTTTTTTGAATAGGTCACGTTGCATTCATTTTCTAATAAAAATTCGAATTCTTTTTTAGTCAGTAAATTTGATTTGCGTATGAGAGATTCTAAAAAAAGTTCTTCTTTACGACGATTTAATAACATATATTACACCTCCAATTTCAATGCTCCTTCATAATACTGAGCAATTAATTCCAATAATTCATCTACACTAAAATTAAATTCGTTAAATAATTTGTTTTGTGCATTGATACTACGTGCGCGTAATGAATGCACATGATTATAGTGATTTACATCGTCAATATATGATTTTCCATATGAATAAAGAGATTCTTGACATCGTACGATTGTACCAATTAAATGAATAATATGGTTTGTGTCAAGAAGTAATTCATCGCAAGATTCACAAGTCACCTTTTCTCTGTTTTTTAATTTTGGACAGTTGAACTGTGTACACATACCAAAATAAGCATACCCATTTGGAACCGCACCTTTATTTCCATCTATTTTACGTAGGTTATTTAAAATAATCTTAAACGATTGATTTTTACTTAGTTCATTTATAACAGATTCTTTAAGTAATCCTGCAGGCGCAGTAAGTAATTTGCCAATTCTATCAATAGAATTTTGTGTCAACATACCCTTTAAATCTTGGTTTATTTTATCTATAACACTTTGTTTATGAACTTCTGAATCTGGACTATTCCAACTAGCTAGACTAGGAAGGCTTTTCAAAAAAACAAGTCTTTTTTCTGCTATTCTATTTAGTAATGATCCCCAAGAATAACGCTCAGTCATTCCTACATCTAGGTGACGTAACAATTTTTTAATCACCTCAGTTTTATATTCTTCATCATCTTTAAAATCAAAATCATCATAGTAACTCATACAGAAAAAGAAATATTCTGCTGCCCGATGACGAAACATATGAAATCTTTTCCCTTTTGTTCGCTCTATTTTATTTTCATCACATATTTCATCGAGAAAATCAGTTAGCACTATAGGTAAAAAATAATTCCCTTTAAAGTTTCCAATATTATTTTTTTTATTGTAAATATAGAAAAATTGGAGGGCATATTTCAAATCCGGTTTCACGTGATTTTCATCCCATAAATCTATATCATGTATTGTGTTTAAAAAATATGTTTTACGAATCTCTATACATTCATAAAACATAACAGCAGTTTCTTTACTAATTGGAACTACACCGAATTCTTCACCTAATTTATTTAAAGATAAAACAAGAATATCAATATCTTCTTCATCAACCCGACCAATAAAATGATATGGAATATTGATAACTTCCGATATTCGAATACCTGATTCAACAAGAATTCTTAACATGGTAATTTTCTGTAATTCATTAAAATAATCAATTATATTTTCTTCTTTTCTATTCTTCATTTTAGAATTCTTTATCGCTCTAGCAATAGCATCAACTTTCAATATGTCTTCCTTAAAAGTACCATCATCGGTCGCCAAAGAATATGTATCTAGTTTTTCAAAGGCATAACGGAACAGCGTATCATGCTCAGTATCACCAGCTATTTGAATTTCATGCTCATGATAAGGAAAATCATAACGAACTCCTAAACTGTTTTCACGTTCAAACAATTCTTTTATTGTTTTCAATCCGTTACAAAAACTACGTATTCTCGGAGCAACTGTAGTATTGCGTTGAAGATTATTTCCGTTGCAAAACTCAAAATATTTATCAACTGTTTCTTTTAGATTGTTTATCGTTAACTCTTCAATTTTGGTGAGGTCACATTTTATTAAAATATACTTTAAAGCACTATATTCAATTAAAGAGACTTTCTTCTGCATTAAATACAATTTGAATTGAATTAACATAGTCTCAATTTCATTTTTTTCATCAAAATTGCCAAAAGTATGTTGATTCAATTTTAGCCCTGTTTTTAATTCAAACAAATAAGACAGAGCGAGTGTTCTAGCACTTTTATCAGAACGTTTTGATTTATCATGGAATGTAGCCCAAGCTTCATTGAATAGAATCTTCCACTTTTTTATTGGGAAATTCCTAATATTTATTTCTGCCCAAGTATTTGTTCCAACTTCTAAAAGTATAGCTGTTAAAAAATATATTAAATTATGAGGTTGACGTAGTGAATTCAATTCATTATCTTGTTTATATTGAAGTTCCGAAATGAATTTTTCTTGATCCATTAAAATGAAGGTCAAAAGATATTCCGAATTCTTAGAAAGACGTCCTTTTATAGAACCCTTTATACCATTTATAGATACCGGGAAATTATTAATACAACCAAGTGATATCTCAAGTGGTATTCTTACTTGATTTTCCAAACAAGCTGCGAGATACAATGTTTGTACATTTACTAATAAAGGATAAACGTAATCATTACTTACGCTTGTAGATTCCTTTAACATTTGCCGATTTACAAATAATATATCCAGAGGATGATTTAGAATATCAAAAACATATCTAACTACTTTTTCTGCTCTACCTACCCCATTCCCCCTCTTATCTTTCTTCATGCATTTCAGTATTAGTTGTGGTAAATCCTCGCGAGGTATCAAATCTTTTTCACATGACCATTCGTAATTATTTGAAGGTACTTGAGGATTACATGTATAAAATTCAAAAACTGTTTTAGCAGGCATCTCAACATTATATAAGTAATCTTGGAAAACCCACACTTTTTCATCCTTGTTCCATATACCTTTTAAATAATCTTGTATATATTTTTGATAGTTATAAATTTTCAATTCTACTTCATCCATTAATTCATTATTCCATTTTTGCTTTTGTTTTTTTGACAATCTATGAAGTAATTGAGATTGTAATAACACTTATTCTCCCCCAGCGTCGTCTTTTTTTATATGTTTTACTAAAAATTTGTATATAGCAGTATTTGCACGTGCATTTCTTTTTTGATCTAAAAAATAATAACGAGATAAGGTAACTTCTGAATCTATAACGTGTCCCACCTCTTTCTTTAGTTGAGCTAGTGAAGATTGGTTAAATAACTCGTACATAGATTCATACCCAATACGATATGTAATATACGTATGTCTAAATGTATGAATCGAAAGTGTCCTTTTTATATTGTGTTTAGTGAATAAGTTAAGCGTTCCATCATACCGTTCAATTTCACATTGTTCTAAGATTCTTTCTAACCAACCATTTACAATATACGGTTCAATAGGACTGTGGAATTTTTGATACTGTCTTTCGGAAAGAAATAAGTGATGTGCATCTTCTTCTTTTCTAAAATAACCAGCTTTTTTTAACTCGTATCTTTGGATGAGATACTCTTTTAAAATACTGCCAAAATAACTTTTTTCAATGACTTCTCGTATCATAAATAACCATGTGCGATACTGTGAATCAAATCTTGAATCCTCAATAGAGATATTACGTAACTTCATATCTTTAAAATATGTGATTACATGCTCTAAAAATTCTGTGATGTTCTGCTCTTCAGTATGCAGTAATAATTCATTTTTAAATATCCTATAAAAATCATTCTGACTTACAAACATAGATTCATAACCTTGAATATTCAAAACTTGAAGAATGTCAAAATAATCCCTAAGCCTTGTGTATCTCGTTTGATTCTTTTTATTTTTTCGTTTTGAAGATTCGTAACTTTTTCTTTTCTTTATTCGAATATAAATATCAAGTT
>NZ_JBMGUV010000043.1:0-38949 GCF_049058285.1 Lysinibacillus sp. UGB7
AAAATGAAATTGTCATTAAAACTTTTGTGGATGGCGAATGGATCCAATTACGAGCAAGTGAAAAAGATATTAATAGCATGCAATCTTGGTTTGATTTAGCCAGGCACATGAAGAGTTCTAATGTGAATAATTGAAAGATATTGTTCAAGACCAGGAGGGTGAAAAGGGATGCCGAAATTTAATTTAAAAGTCGTAAATGAACGTCTTGTTATCGATTTAGACAAAATGACAGAAGACTATTCAGAGTCGTATGGGTACGATGGTAAACCAAGTTATTACGACATTGGAGAGCTTGCTACTGCAGCGTCATTCACAGAGGTGGAACTAACACAACAGCAATTAGATAAAATCATGGCTGAATATGAAAACGGCGGTGAATGTGGCTGGTGCGGTGAAATAGTAAGTGAATTAAGTTCTCCACATTTATTTGATTTTGCACCAGGTGAAAAGATGTGTCGAAACTGTTGGAATCATGATCGTGAAGCGTATTTAGGTTCTGTTGGTACGGATATTGGAGAATTCAAGCCGAGAGGGAGCAAGTGAAATGAAAAGACATTATGCATTAATCAGTGTTACAGGAATTTCAGAAGATAAATTCCAAGAGTATTTAGCTGAGTTTATTAACATTATGAGCAAAGAAAACAAACCTAATTTCGGCGCAACTATTTCCGGATTAGACGAAGAGTACGGGAGAAAAATCGAAGAAGATTACTAAATATTCGAAAGAAAGTGTTCAGCATAAGGCGGTGAAAAAATGATTAAATTACTTTCTCTTTTTGGCGGTATTGGAGCAGATGCAAAAGCGCTAAAAAATATAGGCGTCGAGTACAAACTGATCGATTATGTGGAGTGGAAACAGAATCGAGTAAAAGCCTATAACGCAATGAATCCACATCGTTATGAACAACAAAATGTGATTGGTTGGAATTTACGTCCTGATATTTTAGTCCATGGCTCACCTTGTCAAGATAACAGTCGTAGCAACGCTAATCGAAAAGGTGCAAAAAAAGGCTCTCGTTCCGAATTGATGCTCGAAACTCTCCGTATTATCGCTGAAATGGGTGAGTGGAAGCCGAAAGTAGTTATTTGGGAGAACGTGAAAGGTGTGCTTGATAAAGGCGTCATGCCTATCTTTAATTACTACTTACAAGAAATGAGCAAGCTAGGCTACACCAATTCATTCGATGTATTAAATGCTATGGATTTTGGAATACCGCAAGCGAGAGAGCGTGTTTTCTGTATATCGATTTTAGGCGGTGCAGCTTTCGATTTTATAAGACTTGAAAAACAACCATTGCGCCATATTAATGAGTTTTTAGAGGACAACGTGACGGACGAGCGTTACATGATTAATATTCCGTCAATGATTAGTCGATTGAAAGACTTAGCAACACCAGAACAGATTGAAGCAGCTAAGAAAAAACATCGTTTTATCGAAACTATTGATAGCTATTGTACGACGATCACAGAGCGCCAAGACCGTTGCCCAAATGCAGGTGTGGTAAAGGTAGCAGAAAAACAATACCGCTATTTAACAGAGCGTGAATGTTGGCGTTTGATGGGCTTTGATGATAATGATTTTGATTTGATGCTTAAAGAGTTTCCTATGAAGACGGGGCTACGAAATGCAACGTTATACGCACTGGCTGGTAATAGCATCGTGGTTCCGATATTAGAGGCGATATTCAATGTCATTATTAACGAGGATTACGGAACGGACCTAATAGCAGATACAACAGGTCAGTTGAAGTTAATTTGTTAATCGAAACATATTGCGAAGGAGGAACAAGTTTGATTGCTATTGTATCAGTGGAATTAAAAACGAACGATGCCTGTGTTATCGTGGCCATGAATGACAAGTTAAAGGATAAGGCAATTGAAATTGTGCGTGAACGGAATAAGTGTTTTCCAGATTGTCATTGTTATGTCCAATCCAATATTGATTATGTGTATGAGGAATAGTCGATAAATATTGTTCAGTAACAGAAATGTTTTGTGGGTTACAGGAGGAGTAAAAATGAAAGCATTACGAAGAAGAAAAATTGCAAAGCAGTATGGTGTTGTTTATAAAAGATACATCAACAAAAACGCTAACTTTCATTATTTTAAGAAAAAAGGGAGTGGTTTCGGTTTTTATCATTGCAACAATTTAACGTTTTTAAATGTCGTAAAAAATAAACACAAATGGGACGATTTTAACTTTGAACATAGAAAATAACAACTACTTAATACAACATCAAAGTTACTGAACACTTTGAGGAAAATATCCAATGGAAAGGGAAAATGGTAATGGCTAAACATGAACTTAAAATACTTCCTGAATATCTTGAAGCAGTTGTAGATGGTTCTAAAACATTCGAAATACGTAAAAATGACCGTAACTTTTCAGTTGGGGATACAGTTTTCTTGAATGAGTTTGATGGTGAAAAAATGACTGGACGTTGGACGGAAAGAGTCATTACTTATATTACAGATTACGAACAAAAGGAAGGATATATAGTTATGGGAATTGCTAGACCTTAATGAACCATCTGAGTAAAAAGCATAAAAAAAGAGCGACAGTTCCACCCACCACTCAACCAAACTATACAAATAAAGTATAGCATACTTATTTGCAAAGTGGGATAAAAGGTAGCCGAAAGAGGGATTGAAATTTGATGATTAATGCCATTGATATTATGTATGCTAACCCGATCTGGACAACGATATGGCTCTTTATTATTGTTGCAGGAGTAGCTGAAACTATAAACAATTTGAAAAATAAGTAAATTAAAAAAGGCTGAATAACAGATAAGGAGAAAAAAATATGGAATTAGCGACAGAGAAGGTTCATGTAGACACTTTAACTAATAAAGCGTCAATTGATGCAACTAACGGAAAAGTTATTTATATCGTTGACAATGGCGAAGTGGAAGCAATACCTTTACCACCCTACGGTACATTGGAAATAGCATGTCAAAACTCTAAAATTCACAGTCTGCAATATCGACAGACGTTCAAAAGAAAATAATAAGCTTTGTCGGAAAAACCGAGAGCACAAACATCCTAAGCAAAGGGATTGTTTGTGCTTTTTTATTTGAAAGGAGAAGTTAAATCCTATGAATGAATTTGGTAAAGAAATAAAGGATGCAGCTGTAAGCATTGGCCCACAAACATTTAAGAATGCAGAAGAAATAGCAAATGCACTAATGCACATTGCGGAAGTATTTGGAGCAACTATAAAGCAGTTACAAGAAGCCTTAATGATAGCTGCACGAAATACAGGTGATATAACAGCTATGACAGGTGAAGAGATAGGAGCAGCACTAAATTGCATGGAGCCATGCAGACAAGAAACTAAACCTATTCACAAGATGTGTTTTGTACGACCACGTATAGTTCATCAGGTCTCAAGTCGTAAACCACGGCACCTAATAAAAAAGATTATTCGATAAAGGTGGTGCAGCGTTTTGAAAAGGCTGTTGCAAGAATACAGAGAAACATTAAACGAGACTGTTAAAAAGGTAAATTATTTAGAATCACCGGCTTTTAAAAGCGCCCGCAAAAAAAAGGGATTGACGGCGACTAAAATCGATGAAGATTGCACCATTTTGAGAGCTGCAGAGAGCAATTTGCATTTTGTAATTGAGTGGCTAGAAAGAGGATTTCAACCAGATGCCCATTGGAGAGGGATTGAAAAGAACGATGCTTATTATGTCTTACGTTCATATGATCCTTCGATGATGGAGGTGTTGATTGAAAATAAACAAGCAAATGAACCTTATGAAATGATTGATGAAAGTTTAGTAAGCATTGAAGAGAAAGAAGAACGTGAGCGTATTACTTTTGAGGATTCTTTGACACGTGGAATGGCGGGCCTATTTGAAAAAGCAAAGGAAATGTTGACGCGTGAAGAACAAGATATTTTGTTGTTGCTGCAGCAAGAAATGCCTCAATCAGAAATAGCCAACTTAATAGGCGTATCACAGCAAGCTATATCCAAGCGTATCAAGAGGATTAAGAAAAAGTTATCAGAGTTAGGTATTGAAAGGGCGGATCTGTAATGAAGCGCGTAATGCCGATACGTGACAAAGAAAAGTTACGACAAATGAAAAAGGTATTGAAAGATCAGAGTGAAAGAAATTACATCATGTTTATGATTGGGATTAATGCAGGGCTTCGTATATCGGACATTTTGCCTTTACGTGTCAGAGATGTTAAGGGCGAGGATATGAATGTGCTTGAGCAAAAGACTGGCAACGAACGTGAAATACCAATCAATGATTCTTTGAAGCGTGCACTACAAAAGTATATCCGTGGCAAAAAAGATAACGAGGTATTAATAAAGAGCCGTGAAGGGATGAATCAACCAATCAGTAGAGACATGGCTTATAAGATTATAAGAGAAGCAGGCGAGCAAGTAGGGCTGGTGCGGTTGGGTACGCACACGATGCGTAAGACCTTCGGCTATAACTACTATCAGAACACAAAGAACATTGAAGCGTTACGTACAATGCTAGGCCACAGTGACGTGAGATACACAAGGATATACATAGGGATTGAGGAAGATTTCATTCGTGAACAGTACATGAAACACACGAATTTATGAAACCGTAATCCCTATTCTTTTCCGCACCAATTACGCATAATTTTCCCCACGAATAATTGGAAGATAAATATTTTTAGAATGTGTATGTATCAAGGGTTGAGGGCGTGTGCGTGAGTTATGCACAACATAAAGATGTAACGAACTGGATGGAATGGGGTTGTGACCTGTCAAATATAGGTGAGAAGGATGTGCTGCAGCATGTCTTTAGTAAGAGCCTTTAAGGTGCCTTCAACCGTTGGCACTGTAGAGCCTGTGAGCCTGGCTGAAAGTCTTGGGTCCTTCCACCGGGGGGACCGGCATACGGGGCTTGCGAGCCCCAGGAATCGTTCGAAAATGAAAAAAAAAAAATACTACGGAACTACGGTTTGGAGGGAGCGATATGAGCGAACTTCGTGTTGACGATGGCAAAGTGGTAATGCGTATTGAAGATGGAAAAATGCAAATCACAACAAGAGGGTTATGCGATCTTCTCGAAGTAACCGACAAAACACTAACGAATTGGAGAAGGCAAGGATGCCCGCAGGCTTCGCGTGGTTGGTGGGAGTTGCAAGATGTTTTGAAATGGCGAGGGATGATTCAAGCCGGAGAAGATGCAGAAACCAAAAAAGGTGTAAATCTTCAATTTAAAAAATTAGAAACAGAGATTGCATATAAAGAATCGCAAGCCGAGCTATCAAGAATCAAAGCAGATTTAGCGGCGGGTAAATACGTAGAACGCGAATTTGTAGAAATGGAATTGAGCCGATTTTTCTTGGTATTCAAAAAATCCGCAACGGCATTGACCAGGAAATTAGGAAACATTATTAGCGCATATGCCGATCCATTAGAAGCTAGACGTGCGGAGCAAGAAGTGGCCAATACAATTAATGATGCATTGGAGCAATTGAGCGTGGATGGTGTTTATAGTGCAAAAAAAGCAAAGCGCAGTGACAAAAAGTAAAAGTAATTGGCCAGCTTGGTTAACGGCATCGTTAAAGACATTAAAACCCCCTGAAAAGATGTTGCTAAGTGAATGGGCTGAAAAATATAGAGTGCTAGACAGTAAATCAAGTGCAATACCTGGGCCGTGGCGAAATAACGTGACATCTTACTTAGTAGGAATAATGGATGAATTCAACAATGTAGAAACTGAAGAAATCATTTTTGTTAAGCCCACACAGGTAGGAGGAACAGAAGTTTTACAAAATGCGCTAGGGTACTTTGTTATGCAAGATCCATCGCCTACGATGGTGGTTTATCCATCGCAAGAATTGGCCGGTCACGTATCAAAGAATCGTTTGCGTCCGATGTTTCGTATCTCTAAGTCATTAAATAAGTGTTTTTTTGAGGACAAATCAGAAGAATTGGAACTTCAGTTTGACGGAATGTTTATCACACTCGAAGGGGCAAATTCACCAGCAAGCTTGGCATCAAAACCGATTCGATATTTGTTGTTAGATGAAGTTGACAAGTACCCTGGTGCCTCGAAAAAAGAAGCTGATCCAATTAAATTATCACGAGAACGTACAAAAACATTCCCGAATCGAAAAGTATTTATGGCTTCTACGCCTACGTTGCGAACAGGCCACATATGGAAAGCAAAAGAAGAAGCCGATGCAGTTAAACACTACAAAGTACCTTGTCCACATTGTGGGGAGTATATCGAATTAAAATTTAAAAATTTACGTTGGCCAAGCAAAGAAGAAGTCGCTTCAGCAGCAGACAGAGCAGAAGGTGCATTTTATGCGTGCCAAGAATGCGGGGCTATTATCAATGATCGTCAAAAACCTCAAATGCTACGTGAAGGACGTTGGGAAGTTGTCGAGCAACGAACGCAATACCCAAGAAAAATATGCTTTTGGATGAATACTTTATATTCACCTTTTGTGCGTTTTGCTGAGGTTGCAAAAGAATATTTGACCTCAAAAGATGATCCTGAAGCATTTCAAAATTTCGTGAACAGTTGGTTGGCCGAACCTTGGGAAGATACCAAGTTAAAGACAAACGCAGACATGGTTTTAGAACGTCAGACTGAATTTGAAGAATTTATTGTACCGGATTGGGCGGAAATGCTAACAGCTGGTGTCGATGTACAGGAAACTAGCTTGTATTGGACGATTCGAGCATGGGGGCCGTATTTAACAAGTCAAAACATTGCTCATGGACAAGCACTTAATTTCAAAGAGATTGAACGTGTAATGAATTTGGAATTTAAAAAACAAGATGGCCAAACGATGTTAGTGCAATTAGCTGGTATCGATTCAGGAGATCAAACTGACGATGTTTACGAATTTTGTGCAAGAAATAGTGAATGGGCTATACCAATAAAAGGGGTACCTGGTGGACACTCGCATTTCCGACTCAGTAAAGTGAACAAAATAAATTCCAATGCCTACGGGATGCAATTGTTACTTGTTGATGGTGGCAAGTACAAGGACATTATAGCGTCACGTATGGACAAATCTACCGGAGTGGGTAGTTGGATGGTGTATAAAGACTGTGATAAGGAATACGCAGAACAAGTAACAGCAGAGCACAAGGTGCGTATTAAAGGCAGTAAACAACTTGTTTGGGTGCCAAAAACTTCACATGCAGACAACCACTATCTGGATTGTGAAGTATATGCGTTTGCGGTGGCCGATGTATGTGGCGTGAGAACGTTAAGTCTGCACGCAGAAGCAGAAAAACAAGCTGCACAACCAACGTCGCAAGAACAAAAGATAAATGATAATGCAACGAACTATAACGATAGTTGGTTAGGAAATAAAGGTGAAAGTTGGTTGTAAGAAAGGTGTGTTGGTATTGACAATTCAAGAACAATTACAACAAGTGAATGAGGCCATTGCATCAATTGAAATTGGTGGCCAGGAGTATCAAATTGGATCACGACGATTGAAGCGTGCAGATTTAGGTCTGTTATACAAGCGTCAAAAAGATTTACAACAGCAAATAAGTGCCGAAAATGGGCATTCAAATGCGTTCGCAAACACGTCTGTCGCTGTTTTTGACACACGTTAAGGGAGGGTTATATGAATCTATTTGAAAAAACAATTGCAATAGCCTCACCTAGACTAGCGTACGAACGGTACATGTGGCGTATGAGCGTCAAAGGGTTGGAAAAAAGCTACGATGCAGGAAATGACGGACGTTTAAATGCTGGTTGGCGTGTAGTCAATAGTAGTGCTGAATCAACAGATAAGATGTATCGAGATACTATGCGTGCGAGAAGTCGTGATTTAGAACGAAATAGTGACATACTTGAGAGTATTTTGCTGGCATTTGAACGGAATGTAGTAGGAACAGGTTTCAAGTTACAGGCGAAAACGCATGACGAACAGTTAAATGTCCAAATTGAAGCTTTATTCAAAGAGTGGGCACGGCCGAAGTATTGTGATATTACAAAACAACAGTCTTTTGCAGAGTTATGCCAAATGATTGCGCGAAGAAAACGTGTAGACGGTGCTGTAGTTATCGTAAAACGGTACAACGCTAACGGCTATATCCCGTTAGTTTTGCAGGTCTTTGAAGTAGATGAATTAGACACAATGATGCCAGCATCAAGCGGGAAACGTATTGTAGGCGGTATTGAGTACGATGAATTCAATTGTCCAGTGGCATATTACATAAAAAAATATGACATTTATGGACTTTATACAGGAAATTCTGAGCGTATCAACGCAAACGACGTAATGTTTTTATACAAAAAGAAACGACCTTCACAGATTCGGGAAATTACAGAGCTATCCACTACGCTTCCACGAGTTCGAGACACCAATCAATTTATGGAAGCGGTCAGCGTGAAAGAACGAATAGCGGCGCTTTTAGCCGTATTTATTCGTCGTGCGTCACCAGAAGGTGGTGGTTATGGGCGTAGTGCCAATGCTAAAGAGTTAAAAACTTATGAAGGTAAAAGTATGACGCCAGGGATGATGATGGAGTTGAACCCTGGTGACGATGTATCGGTTGTTCAACCACCAGCGCAAGGCGCTAGTGCAGCTGATTTTGTACGATTACAGCAACGCTTGTCAGGTTCGGCACAAGGTATTTCGTATGAAGTGACAGCGCGGGATATGTCACAAGTCAACTACTCTAGTGCAAGACAAGGGCTATTAGAAGATAACAAGACTTACACGATGGAACAAGATTATTTGAAAGAGCATTTCTTGAAAGAAGTATACGAAGAATTTATTGAAGCGGCTGTTTTAAGTGGAAAATTGAAGATTCGGGACTATTTTGAGAATAAAGAGGAGTATTTGAAGCATGAATGGGTAGCGCCAGGAATGAAGTGGATTGATCCGTTAAAAGAAGCCAATGCCAACAAGGTTCAACTTGCTACGTGCCAAACGACATTGCAAGATGTTGCGTCAGGGCAAGGGGCAGATTGGCGGGAACTTATAGATCAACGTGCAATAGAAATTCAATACATGAAGGCAAAGGGGGTGATTAGTGTTGACGGAGAAATCGACGAAGAATCAAAAAAACTCATTGAACAAGACGAAAGCAAAGATGGAATCGATGAAAAGAAATCTAACGATTGATTTAAGAGCGCTAGATGATGACAAACGACAAGTTGAATTATCGTTTTCCAGTGAGGAAGCCTATGAGCGATGGTGGGGCATGGAAATTTTATCGCATGAAACAAGTGCTGTAGATTTAAGTCGATTGAATGAAATCGGCTGTTTGTTATTTAACCATAATCGTGACAAAGTGATTGGCCGTATCGATAGTGCTTGGGTGAGAGATAATCGTGCTTATGCGTTAGTGACGTTTGATGAAGATGAAGAAAGCGACGTTATTTATCAAAAAGTTAAATCTAAAACGTTAAAAGCAGTATCGGTAGGCTACACCGTTTCAAGTTGGGAAGAAGTAGCGGTGGGCAAGGCATCGGCAAACGGGCGTCATGTAGGTCCATGTTCAGTTGCATTGAAATGGCAGCCGTATGAAATCAGTATTGTTTCTGTTCCTGCAGATGCAACGGTTGGCGTTGGTCGAGATATGGGGAACGAAGAAGAACAGATTGAAAAAGCGGACTATTCGTATTATGAAAGACAAATTTTACTTAACAAAAACCTACTTGGAGGGAAAGAATAATGAATTTACAGCAAATGTTAGCGCGTCAACAAGAGATTGTGGATGCGGCAAAAGCGGAAGGCAGTCGTGCATTATCAAAGGAGGAACAAGAAGAATTTGACCGTCTGCAGACGGCAGTAGACGCATTACGAGCCTTAGGTGATGGATTACAAGCTCCATCAATACCACAAGGTGGAGCAGATCCTAATAAGGATGAAAATAAGCGTCAACTCATTGAAAACGAGCGTCAACGAAGTGCTGAAATCACAAGAATTTGCCGTAATTTTGATTTAACTCCGGATGAATTTATTTCTTCAGGTAAAACAATCGACCAGGTGCGTCAAATAGTGCTTGAAAAACAGTTAGAAGGTCGCTCACCGGTGAGCACAGGCGTAAAAATCATTAGTGATGAAGGTGATAAATTACGTCTTGCTGCCATCGATGGACTAGCGATGCGTGCAGGTGCAAGTATCACAAAACCAGCAGAAGGAGCAAAACAATTCCAAGGAATGTCTTTACGTGATCTAGCGAAAGAAACTTTGCGAATGGAAGGTATACCAAATGCGTACCGTCTTAACGACGAAGATCTTTTACGCCAGCATTTAACACCAACGTCAATGTTCTCAGGTATCATTGACCAAACAGCACGCACGGTGTTTGAAAAAGCGTACACAGAAGCGGAAACAACCTATCAAGAATGGGTTAAAACAGGAACATTAACAGATTTCCGTCCAACGAAGACTTTTCAAGCGGGTACTGCAGGTGAATTATTGTTAGTTAGTGAAAATGGAGAGTTGAAACACGACGATCCAAATGCGGAAGAAGGTCCAGTGCGTCAATTATTAACAGTTGGACGTCAATTCACTATGTCACGTCAGATGTTCATCAATGATGATGTAGGATTCATCTCACAAATGCCTGCCTTATACGCACAATCAGCTCGTTTAGGTATCAATCGACTAGTTTACCGAACACTAGCGACAAATCCGGCTATTTGGGACGGAAAACAACTATTCCATGAAGAACATGCGAATATAGGTAAAGGCAGTGCACCAAGTGTAGCAGCATTATCAGAAGCACGTCGTTTGTTAAAGAAACAAAAAGCGGCTGGTGGCGAAGTAAATTTAAATATCCCGGCTCGTTTTATGTTAGTACCAACATCTTTAGAGACAGCTGCAGCCCAATTAATTAGCACGCCAGTTGATCCAAGTGCAACAAATCCAAACGTAGTGAATCCGTTCTACAACAAATTTACAATTATTTCAGATCCGGAGCTTGACGATGTAAATGAAAACGGTGAAAAAGAATGGTATGTTACGGCGGATAAATTACGTTCTCCGATTCAAGTCGATTTCTTAAATGGTATCGACATGCCAACAATCGTAATGAAGCAAGCGCCAGCAGGGCAATTAGGCTTTGTATGGGATATTTATATGGATTATGGCGTTTCGATAGTAGATTACAAGACAGCTATTAAAAATCCAGGGCAATTATAAAGGGGGTACACACAATGAAAGCAAGTTATGTACAACGTGGCGAAACAATTGATTTCAAAAACAACACAGTAGCGGTTATAGCTGCAAATGAAGTGGTTGTTTTAACGTCACGAATCGGCGTAGCAGCTACAGAGATTCAAATTGGTGCAATGGGTGCTGTGAATGTAACAGGGGTGTATGACATCCCTGCAGCAAACGGCACAGCGTTTACAGTCGGACAAGACTTATTTTATAAAGATGGCTTGATTGTTGCAGAAAGCACAGATGCAACGCCGGCGGGTTATGCAGTGTCACCAAAAGAAGCAAATGGCACGGTAGCACGTGTGAAAATCGGATAAGGGGCGGTAAAAATGGGTGTAACTTTAATTGCTATTACGCCAGTCATGTTGCATGGCCAGATTATAAAACCAGATGAAAAATTCACTTGTGACGAGCATTATGCAAAAAAACTTGTGGCTGGCGGTTCAGTTAAAATTTTCGGCTTAAATGGAGAAGAAAATAACGAAAATGGCTCATTTGATGACGGTAATGGACAAAAAAGTGATGAAAACGGCTCAGATAGTAACGGAAGTGGCGAATCAAGTAATGCAATGACTGAAGAAGAAATGACAAAAAAATTCGATAAATTACTACGCGACGACTTAATATTGCGTGCTGAAAAGCACAAAATCGAGCTAAAAAAGGATGCTACAAAGCCGGAAATCATCAAAAAGTTAATTGAAGCGGGTGTGAAATCGGATGAAAAAGACATTTAAGGACTTCATGATAAAAGATTTAGACGTTTTTTTTAACATCGATGAAATGGCTGAGGAGCATGAGCTAGAGGGTGAAACGCTCAATTTAGTTGTTGAAAATAACTTAGAAGATATAACGGGCTTCGGGATAGAACAATTAAATGTTGCACAAGAGATGTTCAAACATTATAAGACTATCCTGGTGAAGGCTACAGATTTTTACATCCCTAAAATCGACAGGCTCATAGTTCTTGATGGTGAAGAATATTACGTAGAAAAAACTGGCGAGGAAATGGGTATTATTCAAATTGTAGTTTCTGCAAATGAAAGCTAGGTGTTTATATGATTGAACTAAATTTGCGACAAGTGGAGTATGTGCAAGAAATATTCAGAAACACGCCACAGCAGGTTCCGAAAGTCGTTTCTAGGGCCATTAATCGTTCCGCACATGCAGCGAGAGCACAAGCTAATCGTTCAGTTAGAGAGCACTATAATATAAAGCAACGGGATGTATCTAGTACCATTAAGGTGAGAACAGCGTCACCAGATAATTTAACAGCTAGCATTAGATCAAGCGGTGAACCTCTTAAACTAATGACATTCAGAGTTTCACCGAATGGCCCCAAAAAAGTAAAACAGGTCACTGTTGGGGTAAAAAAGGGTTCCCGAAAACGAATAAAGGGAGCCTTTGTCACGGGAATGAACAGTGGGCACGTCAATGTATTTACGCGAGTGACTAAAAAAAGGCTACCTATTCGCGGTCACTATGGCCCATCTGTGCCACAGATGATTGGAAATGAGTCAGTGGTATCCGTCGTTGAAAATAAGGCTTATGACGTGCTAGACAAACGATTAGAGCACGAAATTAATAGATTGTTAAGGGGATGACGGTGTGCATGGAATCGATTTAGTGGACACACTCAAAGACTTTCTACAAGAAAAATTGAAAGATATGGAGCTTCAAACAAAAGTGCCGGAGATACTTAAAGCTCCAACTGTTTATGGTGGTTATTTACCGCAAAAACCAAGTAGACGCGAACGTGATGAGGAAACTGAACCAGAAGATTATCCATTTGTTATTGTTCGCTATTTGGGTCAAAGCGATATTATTCACGAGAAAAAAACAATTGCTGTTCGAATTGTAATTGGGACATATAGCAAGGATGAGCAAAATGGCTGGCGTGAGAATTTGAATGTTTGGAATCGTATCGAGCTATCGGTGAAAGAGGCACAAGCTGTGGGTCCATTTAATTTAGCTGGAACTATGGAAGTGGATCTATTCGAGGAGCAGATGCGACCATCATGGCATTCTACAGCGGTATTAGAGTTTGAAGCGCCACAAGTACAATGGAATAGGAGTGTGTTAGACGATGAGCTCTAAAATTGAAAGTGAAAAAGCATCCCCTGAAATGGTGGGGGAGGCGATTAAAAAGGCATCTGCAAAGGAAAGCGCAGATGTCCTTATTTATGTTGGCCCAACAGTGAAACAGCTTACTCGTTATGCATCATTTGTCGGGGGTAAGCCAGCGCATTTAAAGGAGCACTTTGAAAATTGTAAAGTGCTTGAGAAATTGTTTATTAAAACCAAAGATTTTGCAACATTTGAACAGAACCTTACAGATGCAAATTCTGTAGAAATGATGCTGTTCAAAAAAATTCAAGACTATTTCAGTGAGGTGAAATAACTATGGCATTCCGACATGGTTCCCGTGTTACCGAAGCACCTACATCTTTAATGACACCTGTTGTAGCTACTGCAGCTCTACCGGTTGTATTCGGAACAGCGCCAATTAATTTAGCAAAAACAACTGAGCACGTCAATAAGATTGTTGTTGCATACTCATTTGATGAGGCTCAGGCGGCACTTGGCTATACAGATGATTGGAAGAACTACACGCTTTGTGAAGCAATGGATGCAGCATTCCGTTTGTTTAATGTAGCGCCAGTTATCTTTGTAAATGTGTTAGACCCAGAGAAGCATAATGAAACAAGCAAAGAAGTTGTTCCGGTTTCTAATAAAAAAGCTATAGCAAAAGCGAAAGGTATTTTGCTTGATACTTTAAAGGTAAAGACTGCTGAAGAATCAGCTGAGTTAAAGGCAGACGAAGATTATGTTGTGTCATTTGATGATGACGGACAGGTCGTAATTGTACCTTTAATTCAAGCAGATAAACTCTATATTGAGTTCACACGTCTAGCGCCTGAAAAGGTAACAGCAAATGATATTATCGGTGGTTCTGACGTCAATACAGGAAAGTTGCAAGGCTTAGAACTTTTAAATGCTGTTTTCCCTAAAACAGGCATGATACCAGGTTTAGTAGTAGCGCCTAAGTTCTCAAAAGATCCGATGGTGGCAGCAGTAATGAAAGCAAAGGCATCTGTGGTAAACACTTATTTCCGTGCGGCTTCGTTATCAGATATTGATACAGCTGTAGCTGATGTCTATACGAAGGCGAATGAATGGAAAAATCAAAATAATTATACGGGGTCGAATGAATTTCTTGGGTGGCCATTGTTGGGATTAGGTGAAAAGGTGTACCACTATTCGACACAACTTGCTTTTCGAATTACGAAAACAGCTGCGGAAAATGGTGATTTCCCTCATGTCAGCCCATCGAATCAACCTTTACAAATGACAAAAATGCTTAACGATGCTGGCGATGAAATTGATTTAGGTCCGGATCAAGCCGAATTGCTAAACTCGCAGGGCATTACAACAGCACTTAATTTTATGGGCGGTTGGAAGTGTTGGGGTAACCGAACAGGTGCATTCCCAGCAAGCACCGATGTGAAGGATATTTTCATCCCTGTGCGACTGACACACAATTGGATTGCAAATACGATTATTTTAACTACATGGGGTAAGGTGGATGGACCGGTTTCCCGTCGTTTAATCGATAGCATTTTAGACACGATGAACATGTGGTTCAATGGCTTGCAATCACGCGGAGTGATTTTAGGCGGACGTGTCGAATTTAAGAGGGAGAATAATCCTAAAGCTGATTTAATCGGCGGTAAGATTCGTTTCAACTACTATGTAGCAGAGCCGACACCAGCTGAGGACATCGAAAATATTTTAGAATTTGACCCGACGTATTACAACAATCTCTTTAACTAATAGGAGGAATCGTGAATGAGTATCATTCCAGAAAAATTAAATGATTATCGGGTTTTTGTGAGTGGTAAATCCGACTTGAAGGGGGTTGCAGATTTGCAGCTCCCTTCTTTGGAATCTCTGACTGAAACGGTGAACGGGTCAGGAATTTCAGGTGAATATGAATCACCAGCTTACGGTCACTTCCAAAGCATGAAGTTTACTATTAATTGGCGAGTAACTAGTGATGAGTTGTTGGATTTCTACAAACCAGAAGCCATTACAGTTGACTGTCGTTTAGCAAACCAAGAGTACGATGCTATTAAAGGCAAACATCATTTCAAACCAAATCGAGTGGTAGTACATGGACTGGCTACTAAAAATGATTTAGGTAAAGTACAAAAAGGTTCTCCATATGAGAGTTCAACTGAAATTGAAGTGCTATATATGAAGGTTGAACGTGAAGGCAAAGTGTTACTTGAAATCGACAAAATTAACTATATCTTTATCGTGGATGATGTGGATTATATGGCTCGCTTGCGCGAAGCACTGGGCATGGCCTAATTAAAAGGAGGAAACGAAAATGACTGAAAAAAATGATGTAACAATGGAAAAACAAACTGAACAGGTGGTAGCTAATCCAGAGATTATCACAATGCCAATTAAAAAACCTATCGTATTAAATGGTGCTGAGGTTAATGAACTCGTGTTAGATTTCTCTAACCTTACTGGAAAGGATATTTTAAATGTTGATGCTGAACTACGCATGAATGGTCGTCATAGTGGATTTGACAGCATCTACAATCAGGATGCCATGTTGAAGTTAGCTGCGCGTGCAACAAATTCTATTCCGGAAGATTTAGAAAAACTTCATGCAATGGACTTTTTTGAGATGGTTATGCAAGTACGAGCTTTTTTCTTGAAGTGGTAGGTGAAAATGGTGGTGCTAAGGATTTCAGGAGGACGTTTTTAAAAATTTCTGGAGGTACTTACACTAGCATTGAATTTTGGCAGTCTCAGAGATTGTCAGAACTAAGAGCCTGGCTAGAAGCAGCAGCCGACGAGGAGGTAGACAACGATGGCTAGAAAAGCATTGGAAATGACTATCGAAATCGGTGGACGAATCGCTGGTTCTTTAGGAAACGCGTTTCAACGTGCGACGGGTAATATAGACGATTTACGTAATCAATCACGAGCAGCACAGCGTGAATTAAATCGTTTAGGAAATGAGTTTCGACAAGGGCGCATTACGCAGTCTCAGTATGCCGAAGAAACCGAACGAGTTACGCGTGAGTTACGTCAACTAGAAAATACACAACGGCGTGTCAAAGCTATTAGTGGCTCTCTGCAAAGTGGATTTAATACGGCGAAGGCTGTTGGAAGTGTTGCTGCTGTAGCAACTGTTGCTACCACAGCTGCTGTTGCTATGAAATCAATAAATACTGCAGCTGATTTTGAATCTCAAATGTCCGCAGTAGAGTCAAAAACACAAGCTACCGGTGCGGAAATGAAAGCACTGAAGCAAACAGCACTTCAGTTAGGGGCAAGCACTAGTTTATCAGCATCAGAAGTCGGCGGTGCAATGGATGAACTAGCAGCAAAAGGTTTTGATGCGGGTAAAATTATTGGTGCGATGCCGGGTATTATAGCAGGTGCAGAAGCAAGTGGTGAGGATTTAGCGCTTGTTTCAGATGTTGTTACATCGGCCATTAATAGTTACGGATTTGCTGCAGAAGATGCAAGTAGAATCGCTGATGTTATGGCAATGAGTGCCAATAAAACAGCAGCCGGTGTTGCTGATTTAGGGCAGTCTTTTAAATATGCTGCTCCAGTAGCCAAAACATTAGGAGTAGAGTTTGAAGAGTTAACTGCTGCAACGGGTATTTTAGTGGATAAGGGCTTGGCTGGTGAGCAAGCAGGTACGGCATTAAGAATGTCATTAATTCGTCTTTCAAAGCCACCAACTGAAGCAGCGAAAGCTTTGAAAAAGTTAAATATTAGTGCAGTAGATTCGAATAATAAGTTTAAAAGTCTAGCTCAAATTTCAGGGGAATGGAATAAAGCAACAGAAAAGTTAACCGCAACGCAAAAAGTCCAGTATGCGTCTACCGTGTTTGGTTCGGAAGCTGCAACAGCTATGTTGAATATTTTTGATGCAGGTCCAGAAAAGATTCAAGAAATGACAAAGGCGTTAAAAAATAGTGCCGGCTCATCTGCTGAAGCTGCAGCAATCATGAAAGACAATTACACAGGTGCAAAAACTCAATTCTTTGGTGCTATTGAGTCAGGTCAGATTGCATTTGCTACTCCTATTTTGGATGTATTAAAGGACACATTCCAGGGCCTTACAGGTATGGTCGATGATAACATGGCTGGCATAGGAGCTTTAGGCGAAAAAGTAGCAGGAGGGCTTCGAGATATTTTAGATCCCTTTGCCACATTGAAGCCTGAGTTAACACCTGAAATTCGTCATGATCCTGAAGCTTTTAAAGAATACGAAAAAGAATTAGCTAAGTTCAATAAATTTGACGGAATGGATTTTGGAGACAAAATAATCTATTCCCTAGATACCGCAACTGACAAGATGGGAGCATGGTTAGGTGGTAGCGGTGGCGAAGCAATGAGCGAGATCTTTTCAAAACTTGGCGAAATTGCTTTTGAGGCTTGGTTAGGGGCATTTACTGGATCTTTGAAAGCTGCAGGAAGCAATTTAATGGATGGAAATATTGGTGGTGCAGTTGGCATGGGCGCAGCCGCTTGGATGATGGGCGGCGGTTTAATGGTCAAGGGGGCAATTGGGGCAGGTAAGTGGGGAAGAGATGCTTATAATTCCAGACGAGCAACAACTTTGCCACCTCCACCAACGCCTCCACCAACACCACCCCCAACGCCAACGCCACCAACGCCCGGAAATAACGGTGGCATCATAGGACCGAATCGAACAGGTACGGTTACTCGATATGGAGGTGGACCAACCCCTCCTCCAGTGCCACCACCAGCTCCAAATCCAACCCCTTCCCGTGGAGCTAGAATAATGGGGCAAGTGGGGAAAGTAGGCAAGGTAGCAGGGAATGTAGCAGGAAAGGCTATGCTACCACTTGGCATAGCGATGGAAGGTTACAACGTCTATAAATCAGAAGACAAAGTAAAAGCAACAACAGAAGCAGCAAGTGGTTTAGCAGCAGGACTAGGTGGCGCTAAATTGGGTGCTAGTATCGGTACTGTCATTGCACCAGGGATAGGTACGGCAATTGGTGGTGTACTAGGAGGTGCGGTAGGTTATTTTGGCGGTAAATGGTTAGGTGGTAAAGCTGTTGATACAGTACGTGGGGGCAGTAGTGCTACTGCAACAAGTGCACCAGCTCCAACACCAACAAATAATGCCGGCGTTGCACCAACACAGCAGTTTGATGCAACAAAATTAAACACTTCTGCAACAGCATTAGCAACTACTTTAGAGGGTACTAATACATCTCTTACAGCAATCGCTAGCTCATTTACAACGTTACAAACAAGCGCTAGTACAACTGCAGTTAACATGGATAACTTGACTATGTATTCAGGCCAAGTAAGTACAGATCTTGTTACATCGTTTTATTCATTAAAAACGGCAACAGACCTTTCAAACACAAATATGGCCACTTTAGCATCTACCATTGGACAGGCAACTGGATGGATTACATCAATCCAAGGTATTCAACCAGCTGTTCAAAATGTAATTACGTCTCTAAATGCTCTTAAAACACGTATCGATAACATACAACTTCCAAGTGCTGGTGGCGCTACACCAAGGAGGACGCAATATGAATAGGTATACAACTATCCAGGGTGATACATGGGATTTAATTGCATACAGGCTGTGGGGGAGCGAATATTTGCTTCCCCTTTTACTTGAAGCTAATTCTAAGTATCGTAATACTATCTTTTTTACAGGTGATGTTGTTTTAAATGTACCCATAATTGATACAGCTATTTATACGGAACGCCCTAGTTGGCTTGGGGAGAAGGAGGAATTATGACTTTAGCAAGAAGAACAGTGTTAAATGTAACCTATAACAATACTCGATTGACAGACGAATTAGGGGACAATTTAATTGACTGGACATACACAGACAATTTAAGTGGCGAAATAGATGATTTACAGCTTGTTCTACAAGATGCAACTGTCTATTGGATAAATGATTGGTTCCCATCTAAAGGGTCACTTCTAGAGGTTGAAATAGCACGAAGTCATTGGACTGAGAATGTTGTAAAAACTAAGTTAGGAAAATTCGAAGTAGATGAGCTTAGTGGAGGTGGTCCACCAACAAAAATGACAATCAAGGCATTAGCTGTTCCAGAGTCAAATTCCATACGAGGTCAATACAAATCTAAAGCATGGGAAAAAGCAGCACTAAAACAAGTTGTAAATGATATTGCTAAAGCCAATCATTTAAAGGTGTTTTGGGAGACAAACGAAAATCCTAAAAAAGATCGCTATGAGCAAGAATCTGAAACTGATTTAGCTTTCTTGCATCGACTATGTAAAGATGAAGGCTTATGTCTCAAATTATCTAATAGTTCCATTGTTGTTTTAGATGAGGAAGATTATGAATCTAAGCCCACAGTCGACACAATTATCCGTGTAAGTAAAGAAACGTGTAAAATTCAGGTCCTTGATTGGAGCTTTAATACAGCCCTCACAGGTGTTTATAAAGATTGTCGTGTACAGTCACATAATGCTGGTAAAAAGAAAACCATAAAAGCAACATTTTCGCCTAAAAAGTCCCCGAAGGTAGGCCGTACACTCGTAGTGAAGGAAGAAGTTAAATCAGTAGCAGAAGCTCAAAAACTAGCCAAAAAAAGGCTGAGAGAGGCTAATAAGAACGCCACAACAATTCAATTGAAAGTGATTAGTGAAATGCATATCGATGCTGGAATGACTTTTAATTTAATAGGTTTTGGCCGTCTAAACGGTAAATATATCGTTACGAGAGTAACACACAACAGAAGTGAAATTTCTCTGGATTTACGTAGATGTTTGGAGGGGTATTAATGCGTGTACAAGTTGGCGAAGTAACTACTGCTGATCCCACACAAGGAACAGCTCGTGTCAAAATTGAAGAACAAGACGACAAAGTGTCGGCTCCATTACATGTTTTGTACCGAGGTACATTAAAAAATAAAGACTATTGGATGCCGAAGATCGGAGAGCGAGTACTTTGCCTTTTCACAAAACAAAGTGAAGGTTTTATTTTAGGTTCATATTATTCGGATGGGACTCCACCACCACGAACCGATCCAGAGAAGCGTTGTATTGAATTTGAAGATGGTAGCTTCATCGAATATGACACTAAAACGCATAAATTACATCTAAATATAGATGGTGAAATAAGCATCGAAACAAAAGGTCCCGTAACAGTAAATGGGCAATTACTTTCACCTGGTGGCAACAGCTCGACATCGGAATAAAGGAAGTGATGTAAAATGGCCACAATCGGTAGTTTTGGTGATGTCATTTTTGAAGTGTCTACAGATAAAATACTGACATTCAACGATTTAGAAAAGAAAAGTAGCACTAAGTGGAATGAACATAGTATTGCTGGGAATAAGGCAAAATTAGAATTTGACGGACCTGGACTAACAGATTTATCTTATAATATTTTATTGCGTGCTGAATTTGGTATTAATCCCATGAAAGAAATGGCCAAGTTAAACAAAATGAATGATAGAGGGGAAGCTCATCATTTTATTTTGGGACAAAAGCCAATTATGACAAATAAATTTGTCATAGCAGATATTACAGAAAAGTTGCGAAACATTGATCAAAATGGCAATGTGTTCACTATCGAAGTATCGGTGTCTTTAAAAGAGTATGTTGAGAGCAGGACGCCTGTAAAAAAAACAACGACAAATAGCAAACAAACAAACGCTGCAGGTAATTCAAAAAAATCACTTGGTGCCATGACTATTACTGTAAAATCGGTCCATATACGAAATGGACCAGGTGTGAATTATAAAGTGCTTGGTTATGCCATGAAAAATGATAAATTGACGGTTTATGAAGAAAAGAATGGATGGTACTCGCTTGGCGGTGGCAAATACATTACATCGAATAAATCGTACTCAACGTTAAAGAAAGGGTGATAGCATGTATGTTGTAGAGCCTATGCAAAATATAGATTTTGGAGCGACAGGAGTAGATGAAATACTACAGAATGTCGCTTTTATTATGGCCACAGCTATGATGAGTTGCCCATTAGATCGTGTGTTTGGATGGGATATGACCGTTATTGATGCACCCATTAATATTGCGAAAGCGAGAATAACAGCAAAATTAATCGAAGCAATCAACAAGTTTGAACCACGTGCACTTATTGAATCTATCGAAGTAACAGGAGATGGATTGGTTGGGAGCTTAAAGCCGAAAGTGAAGGTGAAAATCAATGAGTCGGTTTAATTTACCGGATCTTTATTTTTTAGAAAAGGCACCGGAACAAATTGAAAGCGAAATGTTGTTTCATGTCAGAGAAAAAACAGGACTAACATTACAACGAGCAGATCCAAGACTAAAATTTATTCAGGCTTTGGCTGCATTTGCATCCATAGAACGCAACAAATTAGAACATGGCTTGCGTCAGAATCGCTTATCTTATGCTGAGGATGACATACTCGATCACATGGGTAGCGAATTTTCTACAGAGCGTTTACCTGCAAAATATGCAAGTACTACAATGGCTTTTGTGTTGGAAGAGGATCGTGTAGATGCACTAACAATTCCTGAAGGAACTAGATACCTTGTAGGCGAGATTTATTTTGTTACAACAGAAACCCATGTCATACCGCCTGGTACACACTTGTATGCAGTGGAAGCGACTTGTATGCAACCAGGTGAAATAGGAAACGACTTTTTAGTTGGCGAGATTTCAACATTAGTAGAGCCATTGCCTTATGTAAAATCTATTCAAAATACCACAATAACTAGTGGTGGTGCAGATGAGGAAAGTGACGATGCTTATGCTGAAAGGATTCGACTCGCACCTGAAAGTTTTTCTGTTGCTGGTCCTGAAGGTGCATATATCTATTGGGCAAAGGCAGCTAGTCAAGATATTGTTGATGTCAAAGTAGACTCACCAGTGCCAGGGGAAGTACATTTGTTTATTTTGATGGCCAATGGCCGTTTACCAAGTAATGAAGAACTTGAAATAGTTGAAAAAATTTTAATGAACAAATCAGTCAGACCACTTACAGATAAGGTTCGTACAGATGCACCTTCAGTTATTAACTACACAGTAGAAGTAGAGTATTGGATTGGAAACAAAAGTGCTACAGTGTCACCGATTATTGAAAAACAAGTAAATCAGGCATTTCAAGATTACCTTGTATGGCAACGTTCCAAAATGGGGCGTGATGTAGATTTTTCAGAGCTTATTGCACGCTTGAAAAAAGAAGGGGCATCGCGTGTATCTGTGAGCTCACCAATGTTTATCGAAATAGCAAATGTTGAGGTAGCTATTGAAACTTCAGCAGAAATAATTTTTAAAGGGCTAACAAATGACTAGCGATCTTTTAAAATTGTTGCCCCACAGTTTGCGTCAAGATCCTGTACTAGTCGCTATTGCTGAAGCTGCTGAAATTCAACTGAAACATGCATATCAGAAGGCAGAGGCAATTTATAATCTAATCAACATTGATAAAATGCCAGAGCAACTTTTAGACCTTTTAGCATTTGAAAAGCATGTTGATTTTTACGAAGTTGATTTACCTGTTGAACAAAAAAGAGAGCTTGTGAAAGCATCGATAAAATGGCATCGAAAGAAAGGTACTAGAGGTGCTGTAGAAGATGTTGTGTCCATTATCTATAAAAATGCACAAGTCTTTGAATGGTTCGAATATGGAGGCGAAGAATATCACTTTAAAATTGAAGTAGATGAGCCATTCATAGCAAATGAGGACATGAAGCGTTTAAGAAAGATGGTTGATGCAACAAAAAATAAACGCTCATGGCTAGAATATGTGGCTGTGAAGCTGCCACAGACACAGTATATCGAACTTGATTCAACACAGTACCACTATCCAGTATACTTGCCAATCTGTGGCGAATTTGTCTGTGAGGGTATGCCTGGTGTTGGAACAGATAAAACAATTGAAATTGAAACTAAAAATTACACATATCCAGTATATCAACCGATATGTGGCGAAATTTATGCAAATGAGGTGATGGATACATGGTAACGAGCATTGTAATTGATCGCACACTACAATTTTTAAAAGACATGGCCAAAAAAGCTGTTGTCACAATAGATGGTCAAGAAATCACAAAGTCCTTTCATTCACAAGAAATTGTAGAAGACACTGTTAAGACTTATGTGTATTTAGATGATGGTCATGGTCATGTATCAACAGTGAAGCTAGTGGATGCACAAGGTATCGAATTAGATCAGTACACAACGTCAATCGAACCAAGTGAGGATGGTTTAATGATTGTCTTTACTTTATCTGTCACGCTGAAAGGAGCTGTACAGGTTTGAATTTATCAGTTACGAATAGATATGAAGTATTGAACTGGAAGGATCGTATTTGGAAGATTGGCGATGATGGTAAATTAATTCCGAAAATGGATAGTAACGGACAAATTATACTGAATCCTCTCACTGGCCAACCTGAATATGAATTTTTAGAAGACGGCACTAGGGTAAATGCTAAACGCTTGAATCACATGGATGACGGTATTTATATGGCCCACGACATCATTGTCCAGTTAACAGCTACAATACGCCGGATGCAAATTCAAATGGAGTTAGATGGACGTGTACCAGGTAACAGCGGAACATTTGCTGATACTTTGGATGGCAGCACAAACAAGATCATGTTAGACAAAGCAATGACATATGTTCCTTTGGCTATTGCAATCGGTACGACAGAATTTAAGGTTGCTAGTGTTGAAGGATTCACAACATTTACACAAGTGACTATCTATGACGACGAACACAGTGAGGACGTTGTAATCACAGCTGTTGGCGCTGATACAATCGCTGTCCAAGCTCTTAAAAATGCGTACAAAAAAGGCGCTAAAGTGGCTCGTAGTAATGTGGAAATTGATACAGTTAACTCTGAAATGGGTGTAGGTGATTGGCAGACTTACAACGTAGAATTAGTGGAGGTGGTATAGTATGGGATGGAGAGTATATAAAGATAATGGCGTTGGTATTGTTCATTTTTTCGGTGCAGATAAATATAGAATTAAAGGTCTAAAACCGAATGGTATTTTAATTTTTGAGGATATAAGCGATGTTGACGGCAGTACTATACACAAATATGAACAAGTTGCAGACGGAGACGGAATATTGGATTTTGAAGTACGGTATTCGCATCGCATGTACATTTCTTCAAAAGACACGCCTATAACAGATAGATCGATATATATGTGGCGCGCAAATGAACCACCTACTACACCAGGCGCATTTACACAACCAACAGGAACGCTTGAAACTGGCGACTCTAAAGTTGTTTCGTGGGGAGCATCAACAGATATTGATAACGATCTGTCGAAGTACATTTTAGAGGTATCAATAAACGGCGGAGCATTTACGCAAATTGGTACACCAACATTTCCTAGTTTGACTTACACAATTCCAACAGCAACAAGTATTCAATTTCGAGCCAAAGCCCAGGATTCTGCAGGGTTAGAATCAGGCTATTGTACAAGTAGTGTATACACGGTCACCCCAGCTAAATACTACTGGAGCAAATTTACTGCAATTCAAAGGCAATCTTCTGAATTAGTAGTTGCTAATAATTATCCTACTACACAGCATACTAAGGCTTCAGAAACCGTATATTTTAGTGGTTCTATACCTCAAATAGACCAAAACGGAAACATACAATTAAGTAGTTTTGGGATACAAGCTATTGGTGAAAGCCAAAAAAATTATGGCGGTTATTACATGTATGTCTCAGGCACATTAGTTGTTAAATTGGGCACTTATTCACATTCTACACCTGATGTTTATTATGCCTTCACAAATTCTGTAACATATATAGTTCAAAATGGCAGCACTTATTATGTAAAAGGATCTTTGTTACAATCCAATATTGTGGCTGAATATAACACATATTCGCACGAAGTACGAAACAGTGATGGTTATTGGTATGTAAGAGGTAGTCGTGTAAATCAATCTATAGCTCCGCCAGCACCATTTACAGCGCCAACACAAGGTAAGAAATTTAAACCTAATGAGATAGCTAATATCACTTTTGGAGCTTCTAGCGCGTCCGGTATAGCGCTTTATGAAGTGGATTATAGATACAATAGCACTGGCACGTGGACTCAATTGGCATACAACAACACGCTTACTCGTAGTTTGACAATTACAACAGATAAAACGTTAAAGACGTTAGAATTGCGTGTGCGTGCTAAAAATACAAGCAATGTTTATTCTGACTATGTATATTCAGAGGCGTTTGTAATTGAACACAACGTAGCTCCTACCGTGTCATTAACTGGTCCATCTGAAAATCAAACGTTGTATGAAAATGACACATTCAATATTGCGGGAACAGCCCATGATGCAGATGCAGACCAATCCGTCACAGTATACTACCAGGTAAATAGCGATCAACGTAAAGTACTAGCAACAAATCTAAGCCAAATGCAAATCGCTTTATCTAAGCAGCTTACATTTAAAGGCGGTAAATTGTACGATGGCGAAACAGCTATTACAGGAAGTTTAGCCGATGGGATAGCCCATAAATTAAAGGTTTGGGCCGAGGACAGTGAAAAAGCATCTTCTGCAATCGTCGAAAGATCATTTTATGTCGTGCCTAACCGTGCGCCATTGTTATCGGTGGATGCTGTTGTTCCGTCCGGTGTAGTTGATGCTGATAAATTTAAAATTAGTGGTACAGCATCAGATCCAGACGCTAACTCAAGCGTCACGGTAACAAGACGTATCAACAACGGTAATAGCGTCGAAATTTATAACGGCCCTGGTGGAGCATGGGAGTTTGATGTATCACTCGCTCAACTAAAAGTCGGTGAAAATACGATTGTCGTTGAGGTAGTTGATAACTACGGTGCTAAAGCGAGCAAGACGATAACATTAAATAAAAATGAAGTGAAAACGCCTATTTTGCAATCGGTAGCGAGGTATAAGATAACACCTCCATCCGGAACAGCAAAGGGCGTTTTATTGTTCATAGAACGTGATGAACCACTTGATTTAAAAGTTGAATTATCGATGACTTTAGCAGGCGAACAAGAGCAATACGAAACGCTCATACCTGACAACACAGCGCCAATGCCTAACATGGTGGGAATTGTGGAAGATACTTATTTTTATGAGTCTACAGAGCCAAAAGATAATATCATTTTGAAGTTATCTAGTACACGTCCGGATGCGACTGTAAATCACAAAATTCATTTAATATCGGGGGCGGTTGAGTAATGGCTTTTGAATATAACCCAAGACAGGAAGATGGATCATTGGGCGGACCCGTTAAGGCTGGGAATGATGAAACAGCAGAGGAAAAGGCTGCACGTTTAGAGCAAGAAAACAAATTATTAAAACTTCAAAATCAAGCTAATACGGAGCGTATGGAGTTCATGGAGGACCTGATTGCAGAAATAGCAATGCAGGTTTACAAATGATGCGCTTTTTAAAATGGATTGTTTTGTACTTTAAAGGAGGTGAGACAATGATGGCAATGTTTTTCGCACAACGAGTAATCTTAGAAAAAACAAAGTTTAGTGAGGTGCCTGCATCTTTACAAGAAGGAGTTAAAGAAATTCTTGTTGATTCAGGTGTAGGATTTTTAGCTAAGTAATGTACATTGTATGGATTAATAAAAGAAAGTTAATTTAAATGGCCTCTACACTCATTTGTGTAGGGCTTTTATTATGCGCTATGAGAGCAATCGAGACGGGCCATAGTACACGTTACTGATTCTCAATGCGAATAAAGAGGCTTGCAGACACAAGCCTCTTAACAAAATAAGAACGAGTGTTCCTATCCGATACCAATTATTACACATCGGGAGGAAAAAAGCTATGAAAATTTGCAATAACACGATTTACAATATGGATTGCCTGGAAGGTGTGAAGTACATACCTGACAAATCAATTGATATGATCCTTTGCGATTTACCTTATGGAACAACGGCATGCAAGTGGGATTCGATCATTCCGTTTGAACTTTTATGGGAGCAATACGAAAGGATCATAAAAGACAACGGAGCAATTGTATTAACAGCAAGCCAGCCTTTTACAAGTAAGTTGATAGCATCAAATTTCAAGCTATTTCGATATGAGTGGATTTGGAAGAAAGGTAATCATGTAACAGGGTTCCCGAATGCTAATAGGATGCCTATGAAAAATCATGAGAATGTATGTATTTTCTACAAAAAGTTACCGACGTACAATCCGCAAGGCGTTCAACATATTAAGCCTGTTCTAGTCAAAAATTCTCCTAATATGAAAGTCTTAGGGAAGAATAATGATACATTGACAAAACCTCATATCGTTAAGAAAAAGAATTTCCCTAAATCTGTTGTTGATTTTCCTCGCGACAGCGGCACTTTTCATCCAACACAAAAGCCGATTGCCCTGTTCGAATATTTAGTACAGACGTATACAAACGAGGGCGATACGGTACTAGATAACTGTATGGGTGGATTTACTACAGCAGTGGCTTGTGATAACACCAATCGTTATTGGATCGGGTTTGAGTTGGAAGCTGAATACTGTGAAAAAGGGCAGAATCGTATAAATAAAAATCGGCAAAATTTAGACCTGCAGCAAGTAGAAATTATAAGAATGTAAAAGTCACACCAGGAGTGAGGGTGTGACTTTTATTTATGACCAAAAGGAGTGGAAAGTTTGGAAACTATTAAGAGTTATTTATCTTTACTCATTGCACACCCAATAGCTGGAAGTCTCGGAGGTGGAGCAATGGCCGTGCTTAACCTTATGTACGGCACTGGCATTACATTAACAGTGTTCTTTATCTTCGCTGGGATTCTTGCACTAGATTGGATTGCGGGCTACCGAGCATCGAAAATCGACGGAAGTTATGCATCGGAATATGGCGTAAATGGTGGGTTTAGAACGGCATTTTTAATTTTAATAACAGCACTAGCATACCAGGCAGATAAGGCCTTAGGAACACCATTTCCAATGATTTATTTTTATATTCTCGGAAATTTCGGTTTACACATCTGGAAATCAATGACTGCAAATGTGGTGCGAGCTGGTTGGCAAATATGGATTCCGGTATGGGCATTAAATTTCGTAGCAGATGAAATAGAGCACAAAATCGCGCGTGCTAATAGACGCATCGATGAGAAACAAAAATACTTAAAAAATGATGATAAGGATGGTGATACCCATGAGTAAACTACCATTTGACCAATTTCTAGTACAAGCTTTGAAACGTAATAAAGTGAAGCAAGCACATCCAGACGTCCTTGCTCGCGGCATAGAGATGGTACGACGTTGTTACGATGAAGGTATCTATATTCTGTTTACAGACGGTTTACGAACAGATATTGACCAGGCAAAACTCTTTGGCCAAAATCGGAATAATTATTGGTATAAAAGCGTGAATTATAGCGCTCCAAATAAGCCCTGGGCTACAAATGCGGAACCAGGCACATCATTTCACAACTTCGGATTGGCGCTTGATTTTGTGCTTACAGACGGTACAGCCAAGCCAGTTTTTTGGACTCGAAATAAACAATGGGAACGTGCTGCAGCTATCGCAAAAGAATTGGGATTTGATTGGGGTGGCGATTGGCCAGCTAAGATTAGAGATAATCCGCACATTGAATATAAAGGCAGCTTAACAATCCAACAAGTACGCGCCGGAAGATTCCCGACATTTAAACCATACAAGAAAACTGAAGGAGGACTAACAATGGATCAATATAATGAATTAAAAAAACTTATCGAGGCACAAGCAAAAACGATTAATATTCAAGCTGAAGCTATTCAGGAATTGACGGCATTTAAAAAAGGATATTTGGAGGAGAGAGAGCCATCAAAAACTCATGCAGATGCCTGGGGATGGGCTCAAAAAGAAGGTCTTGTAGATGGTAAAAACCCTCAAAGACCTTTAACACGCGAACAATTTGCTACAATTGAACATCGTAAAGCATGTAAATAAACAGCAAAGCCCAGGCACTCATATAAAGTTGTGAGTACCTGGGCTTTTTTTCTTTTGATTTATTGGTATATTTAGTAATTCAAAGTATACTGTATAAAAACGCATATTAGGAGCGATGAAGCGATGGCCAAAGCTTTAAATTGTCCCAACTGTGCTGCAGCATTCAATCCAAAGGAAAATATTTGTGAATACTGTGGTAGTTATATTATTACATCAGAAGCAAAACAAATCACTTATGATTTAGACGTTTTCAACCCTACATATAAAAAAATCTTCTTCCATGAAATTGAGATGAATGAAAATGAATTCCCTTTACGCTCAGGTGTTGCAAACATGTATTACAGTGCCTCACGTTCTGATGGTGGTCGGCTATTATTAACAAATCAACGAATAATTTTTTGTGCTCATGCTCTTAATATAAATCCTAATTTATATTGGGAATTAAGTTTAGGCAGTGTAAATCGAGCTGAACTCGGTTTAAATCTCCTTATCACACAGAGAGTTCATATTTTTGATAGAGAAGAAAAAAATACAACATTTGTTGTGTATGGTGGGAAACACTGGCTAAATGAAATGGGTCATGCCTTAAATAAGATTAAATAGAAAACACAATATACAAAGGACCAGGTGCTCATTTTAAAGTGAGTACCTGGTCTTTTTTTGGTTTATTCATCATATGGTCTGAATTTTTTTCGAAGCGATTCAAGTTCATCTTTTTTCTCTAATAGCATGCTTTTTAAAAACATTTTCGGTTGTTCTTTGGCAGCTACTAACTTTCCGTCTTTTACTAATTGACCGAGTCGAGCTTTCGATATGTCTAGCACCCCAGCGGCTTCAGCTGCAGACAATAATTCTTTGTTTAAAAATGTCAGTAGTTCTTCGGTTGTTTTAAATTTATATTCCATGTACTCACCTTTTCTTTTGGGACATAAACAGTATCAGCAGCCTTATGATGTGAATTAAAAGTGTGATTCCGTATAGCGTTAATAATACATAATCAAATGCTGAAGGACTTTTGAAATCAACATATGTGAGTATTATAACTGTACTAGCGATTAATAAAGCAATGTTTGTATAACCAAATCGTTTAAGCATTTTTTTCATACATATAAGTGGATGTGATATAATTTTAGTGAGAAGGAGGCGTCAACCTCCTTCACAGCTTATTTGCGACGTTTCTTCTTTGCGGGAGGGCGTCGCTTTTTCTTTGTTCCTTGCATCATGTCGTAAATGTCTTTTAAGCCTGATGTGAAAGCTTTAAATGCTGTTGCGACTAGTGCTATTGTTGCAAGGACTTTTTCTAAATCATCCACTCTTGTTCACCTCCTTTCTATAAATTAATTATACTACACCTATTTAAAAAAGTAAATAGGTTTCTGTGATTTATTTTACTTTTTTTAAGTAAAAAAACAAATATAGAAATACCTATTCTCTCCAGTTTAAATCTATAAAACTACTAATAGCTTCTTTAATTCGATTTACAGGCGAACCTACCTCATCTACAACATGCGCTAGTAAGGAGAACCATGAATGATGAGACTCTCCATTACTATTCACATATCTTAATATCTCCTTAAATTCTCTTAACTGTGATTCTGATAATTCGTGGCGTAAGTAATCTTTTACATATTCATTTACAAAGCGTATCTGACTCATGCTAATTTCTAATAGAATTGCTGTTGCTCTTGATACAGTACAATCTAGTGCAAACGCTAATAAAGCAATTGATGAATAATCACTCTGTGTAAATCTAGTCGTAACCCTTTCCCCTGGAACATTAATACGTTTTTCTATGGTCTTATTACTAAAGTGGCCCCGAAACATAGTGTTATCAAACAGCAAATCTCTTTTAAAAAACTGGGACAAGTGTTCAATTGTTTGTCGATCTTTAAGGACCATCATACAAAGTGCTGGGCAAACATCCTTAACTGGCGTGTATGTAATGTGTGACAAACGGTAAATAACATCCTTTAAATCCAATTTCAGAGTAGGTTTTACATCTCGTTTTTTATCTGATCGTTGTACTATTCCGCCCTTTTTTTCCACTCCCCCGACCCCCAAATAGCATTCTAATTTTAGGACAGTGTCTTAGTGTCCCATGTCCTCTTCTGGTTATAGTCCAATTTATGGCTACATGTTCTTGTCCTAGAACGTTTAGAAAAAATTAATTCTGGCCACACTTGAAATAAAACATTATGAGGTGATCAGTGATGAGTACTACAGAGGAAAAAAGACGCAAGATTATCGAAGGTGTAAAAAAACAATCTGAACGCTATGGGTTACCTACCTTCCCTAATAAAAAGAAAAAAACTAAAAAGACCAAGAGTGATAAATAATCTCTCTTGGTCCTTTTTAGTTTTTGTAGAAATGAAATTTTTAAAAATAGTATTGATTTAATGTTGTTCCCCATCAAATTTATTTTAAGTACATTTATCCATCGTTTTATGTACATAAAAACCTTCTAACATAAAATCTACCTTCCCTACTCTCTAAAGTAGCACTATTTGTCTTTTTACTCGTCTACGATTATAATTATATAAAACGTATGATTATAGACAAGAAAGGGGCACTTTATGAGAATTATTGGATATGCACGTGTTAGCACTGACGATCAAAATTTGGATATGCAACAAATGGCCATCGAAAAGTATGCTGAAGACAAAAACTTAGAATTGATTATGTATGTAGAAAAGATTTCCAGTCGCAATGATGAACGAGCGGAATTACAAAATGCGTTTAAGGCTGCTGCAGCTGGCGATTTATTCGTGGTGTTTAAATTAGACCGTCTAGCAAGAAGCACCAAGGAGCTATATCAACTGACAGACGAACTGAAAAAGAAAAATGTGGATTTTGTTAGTATCAATGATGCATTTGACACATCCACACCAACGGGCAGAGCTATGTTCGGTATGTTGGCCGTATTTGCCGAGTTTGAGAGAGATATTATTCAGCAGCGAACAAAGGCAGGATTAGAGGCAGCAAGAAAGCGTGGTCGCATTGGTGGTCGCCCATCTGTAGATGAAAAAACAAAACGCCATATCATAACACTCTTCAAAGCCGGAGAGAGTGCAGTTGATATAGCGAAAGAGTTCAACATTGCCCGAAGCACTGTATATAAAATCCTAAATTCTAGTAAATGAGTTGTGGATAACTATTTTTTTACTAGTTTTAGTTGCAAAACTTATCCACATAGTGGTAGTATTCAAGTTAACAAACAACGAACGAAAAATTGCATAAAAAAAATCGAGCTTCACAGCTAATTTAAAGGGACGGGAATCCCTGAAAACGCTCGACTCGATTTCTTAACCATGTGTTACAGCCACATCGGTTTGATACGCTTATATTATATCTTTCTTGGGATAATTGCAACCATTTAAGCGCAAATATTTTTTGTATTTGCCAGTTTTGTATCCTAAGCATTAAAAAGCATCTATCTTACCTTTGTTTACACAGGGTATAGATAGGTGCTTTTTTGTTCGCTTACATAACTGATAACCTAATTTTACTTGGTTTTAAAAGGGCTTTTAAGATCAAGTAAGGTTATGTTTAAAGTTAAGAGCGGAGAGCAAGAGCAACGCTACTGAAATAAACTTAGCCGACGGTGTGACGAGCCGATGCAAAAAATTCGGATATACCACAGTCAAGCCAGTTTCTTGTTTCTGGTGTGGTGAATTGGCGTGCGCGGCCATTAACGGCGCGGTGGGATTACAGGTGCATTACGGTGCAGGTAATTGCACTCATGTAGACTATTAGACTACTACACACAACGGACTGTAATGTTGTGAGAGTGTAACATACGAGAGTATGACACGAAACAAGACGGACAGAAACCTCAGACGTCACTATGACGCTGTATTTGTTTGGGTGGTTACTTATTGTCACATACTTCTTTTAGTATGCGGCTATAGGTAACCTTCGTCCGCCCATTTCCTAGAGCGAGCAGCTATTCTGCTGTATTGGTTTCTTCTTGTCAATATATAATTCAATAGATTATGAGATTTATTAGGGCACATTAGTTAAATAAATATGGTGTTTATTGGAGCGTAAAGTGAATCTCTCATTACAGAGGTAATGGTCATATGAAATATGCTTAGGGAAATCGAATTTAATGTGTACTATATGTGTACTTGTTTGTTAAATTTACTTGCTTTTTTGATAATCTTAGCTATAATGGAAATATAAGTACGCATCGTTGTGTACCAAAATGAAGGAGTGGTCTATATATGAAAGTCGAAAGATTAAATGCAGACTTTGGAAATTCAACAGGTAACTTTTTGATTGACAGTTATTATTTCGAAATTCCTACATGTGTTGTAAAAATATCTAAAGAACAAGCTGAAGGATTGTTTACAAATCCAGTAGAGGATACAGCAGACTTACTTAATCGTTTAGTAATTTCAACTATCATTGATGATGAAGAGCAATTCTTTATGGTTGGGAAATTAGCAGAAACTAGTCCTTTTGCACACAGTCATGTTGGGAAAATGCATGATAAAATAAATAGTTATATTCCTTATGCAACTTTTTTAGCTGCTATGACATATGCATATAAAATTAATAAAGAAGAAAATTCTGAATCAACTATCGAAATAGATAATATGAAAATGATGTTACCAGTGTGGCTCTTGAAAAAAGAAGATAAATTTTCAATCGCTCAAAATAAAATGGTAAATCGTTTTATTGGTGAGCATACGGTTAAGTTGCTGACACCTGGCATGGAAACTGAGTTAACTATTAATATTAAAAATGCAAAATGTCATATCGAAAGTGAAGTTGGTAGATGGGCGTTAAAATACAAAATAGTAAAAAATGAAGAAAAAGATGTAACAGTTATTGAAAAAAGAACAGAGGCTGGAAAATTTGCTGATAATCAGACTGTTTTGATTGATATTGGGGGCGGTTCTACAGATGGAGTTCTCTTGGCAAAAGGATTGAATACTCCAGTTTCTTCAAATAGTTTTCAGGTGATACAAATTGAGCCATATTTGGGTAGATTAGAGAAGCTACTTAAAGAGAAACTCATTGAATATTTCTCAGAATTACGTAGTTTAGAGCAATTTATTGTTGATAATTATGTGACGTTGCGCTATGTCTTTAAAAATCCTAATACTGGTACAAGTGTCGACTTAACAGACCCTATTGTGCAAATGTTACAAGAGTACTCTGATATATTAGTTTACAAAGTAATGGAATCGTTTAAGGGGAATACAAAGGAGGCTTTAAAATTCATTTATTTTGGAGGAGAAGCACCTATTTTAGAGCCTTATATAAAGCAGTCTATAGCACGTAATACTAACGAGGGAATCATGGAAAATAATCATTATTTTTTAAGTGATTTGTTAGAAGATACTAAAGATGAAGTATTCCGACCGACAGCTAGAACTATTAATTTAACCGCACTGGAAATCCTAAGTTTGAATGAAAAAACTAAATAAAGTAGGGATATCGCATGTCAGAAAAAAAGCGACTGACGCTAACAGGGAATAAAATGCCTGATGATGTTTACGCAAAGCTTGAGCAATTAGGTAGCGAAAGAAAACTTACACCTTACATCTGTAGTTTGATTGAAAAAGAAGAGAAAATGGACAGCCTTATAGACAATCTGTCTCTTGTGATAGACAAGATAAACAATGTCGAAAATATTGTAGTGGGTTTAAATAACAAACTTGAAAATACAGCAATTCAACCATTCACAACATCATTACCAAGACCGAACTTGGCCGAAGATATAGAAGTTATTCCAGAAGGTAAATTAGAAATATCGAGCCGTATTGTGGGCGGTATTGAAGAAGAAATAGTAGAGTCAGACTTTTAGTGTAAATTTGTGAAAATAAAAAATAAGCCACTCTAATGAGCAGCTTATACTACGGTCTTTTCCAGAGACAACCCTAGTATAAGTTGCTTTTTTACAAAAATAAATAAGATATTGTGTAGGAGAGTGAACTAAAATGAGAGCAAAATTATTCGAATTTCGTATTACTGATTTTGAAGAAGTGTATGCAGTAATTGATGATGAGAAACAACGAATACATATATCTTCTGTACACTACCAATACAGCATTACTTTGGATTTAACAAGTAATCTGATTGTACAACTTGAACAGCAAACGAAGTATGGAGAATTGAATTTTAATGAAACAGTTAGACAGGTTGTCAGAAAAATCATTGACGAATTGAAGGTTTAAAAAGAGATGCATAAGAAAGATATTATGAGGGGAATGTAACGCATGAATTTAAAAGTTGGAGATGTAGTAAGAAAGCCAAACGGAATTTTTATTGTAACCGACATATCATCGGAAAGTGGAATTGATTATGAAGATTTCAAAGACTTTATAAATAAAAATTACGCCATTGAATTTGATGGAGAACATCGTACACTGCATGAAATTAGTCAGATGTTAAGTGAAGAATATTTAAAGAAAGGAGATAGAACGATTATTGAGTTAAACGCCAGTGAGTGAAAAAAGGAACGACATAGAGCCGTTCTTTTTTGTTTATAAAAAATGTATTCCACCCAAGACTGCAGAGATGGCCAAGAAAAGTACAGCAACTGCTCCACACCCTTTTCCTTTTGTATTATTAACCGGAGATGGTGAAACAGTTCTGGTACTTGTATTTGTAACACTAGATTTATGTATTGTTTTCTTTCTATATGGCGTAGATTCAGATATTAACATTTGCTCAATCAAATATTGACGAACGTTTTTATAAGCAATAGAGTCAACAGATCCAGCTGTCGATGTCCAGTTTCCTGTTGAATCTATGACAGTGATTTCTCCAAAATGTTGTATTTCCTTTCCACTTCTATAGCGATCCAAAGATTTTATAAACTGTATATCATTTTCTTTAGATGCAGCCAACTCATAAAATTTGTTCCGAGCTGGATGTGTATCTAAATTGCTATGAGAATCTCTTGTTATGTCACGATAAATAGCAAAAGCAAAAAAAGCAATACGATCTACAATCGACAGTTTATGAAAGGTAATCCCATACAAATCAGATGAAGCTATGTATTTCGATACATAAATCCTATGGTTTGTTGCAAATTCTAAAAGGCCTTGATCATAATCTTCATCTCCATTAATTTTTCTACTAATAAGAGCTGATACATCATCTTTTGTTAAGCCAGCAGGAATTTGAATACCTAAATCCCTAGCATAGTCTAACTGATTTTGCGTAGGCTCATCAAAAGGTATTATTACCATGCTTGTACAAGATTCTAACCCAGATTCCAATGCCTGTTGTTTTGCGTCATCTTCATTGAGTGCATTAATCTTTAAAGTACGTGTACGTTTTGTTTCCATATGCTTTCCTTGTATCTTATAAATAAAATAGTTCAAATTAGTCACTCCACTTCTAAAGTATACTTCTACAAACGGTAAAGAAAGTCCTTTGAAAATAAAAAAAGACCAGCATATGAGCTAGTCCTTCAATTGTTTTCATGTACATATAAACAATTAATCTAAATTTACTATATAGGTTACTACTTTTCCATGAATTTTCAACTCATTGGCATTTTTATAAGGAATTGTGTAATCTGTAAAGCATAATTCTGTAGAATCTGGTCTAAATATTATTCGTTCATTTATCTTATCATTAAAGAATCTCTTTGTAGAATATTCATATCCATTACTGAAAACTACTATGTCATTATCTTTTAAATCGTCTATGTTACTGCTTTTAACTGCTATTAATGAACCGTGAGGAATGACTTTATTCATAGAATCCCCATTAATCTTCATTATCCAAATATCCCTTCGCTTCGCATATCGGCCCATTATAAAATCAGGTACTTTAATCTTTTCAACGTCATTCACTTTCATGCCGTCAATATTTAACGGGATCCCAGCTGATACTGGAACTGGAATGAAGTCATATTCGAAATCAAAAGAAGTATTATTATAATTATTATTTTCTAAGTCTGGAAAAAAATCATTTATTGAGATACTAAAAATTTCTGCTAAAGCAAATAATATATCTTGATCTGGCTCGTTAGTACCGTTCTCATAAGATGATATTGTATTATGTTTAACTCCCAGCCTCAAACCTAATTCTTTCTGGGTTAATCTATTTTGTTTTCTATAGTGCTTTATTTGTTGGCCTACATATTTTGAAATGTCTTTTTTCATAAACTCACCTCCTTTACAAAAACAATTATATCATACTTCATGAAATTTGCAAAAAATAATTTCATGTTACATGAAATATTTGGGTTGATATGCAGTTAAATTTCATGTAATATGAAGAAAAAGGAGGGAGTGAAGAAATTTGCAAACCAATCTAATAAAACTTCGTAGTAGTTCAAATGTGACTCAAAAGCAACTGGCGGATCTTATAGAAGTAGATGTACGTACCTATATAAATAAGGAACAGGGCATATCTCAATTCAAGTGCAATGAAATGTTTGCTATTTCTTATTATTTCAAAAAAGATGTTGAATCTATTTTTTTACCATCAAACTTCATGAATCGTGAAATTTCTATCTAAAGCCTCTCTGTTTTATTATCTATTCAACTTTAAGGTAGGTGAAAATTTTGAGTGTATTACAACAAGGACAACGCCGTCGATTGCAAAAAGCAATCAGCGCGCGTGTCTATCAGTTAACAAGTGTAAGAAATGCTCAATCGGTGTTATTTAAGGCGTTGTATTCGGCGCTCAAAGAACGCTATAACGTAGATTCTTATAAGTCTATTAATCCGAAAGATTTACAGACTGCAATACGCTTTATTGAGAATTGGAAGGGTTAAGCACTATAGGAGGGACGTCACATGTTTACAACAGGAAACGCAACGGTAGATGCAATGGGACAAATGCATTTGGAAGGAAACGTGATACCTCACACATGGTATCAAAATTTAACTTTTGAAAATGGTAAGCCGGATTTAAACAGCATCATTATTTTAGCGGAAATCATCTATTGGCACCGCCCTACTTACGTCAAAGACGAAGTAACTGGACAACTCTTGGGTATTAAGAAAAAGTTCAAGGCAGACCTGCTACAGCGAAATTATGAAAGCTTTGCTAATCAGTTTAACTTGAGTAAAAAGCAAGTAAAAGAAGCATTCGATCGGATAGAAGAACTTGGGGTAGTGAAAAGAGAATTTCGCACTGTTGGCACAGGCCCTAACAAATTGTATAACGTAATGTTTATCAGTTTAGACGTAGGACTTTTAGAGGGTATTACCTTCAAAGTGGGGAGGGTGTTACCGCAGAAGTCACCACCCTCTAACCTTCAAAGTGGGGAGGGTGGTGACGTAGAAGTGGGGACAAATACAGAGATTACTACAAAGATTACTACAAATATAAATAATGATGATGACAATAAGGCTCCTGCATACGCAGAGGACAATACAAAACCTAAACCGCCGAACGCATTCCAGTTCTATGAGCAAAATGGATTTGGTGGCATTACATCTCATGTCGCTAATAAAATCAGCAATTGGATTGATGATCTAACAGATGAACTTGTGGTTCACGCAATGAAGTTAGCGGTAGAAAACAATGTGCTTCGTTGGAATTACGTTGAAACGATTTTAAAAGACTGGAGCAACAAGAAGTTTACAACAATCGCAGATGTTGAAGCAGACAGACTACGGTTCGAAGCACAAAAACAACAAAAGCAGAATACGTCTTATCGAGGTAAATCACAGAGACGTACTGAAGTGGTTCCAGATTGGTTTAACAAGCGTAATGAGGCATCTAATCATAATCAAATGGCGCCAGTTACGGAGTCAATAGGACAGGCTATTAATTTCGAAGAAGAACGTCAAAGGGTGTTAGCAAAAATGAATGTAAAACCAGAATAACTAATCGAAAGCTGGAGGCGATGGAATGATTGTTTGGATCT